>OMTX01000157.1 GCA_900314085.1 uncultured Lachnospiraceae bacterium | reverse complement strand
GCCTGCAGATTTTGCGGGGGAGACCTGGCTGCGGGGACTGGCTCCCCACGCGGAGCGATGGCGACGCAAGGGGGCCTGTCTCCCGCTTACATTGTACCGTGGAAATACGAAAATAGCGGAGGCAACAAAAGGGGAGACAGGCCCCTTTGTCTCACGCTGCGCGTTCGCCGCAGGGAGCCAGTCCCCCTAGCGCTACACGCAAATTCAGCACCCCAGAAGGGAACATCATGGCAGCAGATTCTATCAACATCCTGGTCGGCGACCGCCTCACAGAGGTCTGCCTGACAGGCAGGCGGGGACGGAACGTCCGTATCGGCGAAGGCTTCACTTTCCTGACACCCGAGGGATCCGTCTCCGACGGCATGATCCAGAACGTGGATCTCTACGGGAAGGAACTCTTAAGCCAGTTTACGAAGCACAATGTGGCGAAGGGCAGCGATATTACTTTTACGGTGTCTTCGTCGCGGATCCTGGCCCGGGAGGTCATGATTCCGCCCGTGAAGGAAAACCGCATTGCTGCAACAGTCGAGGCCAATGCCGGCGAGTATCTGCCCGTCGGGCTCGACGAGTACCAGATTACTTTCACGATTCTCGGTCAGGTGAAGGAACCCCAGCCGGGCTGGCGCCTGATCGTTCAGGGGGCGCCGCGGGCCCTGCTCGAGTCTTACGCTGAGCTTTGCACGTTCACACATATGGAGCTCAAGGCCATCGATACGTCCATGAACTCCCTCTTTCAGGTGCTGCGCACGGTGAAGGCGGACGGGACGACGGTCTTTGCGAACATCTCCCCTTCGAATACCGAGATCACGGCTCTGAAGGACGGGGAATATCTCCTGCAGCGGAACCAGCCAATCGGCGGCGACGCCCTGATGCTTCCCTACATGTCGGCGAACGGGATCGACATGGAGAAGTACAGCGACATTCAGAATAATATTACTATCGCGGATGTCATGGCCCTCCCTCCGGAGGAGATTTCCCACGTACAGGGCCACATCGACATGCTGGTCAAGAATATTCTCCGCGTGTGCGACTACATCCGGACGAATAAGCAGGTCAACGCCGACCGCATCGTCCTTTCCGGTTATTCGGCCCACCTGCCCATGATCTCCGACATGCTGCAGAAGGAGACGGACATCCCGGTTTCCTTCATCGAAGACCTGCCGGGCATTACGGCGGTCTCCGACAACAAGAAGCAGATTTCGACCTACATCTCCGTTGTCGGTTCCATGATGCAGCCCGTCGAGCTCCTGCCGGCGTCCGTTCAGGCGGCGAAGAGCGCAAAGACCGGCCTGACGCTGACGGCGTCCGATTCGGAATCCCTGACGGGGCCGATTATTATTGCAATTGTTCTTGCAGCCGCCGGTATTGTCCTGGCCCTCTTCGGGGGACTTCAGTACCTGATGGCAAAGCAGGACCTGACAGATATCAAACGGCAGATCAAAGAACTCGAGCCTGCAAAAGAGGCCTACGATGCCTATGTGACCTACACAGGAAATGACCAGAATCTGCAGGTCGTCCGCGACGCGGCAGACGGAAAGAACGTCGAGCTCAACAACTTCTTCGCGGAGTTTGAGGCGAAGATGCCTTCCTCCATTCTCGTGGCGACGGCCACCTGCGCCCAGGACGGCATCACATTGGATGTGACCGTTCCCGATATGGACACGGCCGCCATCGTGATCGACCAGCTGCGCCAGTTCGAATCCTTTGATGTCGTAAGTGTCAGCGACGTCGCTGACGTCGACACGGAGGCCGGAACGAAGGCTGTCTCCTTCACCGTGATCTGCAACTACCCCGTACCTCAGGCGCCGGAAGACACGGCGGCGACGGACACATCGGGCGAGGGCAGTACGGACAGCAGCTCAAGCTCCGACGGCAGCTCCGGCTCTGACAGCTCAAGCACAGACACCACGACGCAGTAGCGGATACAGTGACCGCGGTTGCGGGGACAGGCTCCCTACGGCGCGCTTGCGCGCAAAGGGGCCTGCCTCCCGCCAGGTTTAGGGAGAGATATATCCATGAGTACAAAACTTTCCAAAAAGGACGTAAAGCTCCTGATCATCGTCGCGGGGCTTCTGGTCTTCCTCCTCTGCTACCTTCTGGTCTACAACAATCTCATGGACAAGAAGGATGCGGTGGACGCCCAGATCACAGAGCTGCAGCCCAAGCTGCAGGAGTACCAGGAGTATGCGGCCCACCAGAAGGAATATGAAGAGAAGACCGCCGAGGCCAAGGAAAATATTTCCGCCACCCTGGCCAAGCTCCCTTCGAGTTATTATCCCGAGGACGTGATCCTCTATACGACCGGTCTCGAGCGGTCCATAGGAATTGACGCGACGGGCTTCACCTTCGCAGACCCCGTGTCCGTGAACCAGTTCACGGGCGTGACGGAGGAAAATCTCGACGATCCGTCAAAGGCCGTAGATATGACGGCCTACGAGACCCAGACGACGGTCGACCTGAATACGGACTATCCCAAGCTCAAGAACCTCATCAATTCCGTCTACAAGGATTCCGAAACCCTGACAGGCATCGATTCCGTTTCCGTTTCCTATGATCCCGAGACGGCCCTGCTTACCGGGAATGTCGTCCTGGACAAGTTCTACCTGACCTATGCGGACGCACCGGAATACACGACGACCACCCCGGCCACGACTTACGGCATAGCGGACCCCTTCGGCTCGCTTGACACCGGCGCTCCCGCTCCCGCACAGTGATGCGGAGACAGGCTCCGCGTCAGGATAGCAGAAATTCGTTCCATGTGAATACGCGGTGCCTGTTTCCCGCTAAGAAATGTAGAGCAAAAGTATGCATCGGAAAGACCATCAAAAACTGAATAACCGCGGTTTTTCCCTTGTGGAGCTCATTGTGGCCGTCGCAATCCTTGCGATTGTGACGGTTCCGCTTCTCCGGGCCTTTGTGACTTCCGCGCGGACGACGAGCAAGGCGACGGAGGTCGGCCGGGCGACCCTTGCCGCCCAGAATATCTACGAGAGCATCCAGGCGGTGGACTCGGATGGCTTCGACACCATGTTCCCGAAAAAAGAGGGCTCGACAACGGACCATGAAGCGGCGGCAGCAGGCGACCTGACGACGATCTTCGGCGCTTCGGCATCCAATGTGAAGATGGAGAAGAAGGCCGAGAAAGAGGGCGTGGAAAATGCCTGGGTCGAGACCTTCGACCTCACGGGCGTCAGCGCCGGCGGCAGGTCCTATGACGCGGCCGTCACCCTCGATGCCTCCCCGGCCCGGCTGACAGCGGATCCGGCGGATGAAGACGAAAACACGAGAAACCCCTATTACAAGAATTCTTCCAAAGACGGGGTCAACGACATCCCCCTGACGACCTTTACCCAGTTCGACAATGTCTTCACCCAGACGGGCAGCCTGACGAACGACCCGGACGACCGGATCGACCTCCTGCTGGCGGGTCTGACCGACGCTTCCTTTTCCGTCAAGCGGCGGACGATCGAGCTCTCCTTCGAGTACGAGGACACGGACAAGTCCAAAGACATCTCCGCGGGCGACACGGTAAAGCCGGTCGTCGCCTACTGCTATTACGTGGTCTATAGCTACAAGGAAACGACGACGGTGACGGACGAGACCAATGGCGGAAAGCCTCACGAGGTAACGACGGAGGTCACGGAGACCCTTGACGGGACGGATATGAGCGACAGCTCCCTTGAGGGGAGAGCCCGTTTCACCTACCACATGGGCGCCATCAAGAATTTCAACCCCGCGAAGAATTTCCGCTTCTGGCTCTTCTACAAGCCCTACTATGAGGGGACGGGGACGGCCGAATTCCACTGGGTCAGGGACAACGACGATACGGGCTTCAACGGATCTGCCTGGCATTACCCGGCGTCCAAGGACCTCTTTCTCATTAATAATAAAAACGGATTCAAGGCGGACATCTGCCTGATTCCCCAGGAGGATTCCATCGACCACTCTTATTCCGCCTCTGTCCGCCTCTTCGAACCCGGCGACGGAAAGACCTGGAACATGGACATCTGGTCCAATATGGGAAAGTCCGTGACGGAAGAGGGCAAGACCAAGGCCCCGATTTCCGACTTCTACCTCCTGCGCTTCAACAGAGCGGGCACCCGGAATGCCTTCGAGGCCATCGACTCCTCCGGCGTCATCAAAAAGATCGCCGGCGACCGCCTGGTCCGCGTGAAGATTGAAGTATATAAGTCCGGTCACTCGGCTTCAGACAAGGCCCTGTATACGCTGAACGGAGTGAAACTGCGATGAGAAGTTCCAAGTGGAAACAGCAAATGGATGCGGCAAAGAAGGCCTTGCGCGGGAATTCCGGCGCAGGGCTCATTGTCGTCTTAATCTCTGTCCTCTTCATCCTGATCCTGGGCGGGGGCCTTCTCTATGCCTCCTACAATGTCTACATGATGCGGATCGCGGAAAAACGGGCCCAGACGAACTTCACATCTGCCGATGCCGGCATGGAAGAGATCCGGGCCGGCCTGCAGACCGCGGTCTCCGACGCAACGGGGGCCGGCTACGACAACGTCATTCAGAATTACACGACGGGCGGAACGACAGCCACCTTCAATGCCGGCTTCCTCAAGGCCATGAACGAGTGGAAGGCGGAGGCCGCCCTGCCCGACGGGACAGGAAAGAACGAACTGAACCTCTTTGCCAGCTCGTCCGACAAGATCACGAAGTACAATGTGGCTGTCCTCAACACCTTCCTGGACAAGCCCGCCGGGGATGCGACCTATGAGCTGGCCGCTGTGACTGCCTCCGGCGAGAAGACCCTGGAAGAGGACAAGCAGAATCGCGACCTCTGGGGGGAAGCCGTCCAGGACACGGATGCCGGCACCCTCACCCTGAAGGGAGTGAAGCTCACCTATACGAAGGGCGGCTACGCGACGACGATTACGACGGACCTCTTCCTGTCCGTCCCGGATGTGCCGGTCAGCAGCGCCGACAATACCGCCAATATCAAGGACTATGTCATCGTGGCGGACCGGGGCGTGGAAGTCACGGAGAACGGCAAGCAGCTGACCGTCAAGGGCGACATGTATGCCGGAAGTCTGAACATCAAGAACGGCGGTCATGCTACGATTGCGGACAACTGCACCATGACGGTCGGCAGGACCCTGCTCTTGAACAGCGCGGGGCAGCCCCAGATGGATGCGGCCAACCCGGGCAATTACAAGCGGACAACAGGAGACGTGACGATTGACGGTGTCGTCAAATATGACAACATGGGCAACTTCAACGGCAGGACGGCCTCTTCCCTCTTGCAGATGAATTCCAATGCCAAACTCTGGGCCCACGAAATTTCCGTAGACGGCGGGACGATGTCCATGACCGGCGGCGATACGACAAGCCTTTATGTGGCGGATGACTTGAACATCGGCCGCTATGCTTCCGTCCAGCTCAAGGGCGCTTACTTCGGCTTCGGCAATGGGACCTCCGTGGAGGATACGGTTTCACCGACGGGAGTTTCCGACTATTCGAGTTCCATTCTCTTCCGGACCAAGGGGCAGGAAAAGAGCAGCCTCGACATGACGGGCCTTACGAACCTGACCCTGGCCGGAACCTCCTTCGTTCAGCCCAAGAAGAGCGGGAACGGCAGCGAAGTCCGCATGGGTTCCTCCATCAGCAGCCGGTCCGAGCAGCTGGCCTACCTGATTCCGGCCGGCTTCATGGGCGGGCGGTCGAACCCGGAGATTGCGAACGATTCCGAGGTCGCACCGGCGGATGAGAGTGCGGCCGTCAAGGCGGCGATCCTGAAGCCGGACAACCAGAAGAAGCCTCTCTGGTCAGGAAGCTCCGATACCCTGGCCACCTACGGTATCACGAGCGCGGACCGGATTTCCGTCATGTCCTACCCCATCAGCGGGGCGGGCGGCCAACGGGTCTACTATGCATTCATGAACTTTCCGGATCGGGAGACAGCGAACCGCTATTTCACGGCCTTCTTCAGGCAGAACAGCGATACGGTGCAGACCTACCTCAAACAGTACATGGATCTGCAGGGAACGCCGGCGGAAAAGGTCGCCGGCACCGGCCTCGTAAAAGCCGGCAGCGACTACAATCTCACCGATGCCTATAGTGATTCGGCAGAAGGCGATGTGGCCGCGTCCTGCGCCAAGTACCAGACCATTTACATGAACATGTCGCGGACCATGACGACGAACAGCGCGGCCCTGACGACCCCCTTCTACAATTACATTGATGCGGAAAAGCTGAATGAAATCATCGATGAGAAAAATCCGGGCGGGAATACGGCCGAGCTCAAATTCAGCTACAACGACGGCGTGGATGGCTATATCGTGCTGGCCAGGGGAAATTATGACCTGCATCTGAGTTCGAAGAACCCCATTGTGATCTGCGACGGCAATGTGACCGTTCGGAATTCGGATATGGTCGAGGGCCTCGTCATCTGCAGCGGAAAACTTACCGTCAGCTCCGACCTTACCATCTTGAAGGACCAGGCCATCGGCCGCGATGCCATCACAAAAATCCTGGATGACAAGGGCGAAGGCGTCTGGAAGGGCGGCGGCGGATCGGACGAGCCGGCAGAGAGCACCTGGTCGGCCAATGACCTCGTTCAGTTCAGCAATTGGAAGAAGAATGCCGAATGAGAAAGAATCAGAAGGGCTTTACCCTCATTGAACTTGTGGTGGTGATCGCCATCATCGGCATTATGTCGGCGGTGATCGGGCTCAATCTCTCCATCGTCTTTTCGACGGATGCCCGGCGGACGTCGGCTTCCGTGTCGGATGCCCTGTCCACCTGCCGGCAGAACAACAGGTCCCGGGCCGGGGAGCAGACCTTCGTCGTCTTCTCCATGACGGATTCCGGCCGCCTGCAGGGAGCCCTGGTCGTAAACGGGCAGGTATGTGATGCCGATACCTTAAGCAACAGGAAAATCAATGTGACCGTGGGCGACGCAAAGACTCCGCTTACGAAAACGACCGCCCTCTACGTCTCCTTCACCCGGGGCAGCGGGGCCGTGAAAACCTTTAAAACAGACACCATCGGAACCTTCCCCGAAAGCGGGGATTCCTTCTCCGCGGATGCTTCAACAGTCCTTGGAAAGACCGGAAGCGTCGGCAGCGACCACCTGGGAAAGCTCCGGGTGACGAGCGGGAACCGTACCTACCTCATTACCGTTGACACCCTGACCGGCAAGGTCACGCGGACACTGGAATAGGCGGCTGCCGGGAGTGAGGAATGCGGGGAATACAGGATAACGAAAGTACGGGAGCCCGGAAGCGCAGGATACGCCATGAAGAGAATCTTCTTTTCAAAACTTCATAAGCGGGAAGGAAACGGGGGCTACACCCTGGTCGAACTCATCGTCAGTATCGCCATCCTCGGCGTTGTCATGGTCGGGGCCTTTGCCCTCATGACCTCGGGCGGCAACCAGTTCGCCCGCATCAACGGCCGGATCGACCTGCAGTATGCGGCCCAGCAGGCCCTGTCCCACATGGGCCAGGAGGTCATCGACACGGACGCCGGCATGGTTTACGAAACGGCGGCAAAGGCCGACGGCAGCGGGCCGGATAAAGACTACATCATGCTGGTGGACCGAAAGGTGACCGGGTCCGACAAAGAGTATACGGTGCATACCTACGTCCTTGAGGACGGCAAGATCTATTATAATGAGGCCGCCTATTCCGGCAGCCTGCCGACGAATGTCGGGACGGTGAAGCAGAATACCGTAAACGCCGGCCACATCCTGGCAGAGCACGTAACGGCCCTGACCTTCACTCCGACGGCGGTCAGCAAGCCGACGGACACCGGCACGGTGGAACTGGTGAAGAGCCTCAAAATAGAGATGACCATGGAGCGCCGCAAGCAGACCTATGAGGGGAGCCAGGTGACCTCCCTCCGGAACCGGGTCCTCCATGGGGAGAGCCTGTCGGCCCTCGAAAGTGCGCTGAATCCCCCGGCCCCGGCCGCTCCATGAGGCGGTCCGCCCAAACGGGAGATACGAAGCAGAGACAGGCTTTTTATTATTCATGAAAATAATAGTAAGCCGCAGGAATGCTGGAGATGAGACCTATGCGAGCAAAAAGGCAGAAACACGTACGCATCATCTTTGAAGAGGACAGAAGGCGGCCGAGCCTTCGGCGCTATATGGCAGAACACGGGAAGAGGGGCGCGGAAGCTGTGATTTTGGCGGCTGTCTGCGCCTTTACTACCATAGCGGCGGCCCTGACGCCGGCACAGAGAGCCGAGGCGCGGACGTCCCTTCCCCATATTGAGGAGATCAAGAGTAGCCTCAACTCCGCGTCCGAGGGAGAGTCTGCCCTGAAGATCCTGGAGATTGTACCGGAAACGGACGATATCAAAGACACATCGAAGGAAATCAACTACACGGGCGAATTCGGCTTCCTCGTTGAGGGGCAGGAGCCCGCAGACTTTGCGGCGGAGCTTGCCTCCATTCAGGGCAAGGCTGCCCGCGAGGCCTTTGCGGACCGCTACCTTGGCTCCCTGCAGGCCCTGGGCCTGCTTGGGTACAAGACGGACAGCGACGGGACGGATTATCCCCTGACGCCGGTATATTCGGCGGACGGGAAGCTCTATCGGGAGTTATACCCCTGGGAAATTCCGGCGGGTGAGGACAGCAGCAGCTACAGCAAATTGGCCTTCGCTCCTTCGGAATCCGTCTATGCGGCGGTTTCCTGCGAACAGGCAGATGAAGCCGACGCGGACTTTTCGGCCGAAGCCGAAGCCTATATTGTAAAGCAGGGCGGGGACTATGCCCAGAAGATTACGAGCATGATCGCGGCTTCGAGCCTTCCGGCAGGGGCGGATATCAGCAGCTATGTCTTCTGGCGCGCGACCCTGTCCCCTGTCGATACGTCGACGGATCCGGATCCCAACAACTATCTTCAGGACTATGTCGTCCGCCGGAAGCTCCTGCCCGACGGAACCTCCGATGAAGACGCCGAGTGGGAAACGGCCGATATCTCCATGGGCTGGCAGAACGGCTACGAATATATGGCTACGGACAAGCTGGCCGGTTCGGCAAGCGACGTGCGCCTTGGCGGCAAGGTGACGGACGCGGAGCTTTCCGCCATGAAGGCGGAAAACAGGGGCTGGTATGCGGCGTCCGGCCCCATCGTGCGGACGGGGAACGGGACGTCCCGGACGAGCTGGTTTGCAATCGACCCGTCCTACGTGCCTGAGGAACTCGTCTACGTCGGCAGGGGAAACGGCGGAAGCTACAGGCTGAAGACGAAGCCGGCAGACTACTATACGGAACCCGGCGAAGGCCGCATCAAACTGACGACAGATCACACCCTCTACAAGGGCGGTTACAAAAATAATAACTGGCTCCTCCGCTATGTCTTAAACTATGAGGAGGCGGATTTCGGGAGCGAGACGGCCTTTGAGACGGCCCTTTCGAAGGCAGCCTCGGCTGTCACCATTGATGCGGCTGCCGCACCGGCTGTCCGCGTGACGGCGACCGATCAGGCAAAGGCAGCGGGCCAGAGCGCGGATTTAAAGGACTACGACCTCATTATTCTGTCCGCCGGCATCGGCCTGGCCGGAAGCGGGGACAAGACTTCCTACGGAAATGCGGCGGCCTATGCTTCCGCTGATCTTTTCTCAACAGATGAAACAGGTGTAACGGCGGGCACAGACGGGACGGTGACCTATTCGGACGAATCCGTCTATGAATACCTGCGGGACGTCTATGCCTCCTCACTCACCGGCGTAGAGGGCAAGGGGGACGGACTGAAGCTGCCGATTCTCTACGACCTCTCTGTCCTCTATGACGCCAACAGCTCCAAGGCGGCCTACCTGATCGGCAGCCTGATTTCCAGGTCTTACTATACGGGAGAAGAAACGGAAGACCTGATCGATCCCGTGAACGCGCTGAACAGCAGGAAAGTGGCCGGCTATCAGAACGGATATGCCTATGAAAACACGGCGGCCCTCTATTCCGCGGACGTAAGTGCCCTTGTGGGCGCCGGCTTCCCCAAGTCCTATGAAAAGGATTGCTACAGCGGGACGGACAGCGCCTTCTATCCTGTCTACAAGGAAATCGCCCACGAGAACGCCCTCCGTACCCGGGAAGGGGCGACGGGGAATGCCCTCCTCCGGGACGCGGTCGGTGAGGCCGAGGTCATCCGCTACCTCCTGAATTACAAGGGCCAGCGGCCGGCGAATACCAAGGAGGAAATCCGCATCCTCGATATCGAGCCGGACAACCATTCGGAGATTACGAAGGACGGAACCCCTTCGACACAGACAAACAGGCAGGATCCGAAGGACGAAGTCAAGGCCTGGTTTGGCGGTATGTACGACGAGAAGGCGATTCAGATCACGACTATGTCCACGGCCGAGTTTGTGACAAAGATCGAGGACATTACGGAAAATTACGACGCCATCTATATCGGCTCTGATACAACGGACTACAACAAGGACGACAGCGGCGTTCCCATCTACAACGACACCTCGATGAACGGCCTTATCTACTATAATGTCGGAGACATTTCTCTGCTGCAGAGACGACAGGATTCAAATGTCAATGACGGAAGCGGTACCGGCAAGGGAGCGGACAATGCCGCCGGTCTCATGGTCAGCAATTATGATGTAAATGGAAACCTAAAGAATTCCAACGACCAGTTCACCTATTACCGCTATTCGGGCAATGACCTGACGGAGAAACGGGCCAAGGCCGTCAAGGAATTTGCGGAAATGGGTTATCCGGTTATCCTTTCCGATATGCTGACGAATTATGCTGCCTTGCCGCAGACGAAGACGAGTTATAAAACTGTCTGGCTGAAGCTGGATCGAAGCAAGTCTCAGTGGGACGGGGATTATAATTCCTGGCAGGGCCGCCCCTATGTCTATTTCTATGACAGCTACACGCCCTGGCCCGGCAAGCCTATGAATTACTATCAGACGGAAGGCCAGTACGAATACTGGTATTACCGTTATGATGCTTCAAAAAATCCTTCGACCTGCATATTCAATAATAATTCCAGGACCGGTTCCGGTCAGACGCTGGACGGGAATGCCAGCCTTCGTGCAGGCAATTGCTTCTCATTGAATTGGAAGAATTGGAGATCAGGAAAGTGGACGGTTAATGCAGAGTGGTTTGATGACGGAGTTCTCTTTGACGTAAACCCGGTTCGCATTCAGGAAGCTGCTCCAGCGGAGGACATTTCCATCAATCAGACGACGGTGGACAATACAAGCCGCCTCTACAGCCTGCTTACGGAAATCAAAGACCGGGACAATGTCTTTGCAGCCGGTAAGGCGGCAGAGAACGCGCAGAAAGTCTTTGAATACGTAAATCTGGCCCAGCCGACGATTGTATTCCCGAAAGACGAAAACCAAAATGAGACAGGGAAACCGGTTGCCTATACGGAAGACAAGACCAAGCGTAAGTCCCTGGACGCCCTCGATGCAGAGGGCAATGTCATCCTGGCGTCAGACAAGGAGACGGAAATAGCCGGCTATCGGATTCAATACTCCTTCCGCATTGTCAATGCGACGGACTCCTCGCCGGATACATCCACCTATTCCGTACACCTGTATATCGATCAGAACAGCGACGGTCTCTATACGGAAAGCGGGGATGACAGCGAGGAAATCGACGACCTGATTGTAACGGATACACAGGGACAGCAGGTGGACTTTGCTGCCTTACGGGGCGGTCTGACGGAAGATAGTGCACCGCTTTATACGGTAACCCGGATCCTTCCGAGTACCTTCCAGGGGATTATGCCCTGGAAGCTGATGGTCGTTCAAAACAGCCATGCCGATGTAGCTGCCCTTTCCGGTCACGATTCCGAAACCGGGCAAACCTATATCAAGGGCCGAAATCCGATTCCACTGAAAGTGCTGCAGATCAACAGTGACGCTTATGGCAATAATCGGACAATCTACAATCTCGAGTGGGAACAGCAAAAGACAAACGGACAGTATAACGGCACCTACGGGAGCCTGCTCGCTGCGGTCGATGATTTTGATATTACAATTGATACCGTATATGCGAGCGTGTGGGCAACGAACTGGAGCGGCAACGGCCACAAGACAGAACCCTTTAACGAGTGGGGAGGTACAAGCGGCAGCGTACAGGAGCGGGCAGAGAAGTATCGAGACTTTCTGGCGGATTATGACATGATCCTGATCGGCTTCAGCGACTCCTTCCGGACCTTGAACACGCCGACCGCTCTGGCGGTACAGGCCTTTGCGAAATCCGGCCGGTCGGTGGTTTTCTCCCACGATACATGCGGCAACAATAATGCAGTGGATGTCATAAAGCCGTTGAACACCATATTCGGCTCGACGAACGGTCGTTTTGCCTTCGACCAGCTTCTGCGAAGTACCCTCTATCTCGATCAGTATGGAATAGCTGACCGGACTCTTCATACCAGGGCTTCCGATGGCTCGACCTTCTGTTTTGGCGGTTTGCGGCTCCAAGGCTTGGATTACGATAAGGAGATCAATCAGCCGGACGGCATTCTGGGACACCAGATTGTGCTGCATGAGGATAATCAGAAGGATGATGAGATTCTGCAGGCGCTGGACGATGCCCGTTATTCCATAGCATGGATTCCCGGGAGCGGCACCAGCGGAAGCCGGGTCATGGATACCACGACCCAGGGCCTGACGGACTTCAATATCCGCCGGGATCGGAAGGTCGGAACGGAGCTGGACAAGCTGAAGAACGACAAGGTGGCACTAGGGGAGAACAGTGAGACGAATTCCGTCTCCCAGGTCAACAAGGGGCAGATTACATCCTACCCTTATGATGTAAATACGATAGATTTCGGAGGAACAATAAAAAATCGCGCCACCAACAAGATGGATGTTTCGGCTACCCACCTGCAGTGGAATCAGATTAATCTGAATAGTGACAATATTGTTGTTTGGTACTGTCTGGCCGATACTTATGACAACCCCTACAGCCCTTCCGCACAGGGATATGGTATTCTGCCGAATGATGGTGTAAACGAATACTATATCTTTTCGGCCGGTAATGTCACATATACCGGTGCGGGTCATGCAGGAAATCATACGAATCCGTATTATACGGAAAACGAGGCCAAACTCTTTGTCAATACCATGGTGGCCTCCTACCGGGCCCGAAAGACAGCGCCCGAGGGCGGCTTCTACTCCTCGGCCGATGGCGACAAGCCCATCACAAACCTCGTCCTCTCAAATACGGACTCGGCGACGGACTATACGCCGGCCAATACGGAGAAACCGACGCACGATACAGAGTACGCTTCGAATGACTCCATGATGTCCACCCTGGACTCGGATGGCGTCAAGGTCTACTTCCGCGTCAACGATACAAATGTCGTCGCCGGCCGGAAGCTGGGCGTGTACCTGACCGTTCCGACGGAGGCGGACTCGAATGCCTGGAACAATACCCAGCAGCAGTCCATGGGCAGCGAGAAGCGGCTCTATTACAGTTCCGTCGATCCGAATGCCCAGCCGGACGACGAAAGCATGAGAGGGAAAGGAGGCAGCACGACCCTGCAGATATTTAAGGCTTCCGACAACACCGAGCTGCAGCAGGGCGAGTCCCTGGAATCCGGCGTCATGTATTACTGTGTCCTGCCTGCATCCGTTCAGACCTACATCAGCCACTACAGCACCCTGCTGGAGAAGGGCATTACCCCCTTCGTTCCGCAGCCGAAGATTACCCTGCTGCCCTACTCGACCTATTCGGAAAACGGCCAGACGAAGTACGCCTGGGGCACAACGCCCTATACCCTGACCATTCAGACCGCGGGTCTGATGCCGATCGGGTGAGGAGGCGACAGACAGAACAGATGCGTTTTGGGTGAGGAGGCGCAGACAGAACAGATGCGGTTCGAATGAGGATGCAGGCCGCCGACGCACAGCCGTCAAATTGCATAGCAAGATAAACTTCCGGCCCGGGCGCGATAAGCGCGCCCGGGCCGGAGTGGGTTTCAGACGGAATTGAAAAAGACTGTTTGGGGCCGTATAATAGCGGTAAGAAAAAGCACTCGTGAGGAAGTTAAACGTATGGCGCAGGAATCTTGCAGAAGGGACGGGAAGCAGCGATAGAAGATTGTATTCCGGAAGATCAAGTGAAGTGGTGAGCTGTTGTTATTGTGTCATATGGTTTTTTGAAAGCTAACATGATTGAAATAGAAAAACTTCAACAGTATTATAGAAACGATAAAGTGAGAATTACAGCTCATTGTGCGGAGAGGTGCAGAAGCCGTGGGATTGAGGCTGCAGATATTCGCGCAGCAGTGACGAAGGGTGAAATCATCGAACAATACCCTGAAGATTTTCCGTTTCCCAGTTGCTTGGTTTATGGTAAAGATGAGGGTGGCCGCATATTGCATGTATGTATGAGTGATAATGGTGAAGGCTCCGAAATTATTACGGCTTACGAACCGAATAAAGATAAGCAGGTTTTTGCAGATGATTTGAAAACGAGATTGGAAAAGGACGGGTGATGTTATGAAGTGCTTTCATTGTGGGAAAGGTCAGATGGTGCAGACGACAACCCAATACTATAGTAAGTTGCCGGATGGCTATGTAATCATTGAAAACGTTCCGTGTGAACGTTGTGATTTCTGCGGAGAAATTTATTTCAGCATGAGCGTCATGGAAAGGGTAGATGAAATTATTGCTGCAATGAAGATGACGAAAGACAAAGTCGTCATTGCGGATTTCAGACAAGCGGCGTGAAATATTATTTTCAAATCTATACGCAAGTGGTATATTGACTTCAGTATGGCGACCGGCGCGGCCGCGCTCTGAAGGAGGATTTCATGGACAAGGTAAAATCGTTTCTGGGGAACAAGGTAATTCTGGCGGTGCTTTCCATCGTGCTGGGTATTGTGCTGATCATCGCGCGGGGCAGCTTCATCGACATGCTGGTCAAGGTCATCGGCATCGTGCTGATCGTGGTGGCCGCGGTATATATCCTGCTTTTCATTCTTTCCGGTGAAAGCCGGGCCGTTTCGCAGATGATCTACGCTGTGGTTGCCCTGATTGTCGGCATCTTTTTCCTGGCTCGGCCCTGGGTCATTGTGAATTTCTTCCCGGTCGTATTCGGCGTCATCCTGGCGGTTTCCGGCGCGGCAAATCTCGTTGAGGCGATCAAAAGCTCCGCTTCCGGCGGCCCGAAGATTACGGCGATTCTTTTCTCCGTTCTTGTCCTGGTTCTCGGCATACTGATTGCCGTCAACTACCGGGCAAGCGTTGACATCTACGTCGTCCTGATCGGCATCGCCTTCCTCGTCAACGGCATCCTCGACATCTTCGCAATGGCGACAGCGAAGCCGGATGTCGTAGATATGAAGTGAGGCCGAAGACGGGCTGACGACGCGATTGCCAGTGCAGTATTCAGTGCAAACAATAGACCCCGGAGCGACGGCTCCGGGGATTTTCATATGCGAATATAGGTGGTGAACCAGGAAGGAAGCGGCACATTGCTGTCGAAGATCAGCCCCGCCCCATTGGTATAGATGGCAATCTTTTGGAAGCGATCAGTATTGTCAAAGAAAGTGACTGAGTGGCACAGAGGAAGAATGGAATTGAGGTTTTCAAAACTTGCGTAATACCTGCGCTCGATGTCTTCGTCCGAAATACCGTGCCCACCGTGGGCCATGCGATTGTGCACCCGCTGCTTTGCCAGCTCAGGAGAATTGAGCCCAACATAGAAAATATCAATTTTATAGCCGGCATCATGGGCAGACTGAATATTTTTCAGAATGCTTTTCCCGCAGAGGGTAGTTTCCTCGATGAAAGACTGTCGGTCCTTCAGATAGGAGTGGATCCGTAGGACAACATCCCTTCCGACTTCCAGATTGATATGGATATCACGCCAATCACCTTTTTCACGAATTTCGTCGTCGATATTGACATATGGAATATTCGGTAAATCTGAAAGGACATGATATAGAGTGGTTTTCCCGGATCCGTTGACGCCGGCAAAGAGGATATATCTGGGTGTGTCCATTAATAACTCTCGTTCTTGATATATTCTGCCTGCCGTTTTTGCAGGAAAATGCTTTCTACAGCAGCGTAAAAATCCCGCGTTTCTTTATCTTTTGTAGATAATTCGATTTCTGTTGCCTCTTCCGGTGTCAGCTTCTTGATCTCCTGAAAGATTTCCTCATACTTTTTCACATCGCACATAGAATACCTGCCTCCTGGCCGAGCCAACTGCAGCCTCATTATAACAGGAAGGGCGGGGAATGGAAAGTTAACGCATTATGGAAACGTTCCCACAAAACTTCACGAAAAAGGGTGTTCCATTTTATGCAAAGTTCCGAAAAAAATTTTCCACAAAAAATGGGGTTGAAAACGTTTCCACAAAATGGTAAGTTGGAAACACCATAGGGCGCTTAGGAAAACAGTGCGTCCAAACAAAAGCCGTACAGAACAGAGATGCTGATGTAGAGAAACTGCAGAGCCTGCTTTCAGGTTGGCAGAGAATCTGAAAGGCCCGTGTCATTGGGCGAAAAGCAGATGGAACTGTTTTTGCGGCAGAAGTAGTTGATAGAAGGGGAACGATATGAAGGGAAAGGAAATCGGACGGTCGGCGGGCGTGCTCATGCCGATCTTTTCACTGCCGTCGAAGTACGGCATCGGCTGCTTTTCGAAGGAGGCCTACGACTTCGTCGACTTCCTCGCGGAGGCAGGGCAGACCCTGTGGCAGATCCTGCCGCTGGGACCCACGTCCTACGGGGACTCTCCCTATCAGAGCTTTTCCTGCTACGCCGGGAACCCCTATTTCATCGACCTCGACAAGCTGATTGAGTACGGCTGGCTGGAACCCGCTGATATCAAGGGTGCTGACTTCGGTGACGATGCGACTTCGATTGACTACGGAGCCCTCTACCGGAACCGCTATCCGATCCTGCGCAAGGCCTATCTCAAGAGTGGCATCGTCAAGGATCCGGATTTCCAGAAGTTCGTGAAAAAGAATGCCTTCTGGGTGAAGGACTACGCCCTTTTCATGGCGATCAAGGACGCGAAGGGCGGAGCTTCCTTCCAGACCTGGGAAGATTCCATCCGTCTCAGGAAAAAGGGAACGCTCGCCAAGGCGGAGAAAGCCTATGCTTCGGAGATCGGCTTCTATGAGTTCCTCCAGTACGAGTTCGAGCGCGAGTGGAAAGCCCTGAAGAAGTACGCAAACAAAAAGGGCATCGCCATCATCGGGGACATCCCGATTTACGTCGCGGAGGACTCTTCCGATGTCTGGGCGAACCCCGATCTCTTCCAGCTGGACTCCGACCGGCGCCCGGTCAATATCGCAGGCTGCCCGCCCGACGCCTTTGCTGTCGACGGCCAGCGCTGGGGCAATCCCGTCTACAATTGGAAGTACCACAAGAAGACAGGCTACGCCTGGTGGATTTCCCGCATGAAGCGGTGCCGCCAGCTTTACGACATCGTCCGGATCGACCACTTCCGTGGCTTTGATGAATATTATTCTATTCCTCATACGGAGGAGACAGCCCGGAACGGCCAGTGGGTGCCGGGCCCCGGCTACAGCCTCTTCAAGGCGATCAAAAAGGAAATCCCCGACATGCAGGTCATCGCCGAGGACCTGGGCTTCATCACGGATACCGTGAAGCAGCTCATCGCAGATACAGGCTTCCCGAATATGAAGGTTCTTGAGTTTGCCTTCGACGGCCGCGACAACTCCGGCAAAGCCGATGCGACCAAGGACAGTGACAGAGCCCTTCCGAATGCCTACCTGCCCTGCAACTACAATACGAACTGCGTCGTTTACACGGGGACTCACGACAATGAAACCGTCCGCGGCTGGCTTCACAGCATCCGAAAGGAAGAGTACGCGGAGATGAAGGCCTATGTCGGGACGGACAGCGACGATGAGGAAGTCCTGACGGAAAAGATGATCTGTCTAGGTCTTTCCTCTGTCGCCAAGTACTGCGTCATCCCCCTGCAGGACTGGCTGGCCCTTCCCAATACCGCCCGCATTAACACTCCTTCCACCCTCGGTACGAACTGGAAGTGGCGGGTCGAGAAGAAGGCTTTCACGAAGAAGCTGGCGAAAAAGATGGCTGCCTACACTGCCCTCTACTGCAGGTGATCCTATGAAAGCGCTGACAATCAAAGACATCGCCCGCCTGTCGGGCGTCGGCATCAGCACGGTGTCGCGGGCCATCAACAACGACCCCCGCATCAATGCAAAGACGAAGGCCCACGTGCTCGACGTCGTGCAGAAGTACCACTACGTGCCGAATGACACCGCCCGTGCCCTGCAGGCGACGGAGACGAATACCGTCGGCATCCTCGTTTCCGGTATGGACAATATTTTCTTCCAGCGGATGTACCACAATTTCGAGGAGGACTTCGAAAGCCGCGGCTACAACTGCGTGACACATGCGGTGGAAAACGGGGAGGAGCTCGTGGACACGGCGATGAAGCTCGAACGGGAGCGGCGCCTCAAGGGCATCGTCTTCCTGGGCGGAAAGCTGACGCCTCCCTACGAGCCCTATCAGAATCTCCTCGTTCCGCATGTCTGCTGTACAGTGGCTCACGACATAGAAGAGCCTCTGACGACATTCTACGCCGTGTCCGTTGACGACGAGAAGGAAGGGAAAAAGGCGACAGAGTACCTGATAGGGAAGGGGCACCGGAAGATCGCCATCATCACCGGCCGGGCAGATGACCGGACCGTCGGCGCCCAGCGACTCAAGGGGTATAAGGCGGCATTAAAGGCTCACCGGATTCCCGTTGATGAAGACCGCATTCAGTTCATGGATCCGAACATCGCAGAATATACGGCGGAGAACGGTTACGAAAGCGCAAAGGAGCTGCTTGCCAGGACACGTGATTTCACGGCTCTTTTCTGCATCTCGGATGTCATCGCCTTCGGCGCCTCCCGCGCCATCTACGAAGCAGGGCTCTCCATTCCGGAGGACATCTCCCTGATGGGCTTCGACGGCATGTGGATTGGCGAGTACATGAAGCCGGCGCTTACGACGGTTGCCCAGCCGCTCGACGTCCTGACACACAAGGCTGTGGATATGCTGATCGCCCAGCTCGAGGGAGAGGATGCGCCGAAGCAGGTCACCTACGACACGCTGCTGATTGAGCGCGATTCCGTGAAGGATATTTCAAAGAAAAAATAATCGGCCGGACGGAAATGCCCGGCGCGTTACGGGAAAACCCACTTGAAGCGTTTTGAACTTCGGGCGTGGGAATCCGAATAGATGAAAGTTCAAAAATTATAGAAAAAGGAGAAAGGTGAAAACATGGAACAGCGAATCGAAGAGACGATGAAGAAGTACTTCGGCCGCGGCATTGACCAGTGCACGGATGACGAGATCTTCCAGGGCCTGCTCATCATGACGAAGGCCGACCTGGAGGGAAAGAAGCCCATCCCCGGCGACAAGAAGCTCTACTATATTTCCGCAGAGTTTCTGATCGGCAAGCTCCTGTCGAACAACCTCATCAATATGGGAATCTACGACGAAGTCCGCGATGCCCTTGCAAAGCACGGGAAGAGCCTTGAAGCTATCGAGCAGTGCGAACCCGAGCCCTCGCTCGGCAACGGCGGTCTCGGCCGGCTTGCTGCCTGCTTCCTTGACTCTATCGCAACCCTCGACCTGCCTGGCGACGGCGTCGGCCTCAATTACCACTTCGGCCTCTTCGAGCAGCACT
The DNA here is from genome assembly GCA_900314085.1 of uncultured Lachnospiraceae bacterium. GTDB lineage: Bacteria > Bacillota > Clostridia > Lachnospirales > Lachnospiraceae > RUG306. Next base: position 63 of record OMTX01000157.1, on the reverse strand, counting down.
TCCGGGATCACCGCCAGTGCGAGTACAAGAATCCCTGGATCGGCCAGCACAACTGGCTGAACC
>OMTX01000077.1 GCA_900314085.1 uncultured Lachnospiraceae bacterium | reverse complement strand
CAGCGTCTGATAATCCGGATAACGCTTCCAAGGCCGATCAGATACTGCATCGTATTGCTTTTTGGCATATGTTAGCACTTCATCAATTACTGCCATCTTCAGTTTTCCTTTATAGCATCAAAATCCGGTTGCCAAAGGTACATTCCTTCCCAAAAAGATAATATCTTTTCCAAAGTCAGCAGTTCGTCAACCGGATTATTTTTCTATAGAACCATTCAGCCTCTCTTGTGTACAACCCTTAGAATTGCCTCCAGAAGGCCATAGGCCACGCCCGCGATCGGCCAGACGATCCAGGTAGTTCCCCAGTCAAAGGTCACAAAGCTCCAGAGAAGATAAATCACCGTTGCTGTCGTCCAATAGATGGAGGAGACGAAGCGGTTGTTATGAGCCTCTGCCTTGGCCTCCTTGGAGAACTCGCCTTCTTCAAGCAGAATCGTGTAACTGCCCCAGATGATATTGGTCTTCACGATACAGAACACACCGAGCCCGACCAGAATCAGCACTGCGGCCAGGGGATATGTATTTTTCAGTGAGAAGCCCTCTCCATCTTCAATCGGCGTGGAAAAGAGGATCAGGGGAATGACTGCGGCCACACAGAGGGCGATGCCTCCGGCCAGCAGGTATGTATGCGTCCTGCGGTATTTCTCGCGCCGTTCCTTCACAAGACCGGTAACATCATATTCCGTATCCAGTACACTCGTAACATAATCCATGAAGGGGCCATCGGCCAGTCTGTCCAGGACAAAAAGGATCACGGCAGCTGCGACCATGATGAAAATGGCCAGAAGCCCAATGCGGGCGCCCGCTCCGGCCTCCGCCAGAAGCATCAGCGGGACCGGGGACAGGATGCAGAGAAGCACGCCGATGCCAATCCGGTTCGATTTCGAATTCCGGTAGTCAAGAAAGCCATTGGCGTCCTGCATGGACACCCTCTTTTCAGGAAGCTGCTCTTCCGCAGGCCCGGTCGTATCTGCTTCCACTCCACCGGAAGGCACTTCTATATTATCCTTGAGAAGATAATCCGTCGACACGCCGAAAAGCTCCGACATCATGAGGATCCGCTTCATGTCCGGAGCACTCTGAGCACTTTCCCATTTGGAAACCGACTGCCGGCTCACTTCGAGCTTCTCGGCAAGTTCCTCCTGGGACCAGCCGTTCTTTTTTCTGAGATCAATGATCTTGTCTGCCAGTATCATACTTTCCTCGCTTTCCCTGACCGTGGCCAGAACCATTTCTTTGTTTCTGATGGCTCAATCCTACAGGAAAAAGCAGTTGCCAAACAGAAAGTCCGCTTGGCAATCTGTAAACTCACGGTTGCAACTCCTGTAAACAGGGCTTTGTGTACGCTCTATTCCACCTTACAGAGCAGAGTATAGCGGAGCTCGAAAATGGGTATGGTAAAACCTTCGTAAAAAGACACCCTTCATTTATACCTTTTCTGTACTTCGAGCATAATGCGTATTCCGACCTGCACCATGCCGGACGAGAGCACCCTCCTTGACCAGTTTCTGCAGAGCTGACTCTACGGAGGAACTCCCCAGTGAAGGACATTCTGCCAGCACCTCACGTTTTGTAAACGTGCCGATCTTTTTGGCTGTACATGTCTTTACAATATCGTAGGCTGTGCTTCGGACTCCTACATTCTCAGTCAAAAGAATCCTGCTTTCAAAGTCCTTGTAACACGAGAGGATGATCGCCAGCATGTAACGGATAAAGGCCTTCGGATCATTCTGTCCATCCTGCCATCCCTTATCCGCCCGGACTAATGCGTCATAATAATCCATCTTCGTATCGGCGATGGCCTTTTCAATACTGATATACTGGCCCACAAGATATCCCGAGCGATATAAGAGCAGCAGCGTCAACAGCCGGCTCATCCGCCCATTCCCGTCATTAAAGGGATGGATGCAGAGAAAGTCCAGAATGAAACAGGGGATCAGGATAAGGGAATCAATGACTTCCTTTTCCTGCGCCTCCCTGAAGCTGTCACAAATGGCCTGAACCGCATCCGGTGTTTCATACGGAGCTGCTGGAGTAAAGAGAGTGACCTTTTCTCCCGATTCGGTGATCATATCGATCTCGTTGGGAACCGTTTTGTACTTTCCGCCATACGAGAGCCCTGTATACTTCATCATCTCGCCATGAAGCTGCAGAATGTAATTTGGCGTAAGAGGTATCACCTGATAATTTTCATGGATCAGGTTAAGGACATTCCGATAGCCAAGAATCTCCTGCTCATCCCGGTTCCTCGGAGCCGTCTTATCCGCCATCAGCTGTTTCAGTCGAGGCTCAGTCGTCACAATGCCTTCGATCTGATTGGAGCTCTCTGTGCTCTGTACCTTGGCTATCTCAATTAGCCGGTTCAGTTCAACAGGTTTCTGCCGCAGAAACAGTTCCTGCCGCCCCTTGTATTCATGGATCTGGGCGACATAGGACAGGATCTCTGTGTCCCATGTCCTGTCCTTCAACTTTGAATATTCAAAAGTCCTCATCGGCAATTCCTTTCTCCCAAGCCGACTGTTTTTTCTCCCAATTTTATGCATAATCTGGGAGATTTTGCAAGAGTCTGGGAGAAAACATCAAAACAAACTTCAACTCCTCTATCTCACCCTGCATACTGCGGCATATCGTGATTAACCTCGGCCCGGTAGTAGCTGTTCATGGTTCCCGGCGCATTAAAAAGGGCTGTCAGCATATAGGCCTTGATATTCCTGACTTTGGAGGTGTTTTTCTGCATGCAGGCCATGACGTACTCAATGTGTCCGAAGTTGATCCTGCGAAACCGATCCCGGACAAAGTCTGCCGGGTAATCATCCCCTGCGACATGGAGCCTCTCCTTCTGTGTGAGTGTCACTTCCAGCATGAGTTCCACTATGCCATCGATGATCTCTCTGTCAGAAGAGTACCGATCCAGAAGCACCGGATACTCAATCTGTTCGCGAATGAGTTCTCTGTATCCTGCGTAATCCGGCTTCATCGATCGGATAGGAGACTCACTCAACTCAGTATTATTTATATTATTCTTATTAGCGTCTGATTTTGAGAC
>OMTX01000045.1 GCA_900314085.1 uncultured Lachnospiraceae bacterium | reverse complement strand
CTTCCCTCACCTCTTACCCCACCTCCCCCACGTACCTCCCCCGCCCGCCCCGTCTGCGGGCGGCTCCAAACCACCGGGCGGGGAGGGCTCTGCCCTCCCCGCCCGGAAAAAGGAAATGCCCCCTCCCTTCGGTCGGCGGCAAGTCGGTCGGGCCATGCAAATTCGGCTTCGCCGAAGGCCCTCCCTATGCTGTGTGCTTTTTTTCTTCCTGCTGCTGGGCCTCCACCCGGGCCTTGATACGGTCCCGCGTGTCCTGCTCGATCTTCGTCTGCATGACAGCGTCGTTCAGACTCAGCATCTTATTATCCAGCATGTTTACAATGTCCGAGCACTCCCACAGATCCGTCGAGATCTGCTCGGGAACGTTGCCATCGAACTTGTACTGAATCTTGTGTTCCAGCGACGCCCAGAAGTCCATCGCAATCGTCCGGATCTGGATCTCTACCTTCGTATTCACGACCTTGTCCGAGAGGAAGATCGGCACCGACACGATCATGTGATACGAGCGGTAGCCCGAAGGCTTGGGGTTTTTGATGTAGTCCTTGATGGAGATGACCGTGATGTCATTCTGCCGCCCGATCATGTCGGCAATGGCGTAGATGTCTGACGTGAAGGAGCAGACAATCCGCAGGCCGGCAATGTCATTGATGTACTGCACCATGTTCTCGATACTGTCGGAAAGTCCCTGCCGCTTCAGCTTTTTCACAATGGACTCCGGCGCCTTGATCCGGCTCTTCACGTACTCGATCGGGTTGTACTGGTGGACGTGCTGGAACTCGTCGTTCAGGATGTCGACCTTCGTGCCCATCTCTTTCAGGGCAGAATTGTAGAGAAGCATCGCCGAGTCCCAGATGTCGATGCCCTTGGAACGGGCCTGGGCGACGTATTCTGAGATATCTATATTTTCATAATTCATAGCAATGTAACTTTCCCCTTTTGTTTGGTATGCGGGGAGCAGCTCTGCCCCTCAGTGTTTACCGCGGCCGGATGGTGCACGATTTGCAAAGCCTATATTCCACTTTGCAAATCGTGCGAAACAGAACAGTCCCCTATTTTTCATCCTCTTCTATCACTTCAATTTCCAGGTAGTCGAAGGGGACGTCTTCTATGAAGCTGTCGGCGGTGAAGCGGGTTTTGCCGGTCTCCTTGAAGTCCTGAATGTTCCGGTCGAGCCAGATGGGACGGCTGAGATCCAAGGTCCGGCACGCCTCCCCGAGGGCGTTCATCACCTTGTGCGTCCGCGTCTCGTCACTTGTGTCTTCTATCGTGACATCCCGCTGCAGCTTCGAATTTTTCCAGGTCTTAAACCAAATTTTCATACATTATATCATAATCTCCGCTGCCGTGCCGCCTCATACATGAGGATGGCGGCAGCGACCGCAGCGTTCAGGGATTCGACAGCTCCCTCCATGGGAATGATGGTTTCCTCGTCGGCGAGCGCCAGGGCGCGAGCCGACAGGCCGTTCCCTTCGTTTCCGATCAGGAAGGCCGTATGCTCGTCATAGGGAATGGCATCATACGGGCGCGTCCCGCCGAGGGCCGCTGCCACGAAGCGCTGTCCCTTCTTCTGCTGCCGGCCGATCTCTGCGTAGAAGTCGTCTCCTTCCAGGCGGATCAGGGGCATGCGGAAAAGGCAGCCCATCGTGGACCGCACGACCTTCGGCGAGAGGATGTCGGCGCAGCCGTTTGTCATATAGATGGCGGAAATGCCCGCCGCCTCTGCTGTCCGGATGATGGTACCGAGGTTCCCGGGATCCTGCACGTCTTCGAGGAAGACCACGGGAAAGTCACCGGAGGGCGCCGTCCGGACGGCGCCCGCGTCCACAAGCGCCAGCACCCCCTGGGGATGCTCCGTTCCGCTCATCCGCGCCATCACTTCATCCGTCACAAGAGTCACTTCGCCCTCCGGAACGGAAAGCTTCGCGAGGAGGTCCCTTCCACCGGCTCCTGCAGCAAAGTCCTCCGTCAAAAAGAGGCCGCGCAGAAATTCTGTCGGAATCTCTGCCGCCATTCTCGGTCCTTCAACGACGAAAAGCCCCTCCCTGCGGCGCTCACGCGGAGACGTCAGCAGAGAGGAGACTTTCCTGACCGCCGGATTTTTCGTGCTGGTAATCTCTTGCATTTGAAGCTGTCTGTGCAAGTCTACAAGTTCATACGCTCTGCGTATATGATATTAGTGATACGCAATGCGTGCTAAGGCTTAATACGCATTCCCGAGGGACTGGCAGATCTTCACCTGATACTCGTCAAGCCCCTTCGTCATCGCCAGCGCCTCGTCAATGTCGACATCGACGAATTCGCCGTGCTGGTAGCCGACAACGCGGTTCGTCTTCCCTTCGCAGAGGAGATCCGCAGCAAGGGCGCCCATCGTGGAAGCATAGACACGGTCCTTGCAGGTGGGCGAGCCGCCGCGCTGCATGTGGCCGAGAATCGTCGCCCGCGTCTCAATGCCGGTCGCTGCCTCGATGCGCTTTGCCATGGACGTCGAATGGCCGATGCCTTCAGCATTGATGATGATGTGGTGCTGCTTGCCGTGCTTGCGGCCGGAGATGATATGGTTTACGAGCTCCTGCTCGTCGTAATTGTACTTCTCGGGAAGGAGGACGTCTTCGGCGCCGTTTGCAATGCCGCACCAGAGGGCGATATAGCCTGCGCCGCGCCCCATGACCTCAACAATGGAGCAGCGCTCATGCGATGTCGAGGTATCACGAACCTTGTCGATGGCCTCCATCGCGGTATTGACCGCTGTATCGAAACCGATCGTGTATTCCGTGCAGGCGATGTCGAGGTCGATCGTGCCGGGAAGGCCGATGGTATTGATGCCATAGTGGGAAAGCTTCTGGGCGCCGCGGTAGCTTCCGTCGCCGCCGATGACCACGAGGCCGTCGATGCCGTGGTCCTTCAGGATGCCGGCAGCCTTCTTCTGCACCTCCGGCTGAACGAACTCGGGGCAGCGGGCCGTCTGAAGGATCGTACCGCCGCGGGAGATGATATCGGAAACGGAATGGGCGTCCATGTCGATGATTTCTTCTTCAAGGAGGCCCGAATAGCCCCTGCGGATGCCCTTGACCGTGCAGCCGTTTGCCAGCCCTTCGCGGACAACGGCGCGGATGGCTGCATTCATGCCCGGCGCATCACCGCCGGAGGTCAAAACTCCTATCGTTTTTACAGCGTTTGCCATAATACAAATACTCCTCTCACTTCAAGCACTGCCCCTCCGCGCGAAGTTCCTGCGGATGAGCCGTGCGTACTCACACGGAGTTTATTTTACTCACTTTATTGGAGATTTTCAATAGAAAAGGCTTGTCTTCATTGTATGAATAATGTAAAGCGCCGGGTACGCGAAAATGCGAAAGGGGCGGTGGATGAACTGTGAAACGTATTACGCAAATACCGCCTTCCCCGGGGACACGAATACGCATTTTTCCCCGTAAGCCGCCTTCAGGTCGTCAACGAGGCCGGCCGACAGCTGCACGCCCCCGTGGGGGGTGAAGTCCTTCCGCAGCTTCCCGTCGGAAATGTAGATCCACAGGTGGGTATTCCCGGGATACGGAGAGATCAGCGAATTCAAGGGATTTATATTATTCTCATAGGATGCCATATCGGGGAAGTTCACCCACAGCGTCTGCGGCACGTCGTCGAAGCGGACGACGGACTCCGCGATGAGCTTCGCCGGCTTGTTCTCTTCCACGCTCGTCCGCCCACGGACCAGGATGCGTTCGTCTTCGTTCAAAAGGTCCCGATACTTCTCGAAGGTCTTCGGGAAGAAGATGATTTCGACCGTTCCCGTCATGTCTTCGATTGTCACAAAGGCCATCGCCTGGTTGTTCTTCGTGAAGTGGTTCGTCCGCTCCGCGATGAGGCCGCCGATCGTCACGTACTTTCCGTCCGGAATCTTCGCCACCCGCACGTCTTCGTCTTCGGCGCCCTCTTCGCTTTCGCCGTCTTCCGGCAGCATGAAGTCCAGGGACGACGCCGTCACGTTTTTCTTCATCATCGGAACGTAGTCCTCAAGCGGGTGGCCGGAGATATAGATTCCCATCACATCCTTTTCGAAGGACAAAAGGAGCGGCTTTTCAAATTCCGGAAGCGGCGGAAGCTCCACACGGAAGTCCTCCTTTGCCACGTCGTCCGCGAGATCAAAAAGCGTGATCTGGCCGGCCACCTGCCCCTTCGACCGCTCGTTTACGGCATCGAGGATGCTGCCGTAGACCATGAGCTTCTGCCGCCGGTTTCCTTCGAAGCAGTCAAGGGCGCCTGCCTTGATGAGGTTTTCAATGGCGCGTTTGTTGATATCCCGCCCGTGCACCCGCTCCACGAAATCAGACAGGCTGCGGTAGGGGCCGTTGAGTTGTCGCTCGTCAACTATGGCATCAATGACGCCCTCGCCGACGGATTTCACCGCATACATGCCGAAACGGATGGCTCCGTTTTCGACGACGAATGGGCCGTATCCCACGTTTACGTCCGGGGGCAGAACCCTGATTCCCATATCGCGGACAACGCCGATATATTCCGCAATCTTCGGTGTCCGGTCGAGGACAGACGTCATCATCGCAGCGAAAAATTCAGCAGGATAATGCGTCCTCAGGTAGGCTGTCTGGAAGGCGACAACAGCATAGCCCGCCGCGTGGGACTTATTAAAGGCGTACTTACCGAAGTCGATCATCTCGTCGTAGATATGGTTTGCCACATCCTCGGGGATGCCATTATGAATGCAGCCCCTGATGCCGAGCTCTTCGTTTCCGTAGACGAAGTTCTTCCGCTCCTCCTGCATGACATGCGTCTTCTTCTTCGACATAGCCTTGCGCACGGTGTCGGACCGGCCCATGGAAAAGCCGCCCAGGTCGCGGACAATCTGCATGACCTGCTCCTGGTAGACCATGCATCCGAAGGTATTCTTCAGGATCGGCTCAAGCTGGGGAGTATCGTAGACGATGTGCTCGCGGTCGCGGCGCCCCTTCAGGTAGCGGGGAATGAAATCCATGGGCCCCGGCCGGTAGAGAGAAATGCCGGCAATGACATCTTCTATGTTCTCCGGCTTCAGTTCCGTCATGAAGGAGGTCATCCCGGCGCTCTCGAGCTGGAAGATGCCCTCACAGTGGCCTGCTGCAATGGTCTGATAGGTTTCTTTGTCCGTGAAATCGATGTGGTCGAGATCGATGTCCACCCCGTAATCCGCCTTCACCATGTCGCAGCAGTCGCGAAGGACCGTCAGGGTACGGAGTCCCAGGAAGTCCATCTTCAGAAGGCCGAGCTCCTCGACCGTCGTCTTCTCGTACTGCGTCACGAGAGGACCGCCCGCCATGACGCGGGCCAGGGGAACATAGGTCTCCATGGGCTCGCGGGAAATGATGACGCCCGCCGCATGCATGGAGGCATGCCGGGGAAGGCCTTCGAGCTTCTGCGCATTGTCAATGAGCGCTTTGATCTCCGGATCCGCATCGTACATCTCTTTCAGATGGGGATTCTTTTCCAGGGAAATCGCAATGGTAATGGTGTTCACGTCCGGAAGCCGCGTGGGAATTTCCTTGGCAACGGAATCCACCAGGGAGTAGGAAAGGTCCATTGCCCTTCCCACATCCCGGATGGCGTTCTTCGCCGCCAGGGTTCCGAAGGTGACGATCTGGCAGACGCAGTCCGCCCCGTATTTTTGCGTGACGTAGTCGATGACCTCAGAACGCCTGTCATCTGCGATGTCGACGTCGATATCGGGCATGGACACCCGCTCCGGGTTCAGAAAGCGCTCGAAGAGGAGGTCATAGCGCATGGGATCGATATTCGTAATCGTCGTCGTATAGGAAACAAGGGAACCCGCAGCGGAACCTCGCCCCGGCCCGATGGGAATGCCATGAGATTTCGCGAAGTGGATGAAGTCCCAGACAATCAGGAAGTAGTCGACATAGCCCATCTTCTGAATGACGGAGAGCTCGTAGGTCAGGCGGTCTCTGTAGCGTTCCGCCTTCTCTGCATCGGCTTCCGGGCGGACCGTCACGTAGTCTGCGGCATCGCCGTGGTCGGCGTCCGCAGGAGCATAGAGGTCCGGATACCGCATGGAAAGGCCTTCCCCGCAGAGCCTGTTGAGGTAGGTCCAGGAATTGTAGCCTTCCGGCACTTCAAAACGGGGCAGCTTCGTCACGCCGAACTCGATATCCACGTGGCAGCGGTCAGCAATGGCCTGGGTATTGTCGACAGCCTCCGGAATATAGGAGAAAAGCTGCCGCATCTCCTCTTCAGTTTTGACGTAGTACTGGCCGCCCTCATACCGCATGCGGTCGGTGTCCCCGACCTTCTTCTTCGTCTGGATGCAGAGGAGGATGTCGTGGGCATCAGCGTCGGCAGCATTCGTATAGTGGCAGTCGTTCGTGCAGACAACGGGGATGCCGGTCTCCTGATGCATGCGGAGAAGCCCGGAAATCACGGTCCGGTCCTGGGGCTGGCCGTGGTCCTGCAGTTCAAGAAAATAATTTCCCTTGCCGAAAATCCCTTCATATTTGAGGGCAAGCTCCTTCGCCCCGTCGTAGTTTCCCTTCAACAGCTCCCGCTGCACCTGACCGGCCAGGCAGGCGGAGAGGCATATTAATCCTTCATGATACTTTTCGAGCGTCTCGAAGTCGACGCGGGGTTTCCGGTAGAAGCCCTCCGCAAAGCCCGTCGAGACGATCTTCATCAGGTTCCCGTAGCCCGTATTGTTCTCCGCCAGCAGGATCAGATGGTAGTAGGCCTCATCGTCGATCCGCTCGCGGTCGAAGCGGCTGCCCGGCGCCATATAGATTTCGCAGCCGATGACGGGGTTGAGCCCTTGCGCCTTCGCTTCCTTATAGAATTCGATGCAGCCGTACATGACGCCGTGGTCCGTAATCGCCGCGGCGTTCTGTCCGTCGGCCTTCACCTTTGCGATGTAGTCCGCGATGCGGTTGCTTCCGTCGAGGAGGGAGTAGGCGGTGTGGGTGTGGAGGTGAATGAAGCTCATATGATTTTTTCTCCATGAATAATATTTCAAGAGCCGGCAGGAAGATGCCCCGATTAAGCAGAAAGGCCTCCTGCGCAGGTACAACAGTCACGTAAAAGAACCGAACAGCCGCTTTCGCAGGGATGCATCAATTTTCGGCGGATTGCACAAGAAGGCAGAAATTCCCTGCCCATGCGGTTTCCGAAAGTCGGTATTCGGTCAGCCGAATAGGCTTTCGGAGGCTCTTAATTTTCCCGGTCGGACCTGTTCGCTAGTATGAACCTGTGCTTTCCCCTTCGAAAAGGAGGTTCAACCACATGGCGAAGAAATCCACCGATCTATCCAAAGATATTCCTGCAGATATCAACCACTACAAGAAGTCCTTCGTAGCAGCAACGAAGGAAACCATCACGGAACTGCAGAACGAACACCGCATCAGCAACCGGCAGCTGGCCATCGGCGGAAAAGTCGCCCCCAGTACCATGACAGACATCCTGACGCACGACGCCATGCCGGCGATGAACACAATGGTCGGCATCATCCGCGGCGGCTTCGGCATGAAGCTTTCCGACTTCTTCACCATCGTCGAAGCAAAGACAGAGCCGGCGCCGGACGGCAGCAGGTCCTCTGTCCTGCCCATCCTGATTGAAACAGAGCGGGAGCTTCCGGAAGAATACCTGGAAAACCTGCTGGGCAAGGCCATGACATACAAATCGCAGCTGAAAGGCGGAGAAGCTATCCCGGCGGACGCCGGGAAAAAACAAACCGCTCCGGCAGCGGGTACTGCAGGCAGATGATTTTCTATTTTAACACACAGACACAGCAATTGTAGGGTGAAGCACAGAAAAAGGGGACGGAAATTCCGTCCTCTTTTTTAATTCCGGATCTTCAGAAAGGCGTTCATATTGCCGCGGCGGCCGCCGGACCGGCGGTGGGACCAGAGGACGTCGGCATTCTCCCAGGTGCAGATGCCTGAAAAGTGGATATTCTCCGGGCGGACGCCGGCGTGGACCAGGGTGTAATATATGGCCGCCCACAGGTCCAGATGATAATGCTTCGCGTCGGTCTGCACATAGATGTCGGAGAGTTCATCTCCGGAATATGGCGAAAATCCGGCATCCTGAGCAAGTTGACGTGTGTCAACAAACTTTTCTATGACGTCAGCTGTCACCTCATAGTGCGCCCCGCTGATGGACGGTCCGATGACGGCGACGATGTCTGTCGGCAGGCTGCCCTGCTTTTCCAGAATCCGCACTGCCTTTCCCGCAATCTGCCCGGCCGTTCCCTTCCAGCCGGAATGGACGAGGGAAACGCGCCTGCCCACGGGATCGACGAGGTAAACCGGCACACAGTCAGCGAAGGAAGCGCAGAGGGCAAGGCCCGGCGTATCGCACCAGAAGCCGTCGACAGATGTGACGCGGGGATGAAAAAGACAGTCCGGCTCGGCACAAGCCTCGCCGGCAGAGTTCCGGATCTCTCCTGTATGAAAGGCATTTCCTGCTTCCGGGGCGAGGCCTGTGCCGAGCCCCATCCCCTCCTCCGCCCGGAGGATTTCTGTCCCGTGCACCTGATTGGTGGCAATCATCTGTTCGAGGCTGCAATTCATGGCTGCAGCGCACCGTTTCCAATTCATCCGAAGTTCCGCCTCCCCGTCTCCCCGGTTGAATCCCAGGTTCAGAGAGCCCAAAACGCCCTTGCTGACACCGCCAAATCTGGTGGTGAAGGCTGCATCAACAAAAGCTATCTTGTCAAACGAGTGAAATCGGATCAGCGGCAAGCCGGTTTCCCCGGAAACCGGAAAAATCAGGTATCCGTCCCTTGTGTCTTTGTCCGCGTAGAAGTTGGACATCGAATCAACATAGCGAACTTCCGGTTTTGCAACGATTTTCCATTCTGCTATCAGCTTCTCAAGATTCCAGGCGGCATTCGCCGGCGATGTCGAGGGCAGGCAGACGGCGGTTTGCCCGCAAAGCGTATAGAGATATTTGTCGTAGTACTTCTTCGCCGTCTTGCCGTTTACAAATATCCGTTCGATTGGAGCGGCATTGAGAAGAGCCATGATGTCCGCCGGAACGACGTCCCGTATGGAGGAATCGGACGAGCCCGTAATCGCGCACGACTCGATGACGTCGTAGAGGGCGATGTGGTGACGTTTTAGGAATGCCTTTTTGGCTGCAATAACCGCCGCATTATTGGCTGCTTCAATAGCATCCGCCCCGCCGGCAGCTGATGAAAGCCCCGCTTCCCCTGCAAGACACGGATTTGCATTCTCTACGGGCACTATATTATCCTCAAAAACCCTCTCCAGCACCGGGTAGAAGCGGTTCTGCGGATGACCGTAGAAAAAAGCAGCCTCCCTGGATTTCACTGAAGGGAAGCTGCCGAGGATCAATGTCCGGCTTTCCGAGTCGATATATGGGCCGAAACCATGAGACAGGCGTTCCTGCTGCATGAAAAATCCTTTCAAAAATCTGCTGCGGTCGTTTCCTTTTCTGCTATTATACTTGACATGGGAAAAAATGAAAACCACAGGAGGCCGGTCTTCCGGCATCCGACAGGGATGTGTTAAAAAAGGAGGTTCGGATATGAACGAAATTGAGTTCAAACGGAATGAAAATCTGGCGCAGACCGTCATCAAAGGCCTGCAGTCGCGGAACATGACCGGGTACTACGCAGCCTCAAAGGAAGAAGCCCTGAAGAAGGCTCTGGAGCTCATCCCCGAAGGGGCAAGTGTCACGATGGGCGGCTGCCAGACCGCGGCGGACATCGGTCTCACAAATATTCTCGAAAGCGGAAAGTATAACTACCTTGACAGGAACCACGCCAAAGACAAGCGGGCTGCGGAGCTTGCCGCCTACAGCGCCGACTATTTCATTGCCAGCGCCAACGCCATCACAAACGACGGCGTCATCGTAAATATTGACGGGAACTGCAACCGGATTTCCTGCCTGGCCTACGGACCGGAGCACGTCCTCTACCTCGTCGGTATGAACAAGGTCTGCCCGAACGTCGACTCCGCCATCAAGCGGGCCCGCAATGTTGCCGCTCCCATCAACGCCACCCGCTTCGGCGTTAATACCCCCTGCACGAAGACCGGTGCCTGCGCTGACTGCAAGTCGCCGGAGACCATCTGCTGCAACTTCCTCATCACCCGTTACGAGCGGCACGCAGGGCGTGTATCCGTCATTCTCATCAATGACAATCTGGGCTTCTGAAAGCCTCTATCCCGCCTCGCAAAAAAACGGCACCGATGACACAAGGCCACGGGTGCCGTTTTTTCGTCTTCCGTTCCATCCGGCGCTCTATATTATTCTGAAAGCGTCACATCGAGGACGACCGGGTTGTGGTCGGCGTTTTTGAAGGACAGGTCCTGCGTCTCCACGGTCTCCACTTTTACATTGTCCGATACAATGAACCCGTCAATGGAATAATATTGAAATGCAGTCGGATCGGTGTCTGCGCCTTCATACGCCTTGTCGAGGGACCTGCAGCTCGGCACTCCTGTATCCATGAGGAAGGACCACCTGCTGTCAAATGCGCTTGTATCAAGCTCTCCCGCGTGCCAAGTCCCGTCGAGCTCCGGATAGGCCTTGTCCGCGCTCGAGAAAATCTGGTTGAAGTCCCCGCCGGCAATGACGTAATTGCCTGCATCCATCTCTGCCTGCAAGTAATCGCGGAGCATCTCGGTCTGCGCCTTCTTGCCCTCTCCGGAGTCATAGGCCTCCAAATGGAGATTTACCATGACCAATTCTTTGTCGGAGTCCTTCAGGGGAATGCGGTTGATGGCCAGGCAGCGCTTTAAGTTGCCTAGCCGCACCGGATACTTGAAAGGGCAGGGCAGCTGGATCCGGTCTGCCGATGTGATGTCGAAGCGACTCATCGTCAGGATTCCCGCGCTCTCGTGCCCCATGGGCGGAATGGGATAGGGAATGAAGAGAACCTTGAAATTGTAGGCAAATGTATTGTCAAAGGCAGGAAAAGCGCTTGTCACAAGGTCCGCCTCATTGATGCGGTACGACCGGTCCGCGTCCGTATCCACCTCCTGGAAGAAGGCCACGTCCGGATCTGCCGCCTTCACCTCGTCGATGATCCCGGCCATATTTTCATTAACCCGGTCTTTTGACGCCGTCACCACGGACTTTCCCCCGTCCATGAAGAAGTCGGCATTGTCCCCGAGAGCCCCGTAGCCCACGTTCCATGTCATGACGCGGAGGCTGTCTCCCGCAGAAGGCATATCCTCAGCAGTTCCCTCAACTGCCAGGCTCTCTTTGTCTGCCGGCTTATATTCCGTGATGGTCAGCACAAGGATCAGCACGGCAAAAGCGCCGGCGCAGACTGCCAGGATGATCAGAATAATATAAAGCACCCGCTTCCACAGCGGCTTTTTCTTTGCCATGGCACACTGCCCCCTTGCAGAAAATCTTCCCGTCTTTTGTAAATTGTGTGTAAAATTCTATTCCCAACAGACTCGTTTTGCATGAGAAATTTGCTGCCCGCGCCTCACATATCAAAGAGGAAATTCACCTGCTGCCGCAGGTAGAGATTGTTTCCGCCGCATTTCCGGAAGGGCTCTACGCCTTCTTCGGAGATGCGGCGGTTTACGTACTGGCGGGAAACAGCAAGTTCCGCGCAGAAATCCGGCACATCGACGAGCAGTCCTTTCATGACAGCCTCCAGATCCCGGCTCCGGATGCCCGGTTCGTGTGCTGCCGCATACAGTGTCTCACTCATCAAAAAGGCGCCGTATCCGAAGTCCAGCACGCGCCCGCCGGAGAGAATCTGCGGTGTTCCATTTAGCGTCTGATTCAGATGAAAGGTTCCTTCTTTTCCGTCGCGGAAAGAGAGATAGAAAGCCCCGTCCGCCAGAGGAACCGCAACTGTCAGCCACCGCGCCTTCCGCTCTTCCATCCAGGAAGGCTCTTTTGCCAGAGCGCTGACAGAACAGCCATCCGTTGCTAGGCCGCCTTCCACATATTTTTTGCTGAAAACGGGATCAAGGGTACGGATGCCCCTTTCCACGAATCCGGCGAGAGATGCAGGGACTTCCTCCTGCCGGACATCCGGCGCAAGTTCAATGATGCAGGTATCGCTCTTCTCATAGAAGTATATGAGGCCGGTTTCCCTATCCCCGCTCCCCGATTGAATTTCAAACAGATTCATACGCATTCCTCATTGTTTGCCTGTTAAATCGATACAATCGTGTACAATTTCGGTCTCTACGAGCCTCTGTTTCTGCGGCTTTCAAAAAAAGCGAAACCCCGGGCATAACAGGCAAATAAATACAAAGAGATACATTCTGCCACAGGCCTTCTTTTCCCAGATGGTAGCACGCAAGTTGACGTCCGTCAACCAATAGTTTGCCTGTTAAATCGATACAATCCTGTACAATTTTGTTTCCTGAAAGCCCCTGTTTCTGCGGCTCTCAGGAAACCAAAAAATCGGGCGTAACAGGCAAATCGATACAATCGTGTGCAATTGCTAATTGTTTATAAAGGAGTGAGGAAATGGATTCCACAAAACACGTAACACTTGAAGCGGAACGGCCGGCTTCCGCTGAGAAGAAGGAGTACAAGGACGAGACTCCGAAGGAGGTCCGCGGCCGCATGGCAACGACGCCGGTGAACCGGCTGATGCTCTCCATGGGCATTCCCATGATCCTCTCCATGATGCTGCAGGCTCTCTACAATATCGTAGACTCCGCCTTCGTCGCAAACATCGAAGGTGTAGGGGAGCAGGCGCTGAACGCCCTTACCCTGGCCTTCCCCGTTCAGATGCTCATGGTAGCTGTTTCCATCGGAACCGGTGTCGGCGTCAACGCCCTCCTCTCCCGGTCTCTCGGACAGGGCGACCGGAAGCGGGCATCTCTTGCCGCCGGAAACGGCATCTTCCTCGCAACTATTATTTATGCCGTGTTCCTGATTTTTGCCTTTGTGGGCATTGATCCCTACCTGCGTACCCAGTCCGCCAATGAGACGATTCTCGGCATGGGCCACGACTACCTGCTGATCTGCTGCGGGCTCTCCTTCGGAATTATCTATTATTCTATATTTAAAAAGGTCCTGCAGGGAACGGGACGGTCCCTCTACTCGACAATCGCTCAGGTATCCGGCGCCATTGCAAACATCATCCTTGACCCCATCATGATTTTCGGCCTTCTGGGCTTCCCTGAGATGGGCGTCCGCGGAGCAGCCCTCGCCACCGTTGTCGGACAGATGCTCTCCCTGGTCATTGCCCTCATCTTCCATCTGCGCCTGGACAAGGAAGTGGACAACGGCTTCAAATATATGAAGCCTTCGAAGCGCGTCATCGGCCAGATCTACTCCATCGGCCTGCCTGCCATTATTTCGCAGGCCCTGATGTCCTTCATGACCTACTTCCTGAACATCATCCTGGTGCAGATCGGAGAGAATGTCGTCACTGCATACGGACTCTACTACAAGATTCAGCAGTTCATCCTCTTTGCAGCCTTCGGTCTCCGCGACGCCATCACGCCCATTGTTTCGTATAGCTACGGCATGGGATCAAAGCCCCGGATCAAAGACGGCATCCGCTGGGGCATGATTTACACATTACTAATAATGACCGCCGGGTTCGCGGCTCTTGAACTCTTCGCAGGTCCCATCGCAAGTGTCTTCGGACTTTCCGGTGAAACGCAGAAGCTCTGCGTCGCCGCCATCCGCATCATCTCCTTCAGTTTCTGGTTTGCCGGAGCCAATATCGCCTTCCAGGGCGTCTTTCAGGCCCTCGAATGCGGGATGGAGTCCCTGGTGATCTCCGTCTGCCGCCAGCTCCTCTTCGTCCTGCCGGTAGCGTGGGCACTCACGCGCATCATCCTTGCAGGAAGCGCTCCGGCGGCCCTTGTCTGGATCACCTTCCCTGTTGCGGAAGGCTTATCCTGCCTCATTGCATGGTTCATGATGCGGCGGGTGAACCGGAAGCACGGGCTGGTGTAAAAGCCACGTGCCCACTGCGTTTTCGCTTTCTTCCGAAATGTTTGCCTGTCAAATCGATACAATTCTGTACAATTTCCGCCTCTGAAAGTCTTTATTTTTGCGGCTTTCAGGAAACCAAAAAAAGCAAACGTAACAGGTAAAACATCAAAAAGAGCGGGGCGACACGCTATACGCGTGCCACTCCGCTTTTTCATGCCTGAGCGAAAATACCGTTCAAATATCTTCCCTTGCCAACTTGCTTCAGCCACATGTGGTCACTTTTTCCAGCCTCCTTTGCAAAGACCGCCATGCCAAGCATACCGGGAAGCTCATATGAAGAAAACAAGTCGCTCACGCGGTGAATTTCGGCAAATACCGCCCAATCCCCATCTGCTATGTCCTGTGGTATACTGTGTTCGTGGGCGGCATTTGCGCCAAAATGCTTGCGCTGCGACTTGCTTTTCCTTTCTGAGATTCCAGCAATGCTCGCGATGGGCGGTATTTGTCTGAAAGAGTACTGCCAGAGACCAAAATGCCAATGGCGAGGTTTTCAGCTTTCCTCCTTTTCCCGACATAGGCGGTATTTGCTATAGAGCCGAAGAAAAGAAACTATGCCGTGTAGCATCGACGGTATTTGCAGAAAATTGGGATATAAGAACCATGAATGATAAAAATAAGGTTACAGCAAAGACATGCAGCGTCTGCTTCCGCCACTGCGCCTTAAGTGAAGGACAGACAGGTTTCTGTAAGGCAAGGGCAAACAGGGGCGGAAATATTATTCCTGTAAACTATGGAAAACTGACATCCATAGCCTTAGATCCGATTGAAAAGAAACCCCTGCGGCGCTTCCACCCGGGAAGCGCCGTTCTCTCCGTCGGCAGCTTTGGCTGCAACCTCCACTGTCCTTTCTGTCAAAACAACGAAATTTCCTATGCAGGGGCAGGAGATGTACCGGCTCGAACCGTCTCGCCGGCGGATCTCTGCGCCATGGCGCTTTCTCTTCGTAACCGCGGAAACATCGGTCTTGCCTACACCTACAACGAAGCACTGGTCTGCTATGAGTATGTCAGGGATACTGCCCGCCTCGCCCATGAATCAGGCCTTCTGAACATACTGGTGACAAACGGCTGCGTTTCCCTGCCGGTCCTCGAAAAAATTCTTCCTTTCATCGATGCCATGAACATTGACCTCAAAAGCTTCCGCGAAGATGTGTATCGCGAAACTTTGAAAGGAAATCTTGCCGATGTGAAAGCCTTTATTGAGCGCGCTGTGCAAGACTGCCACGTAGAGCTTACTACGCTGATAGTCCCGGGCATGAACGACAGTGATGCGGAAATGGAAGAAATTTCTTCATATATCGCTTCGTTGTCACGCGTCAATCCGGGGCAAAAGAGCGGCGAAAACATTCCGCTTCATATCAGCCGTTTCTTCCCGCGTGCTTCCTACATCGACCGTGAGCCGACGCCGGTGGAAAACGTCTATCATCTGGCGGACATCGCGCGGCAGCATCTCATCTATGTCTATACCGGGAACTGCTGAGCGGTTAGAAATAAGCCGCTCACAGAAGTTGCCTGTCAAATCGATACAATCGAGTGCAATTGGGCCCCCTGAAAACCACTGTTTCTGCGATTTCCCGGAAACTCAAATCTGAGGGTTGCCTGTCAAATAAATACAATCGAGTACAATTCTTCCCCCTGAAAGCCTCTGTTTCTGTGGTCTCCAGAAAACTCAAAAATCGGGCATAACAGGTAAAACACGGCAAACCGCCTTTTCATGGGCTGCTGCGCCGCTGCAAGCTGCCCCTTTCATGCGGCCGCCTTCGACGGCCGGTTCACGATGACGATTCCGGTAACGACGAGGAGGAGGGCAACGAGGGTGTAGATATTGACAGCTTCAGAGAATTCGCCAAGGAGGATGGCGGAAATGATGACGCCGAAGACGGGGTTCATGAAGCCGCAGATGGTGACCTTGGAAACTTCATTGTATTTGAGGAGGATGCCCCAGAATGTGTAGGCGCCGGCGGAAATGAAGCCCATATAAAGAATGAGCGGAAGACAGGATGCGGCGCTCGGGACAAGCCTCCCGCCGCCTGCAGCTCCAAGACTCATCATAATGAGCCCGCCGAAAAAGAACTGCCAGCCGGAAAGCAGAACGGGATCTTCCTTCCGCGAGAACAGCTTGATGGCGCAGCCCGCGAAGGCGCTTGACAGGGTGGAGATGATGACCAGCCCTTCGCCCGCCAGGGTAAAGGGGGCGCCGGAAATGGCCTCTCCGTTTGTGACAATGACGAGAACGCCGAGAAAACCGGCAATGGAGCCGATGACCTTGGCTATTGTCAGCTTCTCAAAGCGGAAAATCAGGACAGACACTGCAATGGAGAAGAAAGTTCCGCAGGCATTGATGATGGACGTGCGGACACCGGAGGTATGGGCGACACCATTGTAGAAGAAGATGTACTGGATGACGGTCTGCAGGGCAGCCAGGGTGAAGATGCCCTTCCACGAAGACTTCTTCGGCAGCAGGAGGCGGTGCTGCAGGACGCTTCCCGCTGCGATCACCATGAGGCCGGCAATCGTGAAGCGGAGTCCGGCGAAGAGGAGGATGGAAGGAACGTCATTGCCGGAAACGCCGAAAACGCGGTAGCCGATCTTGATGCACGGTGCTGCTGAGCCCCAGAGCAGGCAGCAGAAGGCGGCCGTCAGAACTACAATCGGGGTTTTGCTCCACACATTTTTCTTAACAGGCTGATTCATTTCAATTCTCCCGAAAAATACGGCAGGGGTTCTGAGAGCTCCTGCCGCACTGCATTTAAATATTAGTCATAAAAAATCAACCCTGTCCGGGTGTCTTCTCCTTCGGCACTGCCACCGGACGCGACGAAAAGATCAGGCGGACAGCAAGATACGATGCGATGAGGCAGCCCAGAATGAGAAGGAAAAAGACGAAGGGCGGCAGCGTCGTAAGCGTCAGCCCTCCCATCAGGAAGGACGTCGCATTGAAGACGAGATGGATGCCCATGGTCACGAAAATATTGTTCGTCTTTCCGTAGATATACCCGAAGAG
Source organism: uncultured Lachnospiraceae bacterium (assembly GCA_900314085.1). Lineage (GTDB taxonomy): Bacteria > Bacillota > Clostridia > Lachnospirales > Lachnospiraceae > RUG306. Next base: position 12,560 of record OMTX01000045.1, on the reverse strand, counting down.
AAAACCGACAATGGCCGCCATGATTCCCTGCAGGGGATTGAGGTGGAAGATGCCGAAGAGGATGGCCTGAACCGCATTCGCCCCCCAGAACCCCATCGCGCGGCGGGCATAGCCGTAGGTGAGGCCCCGGAAGCAGAGTTCCTCAGACAGGGGGCCGATGATCATATAGAGGACGATGAAGACGGAAACCGTGTCGCTGCTGATGCCGGATGTCTTCATGGCGTCTTCGTAGATTTTCAGCCAGTCGGGCCGGATCATGGCAAGGACTGTAGTGAAGTAATTCATTACCACCTGAAAGGCGACACCGAGAATGACAATACCCGCGATGAGCCGTCCTTTTTTGTAGCCGCGCAGGGAGTCCTTTGCATCACTGAGAGCCTCCGACGGCCGGTTGCCTTCCTGCATGTCCGGATAGGTCTTCCGACGGAAGGCCCGGTACCAGAGGGCGGTGCAGAAAAGGGCAAAAAGACCGTAGACAAAGAGAATCAGGGACATGGAGCTGCTGCCGGTAAGTGTTTTCAGGGCTCCCCGGATGAAGCTCCCGAGATCCGTTTCACTGCTGCTCCCGAAGGAGGTGACAAGTTCAAGCTCCATTACGAAGACAGAGCATGCGGACTGGATGACGAGCAGGGCCAGGAGGGGCGTAAAAGAAAGCCAGAAATATTTCAGGCGGTTTTCGTTCTGCTTCATGATCTCTTTTCTTTTTCCTTCCGGAGTTTTTCTATGCGCGGGCGGTAGACAGACAGGCGGTCCGGACCGGCAAGGTACTTCTGCATGGCGTCGAGCTTTTCGTTTCCGTCGGCAAGGCCTTCGCGGTACATGTCATCGAGGACGTCGATGTCCATGGTATAGGTAGAAAGCTTTTCCTTCGGGGCAAAGAGGAAAACGCGTCCCGTGCGGTAGAGCTTCATCAGGGTGTCGTGCTGGCGGTTGTACATGATGTACCTGTATTTGAGCCGCGCCGCTATCGCAGGATATTTGTGAAGAATAATATTAATGGCTTCCTGGTGTTTCTGGGGCTCCATCACAAAGTCGAGAGGCTTTGAAAGAATGACGACAAGCCGGTCGCAGCCGTTCTCAATCGCCTTGACATAGGGAAGCGAGTCGGAGACGCCGCCGTCAAAGAGCTTCATTCCATTGAGCTCTACGGGGTGGCAGAGCACAGGCAGGGCGCAGGTAGCCTTGAAGCATTTGTAATCATTCGGAACGATGTCGTCCTTCGTGAGGTAGACAGGTTCGCCGGTTTCAGCGTTTGTCGCGACAAAGACGAACTCCTCGGGCCCCGCCAGCAGGGTTTTGATATCGAGCGGGTCCGCCCCGTCTTCGTTCGTCAGTGTATCATAAATATAATGTAAATTGAAGAAATCCCCCGACGAAAGGAAGGCCTTGACGCCGAAGTATTCCGGGTTTGTCGGATGCGTCGTGAAAAATCGCCTGTTTCTGCCCCGCTGGCGGGCGAGATAGCTTGCTGCACAGGTTGCCCCGGCGGAAACCCCGCTGACGTAATCAAATGTAATCCCGTGATCGAGGAAAGCATCAATGACACCGGAATTGTAGGCGTCCTTCATGCCGCCGCCCTCTACGATAAGTCCTGTTTTCATATTATTCTCCTGAAAAATCTTTTGTCCGGCCGTGGATACGCGCGGGTGAGCTCCTGTCTCCGTCTGCTGCGCGTACACCGCAAGCGGCGCGAAATGTACCGGCCGGCCCCTTGTGAAACCTGTGCCCCATTATAACGCAGAAAGCTGCTCTGACCACCATTCTGCGGGGATTTTACCGTTATACACATCCGAAGCATTGTCTCTTGAGGCATTTTTTTAACTATTTTAGAATTACCCGCAGTTGGTAAAAGTGCATTAGGACGCAGACTGTCTCACGGCACTTTATGAAATTTTTTAATACACCGGGAAGGAAGAACCAGCATCCAATCCGGTGAAAGATGAAAAAGGAACGGTGAAAGAAATGGCAGAAGGTTTAAGACACGCAGCCGAGCGCAAGGCATTCGAAGTGGCTATTGACGGAGCGCTGAAGCACATCGACAAGGATCGCGAGAAGGCGATGATCCAGTTCATCAACCTCATCCAGAAGGTCCTCGGTGATACGTGGCCGGACAGTGCCTACGACGCTCTTCGTAATGTATATGAAAATCCGGATAGCAAGTGGTGCCAGTTCACGAACCACCTCTTTGACGACATCGATCACGGCATCCTGAAAACGGCTGCCCTGAACCTCGGCTATGAGACAGCCTTCCGCGGCTACCGCCATACGCGGGAGGTTGCCGAGAAGGAAGGCTGCAATATTCCCTTCACAATCCTCATCGATCCCACATCCGCCTGCAACCTCCGCTGCACCGGCTGCTGGGCTGCCGAGTACGGCCACAAGATGAACCTTTCCAATGAGGATCTCGAGTCCATCATCAGCCAGGCCGAGGATCTGGGCATCCATACCTTCCTCTTCACCGGTGGCGAGCCCCTCGTACGGAAGGCGGATATCGTAGCGCTTGCCGAGAAGCACAGTCACTCCTTCTTCCAGACGTTTACGAACGGAACCCTCATTGATGAGCAGTTCTGCGAAGACCTTCTCCGTGTGAAGAATTTCGTTCCCATCATCTCCCTCGAGGGCTTCGAGGAGGTAAACGATGACCGCCGCGGAGCCGGTACCTACCAGAAGGTTATGCATGCGATGGATCTTCTGAAGCAGCACAAGATTCCCTTCGGCCACTCCATCTGCTATACGTCGAAGAACTACAAGACCGTTACGTCTGATGAGTTCCTGGATATGGTCATCGAGAAGGGTGCCAAATTCATCTGGTACTTCCACTATATGCCGGTTGGAAATGAAGCCTCCACGGATCTCCTGCTTACACCTGATCAGCGTGAATACATGTTCCACCGCGTTCGTGAAATCCGCGGCTTCGATGGCGGAAAGCCCATCTTCGCCCTGGACTTCCAGAACGACGGCGAGTGGGTCGGCGGCTGCGTAGCCGGCGGCCGCGAGTACTGCCACATCAACCCGAACGGCGATGTCGAGCCCTGCGTATTCATCCACTACTCAAGCGCAAACATCCACGACATGAGCCTGCTGGACTGCCTGAAGCAGCCGATCTTTTTGAAGTACAAGGAAGGCCAGCCCTTCAATGAAAACCACTTAAGACCTTGCCCCATGCTCGAGAATCCCGAGAAGCTGCGGGAAATCGTCGCAGAGACAGGTGCAAAGTCCACGGATATGCAATCGCCGGAGTCTGTTGAAGACCTCTGCGGAAAGTGCGATCCCTACGCTGCCGAGTGGAAAGACCGGGCTGAGAAGCTTTGGGCTGCCGAGATGAAGGAGCGCGAAGAAATCCGTGCCCGCCGCGAAGCCGAGAAGGCTGCGAAGAGCGCCAAGAAGGCCGGCTGAAAAGAGCTTTCAGAATAATATAAACCGCCAAATCCCCCACCTGCATTTCTGCGGGCGGGGGACTTTTTTGCTTTGCATTGCATTGTATTGTATTCGTTTACCTGTTACGCCTGATTTTTGAGTTTTCGAAGAGGCGCAGAAACAGGGGCTTTCAGCGAGTAAAATTGCACTTGATTGTACTTGTTTGCCTGTTACGCCCGATTTTTGAGTTTTCGGAGAGTCGCATAAACAGGGGCTTTCAGTAGGCAAAATTGTACTTGATTGTACTTATTTGACAGGCAAACCCTTGGTGATGGTATACTGTAGCCATGAAAAAGATGATTTTTACGGACATAGACGGAACCATCCGTTTTCCGGACGGAACCGTTCCGTCTTCCACAGTGAAGGCAATACAACTCCTGCAGGAAGCAGGCTGCGATGTCTTAATCTGTACTGGCCGGCCGGAGTGCGAGGTTCCGGAAAGAATCCTGGATATCGGCTTTGACGGCATGATTACGGCGTGCGGCGCCCGCGTGCGCTATCACAGCAAAGTCGTCTACGACAGGGAAATCCCGCGGGAACCTTTTGAAGAACTGATGACGTATATGACATCTCATGACATTGTTGCCTACGTCCAGCAGGCAGAGGAGAACGCCGTGCTTGCCTCCCAGTTCGATGCCTATATGGCGATAGACACTCGGATGCACGACCGCCTTCCTGCAGGCAGCGAACGCCTCTGCCCCGTACCGGCGCCGGCAGAAAGCCTTGCGGATATTGCCCATCCGGAAAAAATGGCCTTCTACGGAAATACGACGCCCGTGAAAAAATTCCGGGCGGAGATGCCGGAGGGCTTTGACGTTGTCCCCCTTGGCATTCCGAGCCCGGAGAAGTATACGGGGGAAATCATGTACCACACGCTCACAAAAGGAAACGCCATCCGGGCATTGCTTGAAGAAACGGGAACGTCCGTGGAAGATACAATTGCCGTGGGCGACAGTGCAAATGATATCCCCATGCTTACGGCAGTCGGCTTCTCCATTGTTGTCGGAAACGGAACGCCTGCTGCAAAAGCGGAGGCGGACCTCGTGACGGATGATATGGCAGAGGACGGCTTTTACAGGGCATTTGTCCGCCTGGGACTGCTTCCCTGAATCAGAACAGGCATACACTTTCAAAAACGGCGGCAGGACGTACAAAAGTCCGGCCGCCGTTTTTTCGGGATGCTCTCAGAAGACGCGTACGTGGCTATCTAAGCGCGCCCGCTCTCGTCTTTCGTATTCTCCGCGTTCATATAGTAGAGATAATAATATAAATTCGCCACGGCATGAACTTCAATGGGGCAGTCCTTCAGAGTCAGCTCTTTTCTGCGTCCCTTCCGGTCATTTGAAATGCAGCGGAAGCTGCACGTGCCCTTTTCCGACTTATAGGAAAAGGTGGAAAGGTCGACGAGGTAGAAATCCGGCTCATCATTGTAGGAGGGGTCAAAGATCTCCCGTTCATCCGGCACGTCTGTTTTTCCATTGGGAAGCCTGTCAAGATGCAGCACTTTGTATTCAGACCACTCGTCCTTTAATTCGTCACGCATTGCCTTATAGCTTGCCAGGTCCTTTTTCTCCGCAAACCGGGAAGCGGAAACAGGGTGATTTTCTGAAAAAATCTTTTCTTTCTCTTTTTCCTTTTCTTTTTCCTCCTCCTGCAGCAGCCGGTAAATCCGTTCTGCCCGGGCCAGCTGCCCGACATAACTGTCCAGAGGGTGCTTTTCATCACAGACGAGCGTATAGGAATAGAAGAACTGCGGTCTGCCCAGTTCAAAAATTTCCCGCCCGCAGCCCAGGTAGTGAAGCCCCTTTTCAATCTCTTCTGCCTGACACGGCTCGAAGAAGGGGTAAAACTTCTGAATGAGGCGGCGGTGGCTGAGCCAGTAGCGGATGGGCTCGAGGCTGTCATCGCCCTTGCCCTGAGCCTCAGACCAGTGGATGCGCTGGCCGATGGAGGCTACAATGCCGAGCTTGTTGATGGAGGCTCCGGATCCCCTGCGGCAGAAAACGCCGTACAGCTTTCCGTCCGTATCCTTTACGAATATCATGCATTGAATGCCTATGTGGTCGGACAGGGCGGAATCCCGCAGGCGGCGCAGGCGGGGACCGGGTTCATAGAGGTTCCGGATTGTAAGCCCCGAGCCATTGATGTCGACGTCGGCGGACCGGTTTGTGAGGAGACTGTAAATGTTCGTCGTCTTTGAAACCGTTGCCGTAAGGCGGGGAGCAGGCGCGGGGGCTTGCGGCGCTGCATCAGCCGGTTCTGACACCGCTGTTTCATAAAACGGGAAATACTCACCCCGCTTGATGTCATCGAGGCGGATCAGGAGGCTGTTTTCCATCTTCGTCCCCGGGTGTGCCTTGGCGAGATCGTCGAGATGCGAAAGGATGAAGGTATCGGGGATATACTCCTTTTCGTCTATGCAAAGGAGGGGCTCCCGCCGCGGCTTGCGCCTGGAAACGCATTCAATCGGATCGAAGAGAAAGAACCAATCTGCGGTATTTTTCCCTAAGGAGACGCTGCCTGTCACCTCTGAAAAATTCTGTTTGTAGGAAGGATAGCTATAGCGCTTTTCCCCTGCATTGTAATCATTATTGATTTTTGAAGCGTCTTCCGTCAGGTGGGAGCTGCCCCGGGAAATATAGAAGGGAACAAAGCCGATGAAGATGCCTGCAATCGTGCCGAGGAACTGGTTTTCACGGAAGGGCGACGCTATGAGGAGGACGAGGAAAATAATAGTGACAATGGCATAGGCCCAGTTTGTCAGGCGCCGGCTCGAAGAAAATTTCAAAAATATCTTCTGCAGGGCGCGGAACAGGCGGTTTTTAATCTTTTTTCGCATTGGAAAAGTCCGTCCTCTTTTCTAACAGAAACGACTTTGGCTATTCTTTTGTAAACGCATCGAACGTATGCATCGTTAACAATACCAAAGGCAGCAGTTTTAGGCAAATCCTGCGGAGCTTGCAGCAGCCTCGAAAGTAAAAAAAGAATCAGTAGTGCCGCACAACTTCGAACCGCTGCAGCTCTATATTATCATCGTCCGCTGCAATTCCCGCCTTCTGCTTGGCGATGGCTATCTGCTGCGGGATGGTATCCACCCCGTTGAGATTCGGGAGCAGCAGCCCCCGTTTCATTCCCTTCGTTACGATGACGCCGTAGCGCTTCACATCCAGCTCATCCGGAGAAGAGATTTTCTCTGCCGGGCTAAGGATATCCACCGTGATTTCAAGATATGGAAGTTCGTCTGTACGGATGGGCGAAAAACGCGGGTCGCGTGTCGACGCGGAAATGGCGTTTTCTATAATCTCCTCCGCAATATTTTCCTGCACCGCGGAAATCGTTCCGATGCAGCCGCGGAGCTGCCCGTTTTCGTGGATTGAGACAAAGGCGCCGGCGCGGACGGTCAGCATTCCGGAGGGTAGATCTATTCCGGTTTTCTCAGGTGTGAGCTTTTCCCTGTTCCGCACATAGGCCTCCACGGAAGCCCGGGCCAGCTGCACATAAGAGTCTTCGGATTTTCGCTTTTCAAGGAGGGCAGCGGCTTCCCTTTCTTCCCAATTTTTCAGGAAGTGGCGCGAGCCATCGCGAGCGCCGACCGTGAATGTGCAGACTCCGTAACCGACGCCGAAGGGGCCCTCGTGGGAAAGCATCTGCGGTGTAACAGCACGTCCATCAAGTGCTCCTGCCATTTCAACAAAGGACCGGTGGCCGCACTCGGCGGCACTTTCAAGGAAGGACTCATCAAAGCCGAAAAGCTCCTCAAAAGCTGCGCTCCCCATTACTTTCATAATCCGCCTGTCGTAGACGGGCCCGTCCTTGGAGAAACCGTAGGGGCCGTCATCCTTTAACTTGTGCGAGAGATCGCCGGATGCTATCCAGACGATGCGCCGGTCCAAGCTTTCTGCGGCCTCCTCCACCATCTGTCCCAGCTCGTAGTGCATAGGAAGGGGAAGGCCGGAAAGGCCGATGCGGAGGATGCGGAAGGGAGATGAGTCCTTTGCAGCTTCCTGCAGAAAATACAGGGGAATCATCGTCGCATGGTCGAGAGCGGGATCCCGCTCGCCCAGATCCCCTGCCGGAAAGCCCTTTGCGTCGGCGGCTTTGCAGATTGCGTCGCGCAGCTCGCTGTCATAGACAGCGGAAATCTGCACCAGCGGTGCCCGGAACTGACCGAAGTTTCCGGCAGCGGCATGGCCCGGAGAGATGTGGAAATAGTCCCGGTACATAATGCTGTGGGGAGAAGAAATGACAATCGTGTCCGGCTGCAGGGAAAGGACGAATTCTGAGGCTTTCTGATAGGCATCAATGGTCGCCTGTATTCCCTTCTCCTCTCCGTGACCGACATCCGGTATGATGAGAGGCGGGTGAGGAACCATAACGGCGCCGGCTATACCCGTCCCAATCTGCGCGCTTTCAGCCATGCAAATCACCTGCTTTCCGCATTCTTTGTCTCATAAATAATTTTTCAAAGCAGATACCACCCGCCTTCACAGTATACCACAGCTTGCCTGTTATGCCCGATTTTTGAGTTTCCAGAAATCCGCGGAAACAGTAGGCTCCGGGCGGCAAAATTGTATTTGATTGTATCGATTTAACAGGCAAGCTATTTGCGTCAGTGCCCCTGCGGTGGTATACTTTTCCTTGTGTGCGCCGTTTTATATAAACACAGCACGCGCGCAATTACCCACCGCACCACAGTTTGCCTGTTGTGCCCTATTTTTGAGTTTCCCGGAGGCCGCAGAAATAGCGGCTTTCAGAGGGAAAAATTGTACTCGATTGTATCGATTTAACAGGCAAGCAACCCTAAAAAGGGGGATTTCCCATGAAACACTATGACGTCATCATCGTCGGCGCAGGTCCCGGCGGTATTTTTTCTGCCTACGAACTGACAAAACTCTGCCCGGACATGAGCATTGCGGTCTTTGAAAACGGCGGCCCGCTCGAGAGCCGCAAGTGCCCGATCGACGGAGACCGCGTCAAGTCCTGCGTCCACTGCAAAACCTGCGCCATTATGAACGGCTTCGGCGGCGCCGGAGCCTTCTCCGACGGCAAATACAATATTACGAATGAATTCGGCGGAACCCTGCACGAGTACATCGGCGAAGACAAGGCAATCGAGCTCATGAACTACGTCGATACCATCAATATGGCACGCGGCGGAGAAGGCACCCACATGTATTCGACGGGGAATACGCCCCTCCGCACCCTCTGCCTCAAAAACGGCATGCACCTTCTCTCCGCCTCTGTCCGCCATCTGGGCACGGACAAGAACTACGACGTCCTCGGAAACCTTTATAGGGAGCTCTCCCCGAAGGTCGACTTCTATTTCCACACCCCGGTGCAGACGATTCACACGGCAGGCAGCGGGTATGAAATTGTCACGGAGAAGGAAACCTACTCGTCGGACAAGTGCATCGTCTCCGTCGGCCGGTCCGGCTCCCACTGGATGGAGCAGGTCTGCGAAGACCTTGCCATTCCCACGTCGTCAAACCGCGTCGACATCGGCGTCCGGGTGGAGCTGCCTGCCGAGATCTTTCAGGAAATCACGGACGAGCTCTACGAAGGAAAGATCGTCTATAAGACGAAGAAGTACCAGGATCAGGTCCGGACCTTCTGCATGAACCCGAAGGGCGCTGTCGTTACGGAAAACACAAACGGCATTGTCACCGTAAACGGCCACTCCTATGAGGACCCGGCAAAGCAGACCGGCAATACAAACTTCGCCCTCCTCGTCTCCAAGCACTTCACGGAGCCCTTCAAGGATTCAAACGGCTACGGCGAGTCCATCGCCCGCCTTTCCAACATGCTGGGAGGCGGCGTCATGATGCAGCGCTTCGGCGACCTGATCCGCGGCCAGCGGACGACGGAAAAGCGCCTGAAAAAATCCTTCGCCCATCCGACGCTGAAGGCCACCCCCGGCGACCTCTCCCTCGTCATGCCCAAGCGGATTCTCGACGACATCATCGAGATGGTCTACGCCCTCGATACGATTGCGCCCGGAACAGCCAACGACGACACCCTCCTCTACGGGGTGGAAGTGAAGTTTTACAACATGACCGTCGACATCGACGAAAACCTCGAGACCAATCACAAGGGGCTTTTCATCATCGGCGACGGATCCGGCGTCACCCACTCCCTTTCACACGCGTCTGCCAGCGGCGTCTATGTGGCGCGCTACATCGCGGAAAACAGGTAAAGAAACATGCGGCAACCCTTTGAAAATTACAGGACCTCCCTGCAGGAGCGGTTCAGAAACTTTCTGTCTCCTCAGGGAGGCCTGTTTCTTTTTGCTGTCGTCCTTCTTCCCGCCCTCTTTGTCCGCCACGCAGCCTCCATCCCCTTCGGTCCGGATGAGGCAGGGCTTTTCACAAGAGCAGCTATCCTGCTTTCCGTCCTTCTTGTCCTGCTTGCCGTTTGCACGCTGGATCCGAAATCCATCCCGCTGCCGGCTTCTATCTGCTTCATTGTCTGCGGAATCATCGGCATCCGCATGCTGGATTATAATGTTTTCCGCCACCTGGCAGAAGCAGCGGAGATGACCGACAAGACGGCAGCCATCCTTCTTGCGTCGCGGATGATCCTCACCATCTGCTTTCTCCTCGGTCTCCTTTTGATTGGCGTCGGAATTGCATGGCAAACCCATGCGCCGGTGGAAAACTTCTTCCTCGCCATGGCCATCCCCCTGTCCATTATCTTTCTCCTCCTCTTCGTTCCCTGGTCCCAGCCGGACACCCAGTCCCATATGCGGGCGGTCTACCGCCTGTCCAATATGCTTCTCGGCTATCCGGAGGAAGACCTGTGGATGGGGCGAAAGGAGGACTGCGACTTCCTGAAAAATGTCTGGAGCACCCTGAAGAATCCTTCCCTGGCGGATTATCTGGATCTTCAGAATAATTTTCATATCCGCTGCACGTCTTCGGAGCCTGTTCCCCTTCCGGAACCGGAAGAGCGGATGGCCTTCTATTCCCTTGTCAATTACCTGCCGCAGGTATTGGGCTTCACCCTCGGCCGCCTGCTGGGGCTCGGAACGGTACTGTCCATCTATTTCGGCCGAATTGCCATTCTCCTTCTCTACATCACTGTCATCTACCGGGACATCAAAAAAGTTCCGGCAGGAAAATGGATCCTTGCCACTGTTGCCCTCCTGCCCATGTCCCTGATGATGAGCAGCGCTATCTCCTATGACACAATGGTCATCATCGCCTCCCTGAGCTTCCTCACATGTGTCTTTCGCCTGTTGAATGAGCGCGGTTCAAAGACAGCCTATATGGAAGCCCTCATCTGGACCTTCGTACTCGGTGCCGTTAAGGGCGGAGGCTACCTGGTCCTGCTTCCTCTGGCCTTCGTCCTCTTTGACAGGGAGCGAAAGAAAGAAAGCCTCCGTGCCATCGGCGGCCTGTTGGCCTGCGGTCTCGTTTCCATCCTCCTCTTCGACGTCCTTCTGGCGCCGGGAACAGCCTTCCAATTCGGAACGGCAGGCGGAGACCGGCTGTCTGCCGCCTTTGCCCTGCAGCACCCTCTCACCTACCTCGACATGGCCACGACCTCCTACCTCCGCCTCTTTGACCGCCTGGCCATCAATACCGGCGGTACCTGGCTGGCCTGGCTGGAGGAGACCATTCCCTATGCGCCTGTCGTCCTTTTCATGCTGGTCGGCGGCATCGAAGCCATCTTCGAACGGGATGAGATCCAGCTGAAGGAAGGCTGCAAATGGCTCTGCATTCTTATTATTCTGCTTGGACTTGTCACAACGCCTGCCATGCTGCTGAGCTGGACACGGCCTGGCATGGACTTCATCGACGGAATGCAGGGGCGGTATTTTCTGCCGCTTCTGCCCCTCTTCTACTATGCCGTAACGAAATTTTCCCTGCATACGCCGGACAGGCAAAACGGAGAAGAAATCACAGGAAAAGGTGTATACTGGATGGTGGGACTTTCCTGTCTCTTTGTTTACTACCTGCTGGCTCTGTATCTCACAAGGTAAAAAATAATGAACACAGATACTCCGATCATTATTCCCTCATATGAACCGGACGGCCGCCTCCTCGCCCTGCTCCACCAGCTCCTTCAGGCCGGCTTCTCTACGATCATTATCGTGGACGACGGAAGCGGAGACAGTTACCACGGCATCTTTGCCGAGGCCGAAAGACTCATTCAGCCGACAGGCGTCCTTCTGTCCTATCCTGAAAACCAGGGCAAGGGATATGCGCTGAAAACAGCTTTCCGGTATGTACTTGAACAGATGCCGGATGCCGCAGGCGTCATCACCGCTGATTCCGACGGCCAGCATACGGCGGAGTGCATCGGAAAGGTGAGGGAAGGCCTGCTTCAGAATCCGGGATCCCTCATCCTTGGCGTCCGCGCCTTCGACGGGGAGGGCATCCCCTGGAAAAGCCGATTCGGCAACAAGCTGACGCGAAAAGTAATGAAATATGTCTCCGGCATTGACGTCAGCGATACCCAAACCGGCCTCCGGGGCATCCCCACCGCCTTTCTGGCGGACTGCCTTGCCATCCGCCAGAACCGCTTCGAATACGAGATGGAAATGCTCCTGCTTACAACCGAAAAGAACATCCCCATCACGGAAGTCCCGATTGCCACCATCTATGACTCTGCCGAAAACCATCAGACACACTTCAATCCCTTCGTGGATTCCGTCAGGATTTACGGCGTTCTCGGGAGGAAATTTCTGGCCTTCATCTTTTCGTCGCTCTCGTCAAGCCTCATAGACCTGGCCTTCTTCACTCTCTTCTGCCATTTTCTGAAGGCCGGGCATCCGGAAGGCTACATCATCCTGTCCACCGCATTTGCCAGGATCATCTCCTGCACCTACAATTTTGCCGTCAATTACAAAACAGTTTTCAAGAGCAGTGGAGACATTGCCTCCTCCGCTGCCAAATATGTCCTGCTGGCAGTCGTCCAGATGTCCTGCAGCGCCCTGCTGGTAAACGGCGGCTCCCTCCTTCTCCCGAAGGTACCGGAAACCGTGATCAAAATCATCGTGGACACCCTGCTCTTTTTTGCAAGCTACAAGATCCAGCAGAAATTCGTCTTCCGCGGCAAAAAGAAAACCGCCTGAAGACAGGCGGCTTTCGAACGGTATCAGAATAATATTTCCCCCATGAAACGGCGCCCGGGGCAGGAAA
>OMTX01000110.1 GCA_900314085.1 uncultured Lachnospiraceae bacterium | reverse complement strand
GTTATTAGCACTCGTCAATAGAGAGTGCTAATAATTTTGTGTATCTTTTGTGAACTGCTATGCTTCAGCCTTCTCTGAGCTCACCAGCCCCGCTACAAGTTCCTGCCAGCTATAATTCTTCCTTGTACCGTTTCAAGCTTCCTTCATCAAATGTATATTCCGGTGTGTGAAAAGGATATGTAAACTCATTCACATCAACTATTTTGATTGTTGTAAGCAAAGCCCGCTACCCTCCTGTAGCATCCCGCAATGACTCAAGTGGTGTTTCTGCTTAGGTTGATCACAGTTGTATGGGAACTTCCTCCCAGGAAGAAATCCTCTTTTGCCAGTCTGTATTCCAGTTCCGGCAGGTGGTACCCGAGCAGCGTTTCGCCCTCCGGATTCGTCCGGACATACTGAAAACTGCATTTTTCTATCACGCGCTGCGACCGCTCATTACCTTCGTAATGGCAGCACCAGACAGCCGCCGCATGACAATCCGTAAATGCCCTTAGGATCATCTCGTGTGCTGCTTCCGTCGCATACCCGTTGCCCCAGAAAGGCTTTCCGATCCAGTAGCCGAGCTCAGGCTCGTCCTGCTTTTCCGATGTGCTGTCTTCCCCGAACTTGAGGCCTACACTGCCAACCAGCCTGCCATCAACTTTCCGCACAACTGCATAGGTCTCCGGCGCAGAGAGCACATTATGAATAATATCTCTGCTTTCCTCAACGCTTTTATGTACAGGCCAGCCTGCCGCCGGCCCGACTTTCGGATCTTTTGCGAGTTCGTAAAGAGTTTCCGCGTCACCGTCCTTCCACGGTCGCAGAATAAGACGTTCTGTTTCAAGCATTCTGTTCATGTACCTTTTCAAACCGATATTTCTGTTTCACCTGTGGATATTTCTTGTGATCCACCTCGCTCAGAAACATATCCAGCGGTCGGGCATACATGCCAAAGTCTCCATACAGGGCCTGATAAATCATCAGCTGTTCCCGCGTTTCCGAATGTGTGGCAACGCCGACAATCCGATACAGGTATTTATTTACTCTCCAATCATCGTCATCCAAAAGCTCCCGTTTGAAGTGCTGGACGACGTCACCGGGGTGAAAGTCACGCATATTATTCATGATTTCTGGTTCCCAACTTTCTCCAGATTGTTCAATGCCTCAAGCAGCGGCCGCCGGACTTCTTCCCATTCATCCTTGTGCATCGGATCGCCGATTTGCTTGCTGATCACCTGTGCGATCAGGTCGTTAAGCTGTTGCTTGATGGATGGATTTGCCATGGTTCATGCCCCCCTGTCAGATGGGATCAAATCCTTCCCAACGGAAGGAACTGCACCCGTAATCAGATACTTCTTCTCTTCTGCTTTCGCCCACCCGGGAAATTGCAACAGAACGGACAAACGCCACGGTTTCGAGAATCGAAACAGCCGGTTGTCATCCACACTCTCCGCAAATTTTTTCAAATCTTCAAAAAACGGCAATCCGCTGCCTTTTCCCGCCTTGAAATATCCGTACCCGTCGAACATGTCCTGTAGATCTGCAAAGGATACGCTGCCTGCTGCATCTCCCTCCCGGAACCGTTCGATCACGAGATGAGAATAATATTCTCCCGTAGGAATCCCGCTCCGGATGATCAGACGAGCATACCGGGTTTCATCATACCCTCTGCCTTCAAAGCGCTCAAACAGGGCAACCGGACTGGTGTCGGCCGTCAGAAAGGCAGAAAACTCAGCGTCACTCATAATCTTCAGCCAATCTTTTTCCCGTCCGAGAAGGCCTTCCCGACAACAGGGCCGAATGCCCGATACGTATGGTTCACACCGTCAAAGACAATCGGCGTCCATTTGGAAAGGTCGATCGTCCCGTCCGTAAGGATCCGCTCATCGGCATTAACATTTATAATATCGGCAACGAGCAGCCCCGTCTCAGCATTATAGGATTTCAGGCGGCATTCCAATGCCATGGGAAGTTCCTCAAAGAGAGGGGCATCCACATGCTCAGCCTTTACGATATGAAATCCTGCCTTCGCAATCTTGTCCGGTACCGAATTGCCGGAAGCAAGGCCCAGGTAATCACATTCCACAACGTGATCTACATCACCGAAGCTGACCGTAAACTCCCTCTTCTTCAGGATGTTCTTCACGGTCTTGTGGCCGGGGCTCAGACAGAGCGTCAGTTCCGTTGTATCGCTGAGGCCTCCCCACGCTGCGTTCATGGCATCCGCATTCCCGTTCTCATCGTATGTCCCGATGACGAATACCGCCTGTGGATACGTCCAGGGCTTTGCTCCAAAGTCTTTTCTCATAATGATCCTGTCCTTTCAGTTCTCAACGATGTACTTCCCGGCAAACTCTTCCGCTTCTTTCAGATAGTCTGCCGAAGGCTTGTTCTTCGCATACAGGGTTTTCTCTTCGACAGCAATCCCCTTCGCAGTCAGTGCATCTCTGATCAAGGCCAGCGAGTGCTTCGACAGCCAGGATGTGGAGAATATGACTGCCTTCTTCACCTTGCTCCCGTCGAGCCCGGCCAGATAGGTCTTCAGATGGCTGTCCAGACCGTAAGCGTAGAGGGCTCCTCCGATAAAGAGCACATCTACCTGTTCAGAAAGTGCTGCATCTGCAACATCCACTGAAACCGCCGGTACACCGGCCCCTTTGGCAATCGCCTCTGCCAGAAGCTTCGTATTTCCTGACCTTGAATAGTAACGTACTGCTGTTTTCATTCTGACCTCTCTCCTTTGATTATTCAAAGATTAATATTTCATCTTCACTTCCACCTTCACCGGCTCGCGCACGGCGGCAGCGAAGATATCCGCGTCTTCCTTCTTCCCGACAATGCTGCCGTAATGGGTGGGGATGGCGATTCTCGGCTTTATATTATTAATGAGCTCGGCTGCCTTCCGGGCGTCCATCGTGTAGGTTCCAGGCGTCACCGTCACGATTTTCCCGACGTTGCCAATATTATCACCTTCAACCTGTTGCGCCATCTCTGCCGCCTTTTCAGGAATGATCAAAACAGACTTCCCGCTCGCCACTTTCACGATATCCTCCGGCGAGAAGTGGTCGTAATGGTCGTGCGTGATCAATATGAAATCCGCA
>OMTX01000068.1 GCA_900314085.1 uncultured Lachnospiraceae bacterium | reverse complement strand
TTCACGCATCCATCGTGCGAATGAGGTTCACCATCTCGATAGCGCCCTCTGCGCAGGAGCTGCCCTTGTTTCCGGCCTTGACGCCGGCCCGGTTCTCCGCCTGCTCGACAGTGTCAGTCGTGACAATGCCAAACATCACAGGAACCCCCGTCTCGAGAGCCGCCTGGGCAATACCCTTCGAGGACTCGTTGCAGACATAGTCGTAGTGGCTTGTCTCTCCCCGGATGACCGCACCTAATGCGATGACCGCATCATACTTTCCGGATGAAGCCATCTTCTTTGCAATCAGAGGAATTTCAAAAGCCCCGGGAACCCAGGCGACTTCGATATCTTCTTCCTTCACATCGTGCCGCTTCAGCGTATCTAAAGCTCCCGTCAGAAGTTTCCCTGTAATGAATTCATTGAAGCGGGCGACGACAATCCCGACCTTGATCGGTGTACTTGTTGCTGTCAGTTTTCCTTCGTAGATTTTCATTGTTCTTGTCCTTTCATTGATTGCCTGCGACGCTGCTTTCCCGGTGACCGATTTACCTGCAGCCGCATTCCGTTTCATTTCTCCACCAATCCCACCTGAGCTATTGGGCATATAGCAGACTTCCGATACAAATCTCCACCAATATAGCCAGCAGTATTAGGTGCACAGCAGGCTTCAGCTACATTTCTCCACCAATCACACCGGTGCTATTGGGCATGCAGCAGACTTCCGTTACAAATCTCCGCCATTCGCCAATTATGCATTATGAATTATGAATTATGCATTATGCATTCAGTATGTGTCCCATCTTCTCCTGCTTCGTCTTCAGGTAGAAGGCATCAAAGGGAGTGGACCGTATGATGATGGGAACCCGCTCGACGATTTCCATGCCGAAGTCCTCGAGCTGGTAGACCTTGTCCGGGTTGTTTGTGAGAAGGCGCATGGTCTTCACGCCGAGGTCCTGCAATATCTGGGCTCCGATGGAGTACTCGCGCGCGTCCTCCGGAAAGCCCAGGGCGACATTGGCTTCGGCCGTATCCATTCCCTGCTCCTGCAGCTCATAGGCGCGGAGCTTGTTGAGGAGGCCGATGCCGCGCCCTTCCTGCCGCATATAGAGGAGGATGCCGCGGCCCTCCTTCTCAATCATCCTCATCGCCGTGTGTAGCTGCTCCCCGCAGTCACAGCGCTGGCTGCCGAAGACGTCTCCCGTCAGGCACTCGGAGTGGACGCGGACGAGGACGTCTTTCCCGTCTCCGATGTCCCCCTTGACCAGGGCGACGTGGTGCTCCCCGTTCAGGATGTTTTCATACCCATACGCCTGGAAGGTTCCGTAGTCCGTCGGCAGCTTGGGCGAAGCCACGCAGCGGACCAGCTTGTCGTGACGCTTGCGGTAAGTTTTCAGATCTTCGATGGAAATCATGGGGAGGCCGAGCTCCTGCGCGAGGCCGGCAAGCTCCGTCGTCCGCATCATGGTCCCGTCTTCCCGCATGATCTCACAGCAGAGACCGCACTCCCTGAGACCGGCCAACCGCATCAGGTCAACGGTCGCCTCCGTGTGGCCGCCCCGCTCGAGGACTCCGTTCCTTTTTGCAACAAGAGGAAACATGTGGCCTGGCCTCCGGAAGTCCTCAGGACGGGCATTTTCATCCACGATGTGCCGGGCGGTCATCCCGCGTTCCTCAGCAGAGATTCCCGTCGTCGTCCCCACCCAGTCAACCGATACCGTGAAGGCCGTCTCGTGATTGTCCGTATTGTTCTGTACCATCTGCGGAAGGGCCAGTCTTTCAGCAATTTCCGCGCTCATCGGCATGCAGATGAGGCCCTTTGCCCGCGACGCCATCAGGTTCACATTCTCCGTCGTTGCGAATTCCGCCGCACAGATGAAGTCCCCCTCATTCTCCCGGTCGGGATCATCTATGACTAATATTATTTTCCCACTCTTCAGCGCCTCCAGGGCTTCCGGTATCGTGTTCATTCTCTGCTCCTTTCACCAACAAATTTTTCCACATACTTTCCTACAATGTCGCACTCGAGATTTACGCGGGAGTTGACGTGCTTTGTGACAAGCACCGTTTCCTCTTGCGTATGGGGGATGACGGATACGGCAAAGCCCCCGTTCCGCAGGCCCGCCACCGTCAGGGAGATTCCCTCGATAGCAATTGAGCCCTTCTCAACGATATATTTCAGGATGTCAGGGCC
The DNA here is from genome assembly GCA_900314085.1 of uncultured Lachnospiraceae bacterium. Classification (GTDB taxonomy): domain Bacteria; phylum Bacillota; class Clostridia; order Lachnospirales; family Lachnospiraceae; genus RUG306. Next base: position 1,826 of record OMTX01000068.1, on the reverse strand, counting down.
GGCCTTGATTTCATACCAGATGGCGATGTCGTCCCGGTGCAGGGCAGAAATTCTTCCGACACCGTCTATGTGCCCGCTCACAATGTGGCCGCCGAATCTGCCATTGGCAGACATAGCCCGCTCGAGATTCACCGGGCTCCCCGCCTGCAGTTCCCCCAGCGTCGACCGCTTCAAAGTTTCATTCATCACGTCGGCTGTAAATACCTTTGCCGCTGCATCTACCGACGTCGCCGTCAGGCAGACTCCGTTCGTGCAGATGCTGTCGCCAACAGCCACGCCGCGAAACGCGCTCCCGGTTGAATTCCTATACATACCGTCTCCGCCTGCCGTCCCGCAAACGTCCTCTGTTTTCCTAAAAATTTTGTCTGCCCGGATGGCAAGCTGTGCCGACGCCGGCCCGTGGCGAATACTGACGACATGCCCGATTTCTTCCACAATTCCTGTAAACATTATTATTCTTCTTTCAAAACATCCGCCATCACCAGAATATCCGGCCCAACACGCTCCACGCTCTTCATGGATAGCTGCACCGCATCGAAAAGCCGCTGAATTCCAGCTCCGCCAACGGGTGATTTTGCAGTGCATCCGCCGACAATCTTCGGAGCGATATAGGCCTGCACGGAATTGACAATTCCTGCGGCAAAGGCCGCCGCGTGAATCTCTCCCCCGCCTTCAATCAGGACGCCGTCGATTTCCCGTTTTCCAAGCTCGGCCATCAGAAAATTCAAATCCACATGTCCGTCCGCAGGCGGTGTTTCAATGATTTCCACGCCTGCTGCCTGAAGCACTTTCTTCTTGTCCGTTAGTGTTCCTGCTCCCGTATGCGCAGAAGAAACGCTGCCTTCGCAGCTGTTCCTCTGGTCACACCCGTGGCCATCTGCAGAGAGAGTGCTGTCTTCATGGCTGTCCGGCTGTTTCTGTACACACGCAACAATGGTTCTCACATCCTTCGCTGTCTTCACAATCTGTGAATCCAGTGGAATCCGAAGTTGCGAGTCGCAGATGATGCGCACCGGATTCCTGCCGGCAAAGCCATTGAGTGCTCCCTGCTGCTCCGTACTGAGCCGGGTTGTAAGCAGCGGATCGTCTGCAAGCACCGTTCCGATTCCCACAAGTATTGCTGAATAGCGGTTTCGGTCTTCGTGCGTCCGCTGACGCGCTTCCTCCGATGTAATCCACTTCGAATCTCCTGTCACCGTGGCAATCTTCCCGTCCAGCGTCTCTGCAAATTTGGCGATGACATAGGGCGTCCCCGTCGTGATGTAGTGAAAGAAGGCCGCATTGATATCGAGGCATTCCTGCTCCAGGATTCCTGTAAACACTTCCACCCCGTGGCTTCGCAGAATTTCAATCCCCTTCCCCGCCACTTTCGGATTCGGATCGCCCGCCCCGACAAAAACCCTTCCGATCTTTTTTTCGAGAATAATATCCGTACAGGGAGGCGTCTTTCCCGTATGACAGCAGGGTTCCAGCGTCACATAGAGGTCCGCCCCTTCCACCTCTTCATCGGGGCATTTCATCAGGGCATTCCGCTCCGCATGAAAGCCGCCAATTTCGTGATGCCAGTCTTCGCTGACGATGCGGCTGTCCTTCACGACGACGCAGCCCACCAAAGGATTGGGGTTCACGCGCCCGGCCCCTTTTAATGCAAGATTCAGTGCCCTCCGCATATAGCCTTCATGAATTTTCATCTCTTCTGTATCCATACTGCTCCCCGCCGGCCATAAAAAAAGCCTCCCTTGCGGGAGGCAGGTCTGATGCAAAATCATCTTAAGGCTTGGCGTATTCAATATTCGCAGGACCCTGACACAGATACCGTCTGCCGC
>OMTX01000039.1 GCA_900314085.1 uncultured Lachnospiraceae bacterium | reverse complement strand
CTGAATGAAAAATTACAGCGTCAGCAGCAGGTAAATCGTTCCGAATGGATAGATGACCGGGATGACGAAGGAATCTTCCGTCAGCTTCAGCACCGGATCCTCTTCGTGACGGGGAGGTTCAAGTGTCAGCTCCATGGAATAGGTATTTGACATATTCACAAGGAAGATGCCGTTGTGGAGGTTCAGGAAGTCCTCAAGCGAAGCCTTGACGTATTCGTCGAACTCCGTGAAGTCCATCTTTGCATAGCGGGAAGCAAAGGCAATTGCCACATCCGGCTGCATATCGATGTGGGAAACGCACTTGACGGGACCTTCAATCTTCTGCGTGATGCAGTAGTTCGTCGTGTATTCCGTGCAGGGAATCGGTGAGAGAGGAGTGAAGTCTTCTCCGATGAAACGGATCAGATTGTTGAAGATCAGCTGCATGTACATCAGGGCATAATCCGTGATGGGCTTTTCAGCGATCAGGAAATAGTGCTCGATGAGCTTCTGTGTTTTCTCTGAGCTTTCGGCCTTCGTGGAGACATCATCGATCTGATTGTCCTCCTGATAGTCGATCATCAGGCTTTCGAGCTGCTTGTTTGTCAGCGCGCCCATATCGACCAGGCACTGGCCGAGGAGCAGGAAATCCGGATTCTGGGACTTCAGGAGGTCGTCGAGCTGATCCTCGAAGAGGTAGTTTCGCTCGAGGGCAATCTCACCGAAACGCTTGTCCTCCCTTGTCTGCAGGAAGCATACTTCGTCGACCTCGGATGCTGTCATGTACCCCTTGTGCATGGCAAGCGTTCCGAGCTTGATATGGGTGTCGGACATGCGGGAGATAGCTGTGGTCAGCTGCTCCGGCGTCACGGCTTTTTTGTTCAGGAGGTAGCTCCCGAAAAACTGTGCATACATAGTATCAGCCCTCTCCTCCCCAATGCGCATCCAGGATGTGTGAAACCTGTTCTTCGTCGATCGGTTTCTGAATGAAATCCTTTGCGCCGGCTTCGATAGCCGCTTTGAGCTGTGACTGGGTTCCTACGGATGAAACGATGATAATGTCGGCGTCCGGGTCTTCCGCAATAATTCCCTTGACCGCCTCAATGCCATCCTTGACAGGCATTACAATGTCGAGGAAGGCGAGGTTGGGATGGACATCCTTGTATTTGGCGATGGCTTCTTCACCGTTTTTCGCCTCAGTGATTTCAACGCCCTCGCCGTAAGCCCGTACCACATCAGCCAGCTGCTTCCTGGCCAGAATGGAGTCGTCGCCGATCAAAACCTTTTTTCCGCTCAAATCCATAATCTTTTCGTCCCCTTAATCTTTCATTTCAGGATAACGCAAGTACAAAAACTCCCTGAATACTTTTCCCATTCTACAATAACGAGAAAAAAACTTCAATCATAAGGCCCCGATTTTTGCCCCGGAATGGGGGTACCTCCATAAAATTTACAGGACTTTGACAATGAAAGCCATTTGTTGCATCATAAGGGCGTGATTTCTTAACTCTTTGTGTAACAGGAAGGTATGGCCGCGCATCTGCTGCGGCATCTTCAGGAAAGGATATCTGTCATGCCTATTGCACTTGCGGCTTCTTCTGCTGCAGCAGAAAAATCTACTGCTGTCTCCTCCCTTGTCTTTATGATCATTTTTATCATTGTGGCGCTTGCCGTCGGCACCTGGGTTCTTGTGAACGGGATCCGTATGCGAAAAAACGGCAATCTGCCGGATTTCATGGTGGCAGAGGAGGAGAGGAACAAGGTGAAGGACCGGGCAGGCTTTGCCCGGGACATCGCTCCTTCCATCATAATAATGGGTATCGTCCTAATAGCCCTCGGCATTGAACTGATTTTGAACGTGACCGGCGTTTTCAGCGCGATCGGCACGAAGGCCCGCTTCATAGATGGTGTCTATGTCGGCCTCTTCCTCATTTCCTTTCTTTTCTTTACCAGCCGGATGGGCAAGTGCCGGGAGAAGTACATTGTGACGGGGCTCAAATAAAGAGAAAATCAGACTGCCTGTTGACTCAGACACGGGCTGCTGCGGGCATTGCCGTGCCACGCCTGCAGTCATAAGGCATCGGGCTGCAGGAAGAAAGTTCAGGCCGCCGGGCGCATAGAGCGCCCG
>OMTX01000012.1 GCA_900314085.1 uncultured Lachnospiraceae bacterium | reverse complement strand
CGGTCTTTGCCCAGTTGCCGTTCGCATCATCCTGATCCTCTGCAGGAGTCATAACGGTAAGAGTAATGGCCTCAGGACCGGAAGCAGTCTCTGTCTTCTCGGTGTCGGTCTTTCCTGTGTCCGTGCTGCTGTTGCTGCCGCAGCCTGCGAGAAGTGTTGCTCCCATGGCTCCTGCAAGCAGGATCGAAAGAATCTTCTTTTTCATGTTTCTACCCTCTCCTTTTCTATAGGGAAATGTTTTCGGCGGGAAGTCTCCTCCTTCCGCCGCTTTCCTGATCTGCAGATGCGCTGCAGTCAGATTCTCTGCCTTGCGAAAATTCCGCGAAAACTGTCGACTGCTGAAAACGATACCATTGATTTCCAGCAAGAACAATTTTCGTTGCTTTTCGTTTCGCTGAGTATGTTTTAACACCTCGCCAGTAATAATGTCAACTGTCGACTTCTTTTTCAGCACTTTCGATAATTTTCGAAACTTGATTTTGGAAAGGTTGCACAAATATTTTCGAAGATTTTCGCAAATGCTTGTTTTGCGAAATTTTTTGTATAATAATGGGCTCTGAAAAAGTATGTTCCGGTTTTCCGTTCTATATAAATTAAAGAACGGACCGCGGACTTTAATTGGCAGTCGGTTCCGACAGGATTTTCCCGTTTCTTCAACGAATACCGTCTGCCTCATAGTTTTTGAAGGAGCCTGTAATGGCAACGATCAAAGATATAGCCGACCGCCTGGGCATTTCCGTCAGCACGGTCTCGAAGGGCTTAAACGGCGGCCACGACATCAGTGACGAGCTCCGCCGCAAGGTCCTCGATACAGCTGTAGAAGTCGGCTACCACAAGAAGGGAACGGAAGGCCACCATACCCGCATGGTTCTCTTCATAGAAAATATGGACTATGAGAACGCCTCCTCCTTCGGTCACCCCATTGTCCTGGGCTTCGAAAAGGCGGCCTACGCGGATGACAACGGCGTTGATATTATTTCTATTTCACCGGCATTCCAGCAGGAACATGACTACGACACGTATATGATGGAGCGGGGCTACGCCGGGTCCTATATGCTGGGCCTTTCCCTTGAGGATCCCTGGATGAAGACACTGGAGAATACGCATTTTCCCACGGTCCTGCTTGACAACTATATCGCCGCCAATCCCTCCGTCGGCTCCATCGGAACGGACAGTGAAGAGGGCATCGACATGGCGGTCTCCCACCTCGTCTCACTCGGGCATGAAAAAATTGCCTTTCTCGACGGATCCGAGGGATCATACGTATCCGACATCCGTATGCTTTCCTACCTCCGGTCGATGTACAACCACCACCTGCCCATCAATCCGGATCTGGCGGTTTACGGCTACTTCGTCAAGGAAGCAGCCGCTTACCACGTACCGACATTCCTCTCTCTCGGCGCGACCGCCATCATCTGCGGCAACGACGACATCGCGGAAGGCGTCTACGAATCCGTGAAGGCTGCAGGATTTTCCGTTCCTGAGGATGTCTCCGTCATTGGCTTTGATGACCTGCCGCCTGCTGCTGCGCTTGATCCGCCTCTCACGACCATCCACCAGGACCTGCCGGAGCTCGGCAAGTCAGGCTACTATATTCTGAAGGTCATGACGGAGCACATCGCCCTGTCAAAGAACATGCTCCGTCCCAAGCTCGTCGTCCGCGAGTCGACAGCCATCGCCCGCCCGCGGCTTGCCATGCAGCAGTACCGGGACAAGGACTCTGTCGCCAATATCAATCCTGCCCTCTACAACAGCTTCCTGCAGGACACGAGCGCAGTAGCAAGATGAGAATAATTTAGAGCGCCCGTTTTTTTATGCCCCTTATTGTGGCACGCAATGCGTATGTATTGACTTCAGCCGCCCAGATTTTTCTGAGCGGCTGAGTTTCTGAAAGGAGAATGTGACATGCCTTCGTGGCTGAAAGACGCAGTTTTCTATGAAATCTATCCACAATCCTTCTATGATTCAAACGGGGACGGAATCGGAGATCTGCAGGGAATCATTGAAAAGCTGGACTACATCAAAGACCTGGGGTGCAACGCCCTCTGGATCAATCCCTGCTTCGACTCCCCCTTCAAAGACGCGGGCTACGACGTCAGAAACTACAAGCTCATTGCCCCCCGCTACGGGACGAATGACGACGCAGTCCATCTCTTCGACGAAGCCCACAAAAAGGGCATTCACGTCCTCTTCGACCTGGTCCCCGGCCACACCTCGGAAGAGCACGAATGGTTCACGGAGAGCAAAAAAGCAGAGCCGAATGAATACTCCGGCCGCTACATCTGGACAGAGCACGCCTTCGCCGGAATCGCGGGACACCCGTACATAGGAGGCGAGTCGGAACGAGCCGGCTGCTATATGCTGAACTTCTTCAAGTGCCAGCCGGCCCTAAATTACGGCTGGTATGAACCGAAAGAGCCCTGGCAGTCTGCTATAGACTCCCGGGAAGCTCTTGCAACGCGGGAAGCCATGAAAGATGTCATCCGCTTCTGGCTTGACAAGGGCTGTGACGGCTTCCGCGTCGACATGGCGGACTCCCTCGTGAAGGATGACACCGACGACAAGGCCGGCACCTCTGCCATCTGGCGCAATATCCGGGCCATGCTGGACAAGGAGTATCCCGAAGCCGCCCTCGTTTCCGAGTGGTCGAATCCTGTCCTGTCCCTCAATGCGGGCTTTCATATGGACTTTCTCCTCGACCACGACAACCACGGCTACAAGAGCCTGTGCAGGGACTGGGAGAATGCTGACGCAGACTACTTCCGGGAACATCGGAACCCGGAGGCCAAAAAGGCCTTGTCATGCCGAAAGGGTGCTTTCGAGCCTCTTCCCGGCGAACGGGCTGACAGGTCCTACTTCAGGAAGGATGCGCACACTGATATTTCCTTCTTCCTGTCCGAGTACCTCTATTGCTACACACAGACGAAGGGCAAGGGCTATATCAGCCTGATTTCCGGCAACCACGACACACCGCGGATTTCCTATGGTCTCGACGAGTCGGAGCTCGCCCTCTTCTTTGCCTGGCAGCTCACCATGCCTGGTGTTCCCTTCATCTACTACGGAGACGAAGTCGGCATGCGCTATATCGCTGACCTCCCCACAAAGGAGGGCGGCTTCCAGCGGACCGGCTCCCGGACGCCCATGCAGTGGACTTCCGATACTGCAAAGAACTGCGGTTTCTCAGCGGCAGCTGCCGACAGGCTCTACCTGCCGGTAGATCCCAATTGCGGCGTCGATAGCAGCACTCCCTGCACCACAGACATCCAAGTGCAGGCTTTTAAATCAGGACGCGATGTTGCCGACCAGAAAGCGGATGATAATTCCCTCCTCTCCACGGTGAAGGCTCTCACTGCTCTCCGCCACAAGTACGTGAATGACCTCGGCGCTGACGGTTTCTTTTCCCCCGTATACGCCGTTTCCGGGTCTCCGCTTTTCGTATATCGAAGAGGAAGTCTTCTCCTCGTCCTGAACCCCTCAGACGAAGAAATCTCTGTACAGGTGGAGGAACCCCTGGCCGACATCACAGGCACGCAAGTTTTCTCCATCGGCAGCGTATTTATCGCCGGGCAGGACATCACCGCCGGCCCGCAGTCATTCGCAGTGATTCTGTAGGGATGCCGTCTGTTGGAATCCACTCTGCTATACCCCCGACAATGTCAAATGGGATGTCATTTGCATGAATTCCTCCGTTTTTGCCACAGAAGGCGTCCAAAAGGGATGCTGTCTGCAGAATTCCTCTCTGCTATACCCCCGACAATGTCAAAAAGGGATGTCATTTGCGAAAATCCATGGCCTCAGTGAACCAAAAAGGCCCCGGGCACGCAGTGCGTGCCC
>OMTX01000008.1 GCA_900314085.1 uncultured Lachnospiraceae bacterium | reverse complement strand
CTGAATGGGCGGCGGAAGGCGCCGGTTTAAAGTTCAGCATGAGAGCCGCCTGTTTTTACGAATTCCCGTACTTCAGCACCAGCGCCATATAGGGCTTCATATCGATGTCCAACCGGCCGTCATGAATGGGGAAATCCTCCGGCATGATGGAGTAGTAGGTGTCCGCCGAAGCGAAGAGCTGCTCCATCGTGCAGTTCATGGGAACCTCCGCCTTCCAGGCGGGAAGGTTCACGTGAATGGGATCCCCGGAGGAATTGATGACGACGAGGATCTTCTGGTCCCTCGTGAAACGGGCGTAGGAAATATAGTTCCAGCCGCATTCGACAAAGGAGAAAGCCCCGGACTTCAGCGCCGGATTCAGGCGGTGCATGAGGATGGCATCCCGGTAGAAGTCGATGAGCTCGTAGTCGGCAGCCCCCCAGGGGTAGGTCCTGCGGTTGTCGGGATCCGTGAATCCTACAACACCGGCTTCATCTCCGTAGTAGATAGTGGGGGCGCCCGGCCAGGTCATCTGCAGGACAGTGGCCGCCCTCAGAATCGCCTTGTTCACGCCCTCTCCTGCTGCCGCAGATCCGAGGTCCGCCACCCGGCCGACCTTGTGGTTCGTCCGCGTCAGGAAGCGGGAGTGGTCGTGGTTTGAAAGCTCGTTCATCGCGCAGTAGAGGGACGAGGGCAGGAACTGCGTCATGCAGTGGCGCATGGTGAGCTCGAAGCGCTGGCCGTTGCCGACGGCTTCCGGCTCGTAGGAATCGGAATGCTTTTCCATGCCGGTGAAGAACCAGGTGACGGGCTCCATGAAGGCGGAATAGTTCATGATCGTGTCCCACTGGTCGCCCTGCAGCCAGGCCGTCGCATCCCCGTAATGCTCCGCCAGGATGACGGCATTGGGGTTGACCGATTTCACGGCATCGCGGAATTCCTTCCAGAAGGTATGGTTGAAATCCTCGGAGTGGCCGAGGTCGGCCGCCACGTCCAGACGCCAGCCGTCGCAGCAGTAGGGCGGGCTGACCCATTTCTTCCCTATATTCAGGATGTATTCCTTCAGCTTTTCGGAGCCTTCATAATTCAGCTTCGGCAGGGTATCATGCCCCCACCAGCCGTCGTAATTGCCGTTATATGGCCACTTGCCGCCAAAGAACTGAAAGTAATCGTGATAAGGAGAATCCTTGCTGATATAGGCGCCGGGCTCGTAGTCCTCATGTCCTTCGTAGATCCGCTCCCGGTCGAGCCACTTGTTGAAGGAACCGCAGTGGTTGAAAACCCCGTCCAGGATGACCTTGATGCCCTTGCTGTGCGCCTGGGAAACGAAGTAGGCGAAGTAGGCGTTCGACATCTCGAGATTCATCTTGTCCGCCACGCGTTTGATGTACTTCGTGGCGTGGGTATTGTCCTCGTCTCCGTCGGCAATAGCCTCGCCCCCGTCATTTACGATCTTTGAATAATGGGGATCGATGTAGTCGTAGTCCTGAATGTCGTACTTGTGGTTCGACGGAGAGACGAAAAGGGGATTGAAGTAAATGACCTCCACACCCAGGCTCTTCAGGTAATAGAGCTTTTCCGCCACGCCCTCGAGATCGCCGCCGTAAAAATTGCAGACGTCAAAGGTGGACGGAAGCTCGTTCCAGTCTTTGATCTGATGGGCATAGGTATTGATGTAGTGGTACTCGTGCTCAGTAACGTCATTCGTCTTGTCCCCGTTGGCAAAGCGGTCGACGAGGATCTGGTACATGACGGCTCCCTTGGCCCATTCGGGCGTGGAAAAGCCGGGCACGATCTTGAAGGCATACTGGGGACGGACTTCATCCGAGACGCTGTAGCGATCAAAGTAGCACTGGTCGTTGCTGCCGTCCTCTGCGTGAATGCGGAAGATATAGGTCAGGGGATTTTCCCCCATGCGGAGCACTGCAGAATACCAGTCAAAGACATCGCCTTCGGTATCAAGCGTCATCGGCGTCTCATTGAACTTCGATTTCAGGAAGACGGAAATTTGGTTCCCGTGCGCAGCCCGGAAGCGAATCGTAACCTTGTCACCGGCTGCCGGTTCCGTGGGATTTACATATTCTCTCGTGCCGTCCGCAAAAAGGGCATCTCTGTTGATTGACATAAGCTGTCTTCTTTCTGCCGCTTCATCTGAAACGGCTCCTGATAAAAAAAGGCTGCCTCAGGAAAAGCAGCCTTTTCACAAAATTTATTTTTTCACGATTCGGTCGCTGCCGGCTTCTCCGCAAAAAGGGCCTCAAACTCCTCCTTGCCGATTTTCTCTTCCTTGAGCAGAAGCTCCGAGCACTTATGAAGCACATCCATATTTTCTTTGATGAGCTTCTCCGCCCGCTCGTAGCACTCGTCCATGATGCGGCGGATTTCCCGGTCGATATCTGATTCAATCTCGCCGCTGTAGCCCTTGACGTGACCATAGTCGCGGCCAAGGAAGACCTCGTCCTCCCCTTCGTGGTAGCAGACAGGTCCCATCTTCTCGCTCATGCCGTACTTCGTGACCATATCCCGGGCTGTCTGGGTGGCGACTTTGAGGTCGTTCGAGGCCCCGTTTGTGACGTCCCCGAAAATGAGCTGCTCGGCAACGCGGCCGCCGAGGGAAACCGTGATATCCTCGAGCATTTCTTCCTTCGTCTCGAAGAGCTTGTCCTTCTCGGGCAGGGCCATGGTATAGCCCGCAGCCCCTCTTCCCGTGGGGATGATGGAAATGGAATAGACGGGACCGACGAGGGGCAGGACGTGGTAGAGAATGGCGTGACCACTCTCATGGTAGGCCGTAATCTTCCGGTCGTGGTCGCTGACAATCCGTGACTTCTTCTCCGTCCCGAGCCCGACCTTCACAAAGGAATCCTTGATGTCCTTCTGGGTGATGTATTTCCGTCCCTCGCGGGCAGCATTGATGGCCGCCTCGTTCATGAGGTTCTCTAGGTCCGCGCCGGTGAAGCCGACCGTCGTCTGGGCAATCTGCTCCAGGTCGACGTCATCGCCTAAAGGCTTATTTTTCGCGTGAACGTCAAGGATTTCCTTCCGCCCCCGCATATCGGGCCTGCCGACATAGATTTTCCGGTCAAAACGGCCCGGCCGCATGATGGCAGGATCGAGGATGTCGACCCGGTTCGTCGCCGCAAGGACGATGATGCCTTCGTTCGGAGCGAAGCCGTCCATCTCGACTAGGATCTGGTTTAAGGTCTGCTCGCGCTCGTCATGGCCGCCGCCCATGCCGGTTCCGCGGCGCCGGGCAATGGCGTCAATCTCATCGATGAAAATAATGCAGGGCGCGTTCTTCTTCGCCTCCGAGAAGAGGTCACGGACACGCGAAGCACCGACGCCGACAAACATTTCCATGAAGTCGGAGCCTGAAATGAAGAAGAATGGCACGCCGGCCTCGCCTGCAATGGCGCGGGCCAGCAGCGTTTTTCCTGTTCCGGGAGGGCCCTCCATGAGAAGTCCCTTCGGGATGCGGGCGCCGACATCCGTATACTTGCCGGGGTCCTTCAGGAAGTCGACGATTTCCGCAACCTCCTCCTTTTCTTCTTCAAGGCCGGCAACATCCGTGAAGCGGACCTTGTTGTCCTCCTTCGACGTCATCTTCGCCCGGCTCTTGCCGAAGTTCATCATCTTCGAGTTCGAGCCCGATGCTCCGCCGCCCATGGACATCGCCTGGGCGTTCATGATGACAGTAAAAAGGATGAAGCAGAGGGCAACGACGATCAGCATGGGAAGCAGCGTCTTCATGAAGCCGTCACTCGAAACATCCGATACCGTATACTCCGTGAAGCCCTTCCCGTCGAGATAGTCCTGGAAGTCATTGACGTCGGAGACGTAGAGGGTATAGCGGACGGAATCGCCTTCATTCCCGAGAGCCACGCGGATCGTCGCAGTTCCCGTCGGGACCTCGGCATTCTGGCTGATCAGGATGTTTACAACCTGGCCCTCGTCCAGATACTTTTCAAATTTCTGTTTCGTGATCGTAGACGGCCGGCTACCTGCATAGGCGTACCAGATCAGGACGATCAGGAGAACAATCATGATGTAGAGGCCGATCGATGGCCGTCTTCTTCTGCTCAAATGCAGACTCCTCTCAAAACTGTCCGGCGGAAAAAGCTCCCGGGCGCGCGAAACCCATTCGCTCTCTTTTCACACGGACACGCCGGAAAAGCAGCCGCTTCGCGGCATGCCCGGCGTTTTATATTATTCTGAAAATCACTTGTCGAACGTCACAACCCCGATGTAGGGCAGATTCCGATACTTCTGGTCGTAATCGAGGCCGTAGCCGACAACGAACTCATCCGGAATCGTGAAGCCCGTGTAGTCGACCTTCACATCGACCTCGCGGCGGTCGGGCTTGTCCAGCATGGCGCAGAGCCTGACAGACTTGGCCTTTCTGTCCTTGAAGAGCTTGGAAAGATAATGGAGGGTGTTGCCCGAATCGATGATGTCCTCGCAGATGATGATATTCCGCCCCTCAACAGGAAGCTCGACGTCCTGCTTCAGAACGACTTCTCCGGAAGAAACGGTACCGCTGCCGTAGGAAGACGTGGACATGAATTCCATCGTGACAGGAACCGTGACGCGCTTGGCGAGCTCGCAGGTGAAAAATGCCGCCCCGCGGAGGACGCCGATCATCATGACGCTTTCCCCCTTGTAGTCCTCGCTGATTTCAGCGCCGAGCTCACGGATCCGCTTGTCAAGTTCCTCTTCGGGGAGGATCACATGAATGTGTTCATTTGTTTCAGCCATTGTCTCAACTGCTCCTTTTAAATTCTGCTATCTGCCTCTTGCAGGCTCTCTAAGAATAATATGGATTTCAGATGCGGGTGACTCTCAGGACGTCTTCCGTCTCAGCCCCCACCCGGTAATCCGCGCCGATTCTGTGACCTATTGCCCAGACAATCCGGCTGCCATCCGCGAGGAGCAGGCAGCGGCCGCGTTCTTCCTCCGGAATCTTCTCATCGATGAAATACCGGCGGAGATTCTTCGTCTTTCCGGGCGCAAAGGAGATGGCATCGCCCTCCCTCCGCGTCCGCAGGCACAGAAAATCAGACTGTATCGTACCATAATCGAGGTATTTCGTATAGGTTTTCGGGGGAATTTCCTTGGAAACAATTCTCTCAGCCGCCTCCCCTGTTAGGAGGTCAAAAGTAATATTTGTACCCATACAGGAAACTGTAAGAGAGCCTTTCCTCTCAAGCTCTCCCAGGGAAATCTGCACCGTTTCAGTATTGCCTGCAGTGAACTGCTTCAAATAAGCCTCTGTCCGGACCAGGGTAATGGTCTCATAGGTCGTCACCGTGCTGATTCCCCCGGGCAGGTCTGTCCGGAGCCCGGGCGCTTTTCCCGCCGCAGCGCTTTCAATGATGGCCGCAATGTGGGCTTCTCCCACATCCCGCATGGAGGGGATATTGGCGCGAAGCCACAAGCGGACGGCGATCTGAGCCCGGATTTCCGGAAGCTGAGACAAAGAAATGCGGGAAATATCCTTCCCCCGCAGAGAATTGAGCCGCGCCGCTTCGTCGGCCGGGTCAAAAATCCCCTTCATTCCCGGCTTCCGTTCCGGAATGTCCGGTCGGACATCATAAGCAACCGGCAACCCCGGATCTTTAAAAAGAGAGGAGTTCCATACGGCCTCATACTCGATCAGGTCGTGCTCGGCGGCAGTCTTCTCCGCAAAGGAGACGATGTGGGAGACCGCGCCGGAGTTGATTTCGGAAAGGACAGGAAGGACGACGTGGCGGATACGGTTTCTTGCGATGTCGTCGTCCTCATTCGTGGCGTCCTCCCGGGCCGTATAGGGAGAAGCGGCAACGACTTCTTCCAGCTCCTCCCGCGTCAGATGGAGGACCGGCCGGATCAGGGTGACCTCTGAAAAGGAGGAAAGTACTGCAACCGGCTTCAGAGCCCCCATCCCTGCAGGTCCTGTGCCCCTTGCCAGGCGAAAGAGGATGGTCTCCGCCGCATCCTCCATATGGTGGGCGACAGCAAGGACCTTTTTTTCTCCCGGAAGACTCTGAAGAGCCTCTGCCATCGCCCGATAGCGAAGAACGCGGGCCGCTTCCTCCACGCTGACGCCCGCATGCCCTGCCGCGTAGGAGACGGGATCCACATCAAAGACCTGGGCCGGCAGGCCTTCCTTTTCCGCAAAGTCCCTGGCGAAGGCGGCATCGGCATCCGCCGCCTCTCCCCGGATGTGGTGGTTCACGTGAAAGAGGAGCAGGGAAAAGCCCATTCTTCCTGAGAGTTCCTTCAGGAGAAGCGTCATGGCAAGGGAGTCATTGCCTCCTGAAAAGGCAATGGCCACGGTCATTCCTTCTTCCGTCATCCCCTTTTCCGTCATGAAGGAGGCGGTTTTTTCAAGGATTTTTTTGACTTCTTCCGTCTGCTTAAGTTCCTGCATATTCCGCCCAATCAACACGCATTGCGTATGTTCTTGTATTATATTATTCATAGTTCAAACAGACCAAAAGCCCGAAGGAAAGGCGTCTTTTTGGCATTCCCTGCTACAGGATTTGAAGGTATCCCTGCAGGGGACGCATGTCTTTCTTCGGGCTTCCGGCAGATCTGTTCAGTTGTATATAGGAAAGGTACGCAGCCTTTTCTAACGGATTCAGGAGAGCGGCAGGTCAATTCTTCTTCTCCCGGAAGACGATCTCATTCGGCTTCACAAGGCCTGCCCGGCTCCGCGCCATATTTTCCGTATATTCGTCGCTCTTCGTATACTCTTCGTAATTCTTCAGGTCTTCGCTCTTTTCCTGCTGTTCCTCGACCTGCTTCTTCAGAGCCGCTTCACGGGCCTCCAGGGTCCGCTGCTTGTGGTAAAGGGAAATCATCTGAACGCCGAGAATGATGGCAAGAAAGCAGAATACCATCAAAAGGTACGACCGCTTCGTCCGCCTTTTTTTCCGCGCCCGCCGGTGTCCCGCCGTTTCCGGACGCTCTGTCCGGATGACGGTCGCCTGGGCGGTGCCCATCATTTTCCGTTCCACTGTGCTCATAGATAAGTCCTGTTCTTCCTGCCTGATATCTTTTTTATCGGAAAGCCCGGTCCGATTGTTTAGACTATTTCAGATATTTTTGTGTAATTACACGCATCGCTTCACTGCTTCGCAGTTTTCGCGATGCTTTCCGCCAGCTCGCGCTTTACTGCTGCTTCGCAGCATCACGCTCGCTGTCGGAGGCGGGGCAATCGGCCGAAAGGTTCTGCGGCAAATAAATTTGCTTCGAACCTTTCGGCCGTTGCCCCTGTAATTACACGTACTCGAACATGCTGTCCGCATCTTCCTTCTTCGTCGTTTCGGAAAGCGCCTTGACGCGGACCGTCACGGTCTTGTCCCCGAAGGAAATGGCGATGACATCACCGGCCTTCACCTGGGCGCCGGCCTTGGCCACACGTCCGTTCACTGTCACCCGACCCGCGTCACAGGCCTCTGCCGCCACCGTCCGCCGTTTGATGAGGCGGGATACCTTCAAAAATTTGTCGAGTCTCATGAAATATCCTCCGAAAAAAGCAAAAAGCCGGGTTCGCAGCAAAACGGGGATGCCCCTCTGATGACTGAAAGCCTGCAGGCTGCAGCCGGCGCTTTTAATTATTATTGCCTGAATTCATCGTGTTCAGCATATTGGAAAGGGTGGACAGGAAGTCCAGCTGGGCATCCTTTTCATCGTAGACTCCGTCCCCGTTCCTGTCGACACCGGAAGTACTGCTGCCGGAAGTTCCCGACGACGTTCCGTTTCCTGCCGTGCCGCCCGATGCGCTTCCGTTTGCCGTGCTTCCACCGGAGCTTCCGTTTGCGCTGCTGCCATTCGTATTCGTCTGCGCATTGGCAGATGACGTCGAAGACGCAGCATTATTGGTCTCCCCGGATGTCGTCTTTTTCTCGTCTGAAATGTCGAGGGAAATCTCAGCTGTCGGCGAATTGACGACCAGGGTCCGCGCCCACTCATTGTAGCCCTCGGCAATCACCTTCAGCGCATGCTGACCGTACTGCACGCTCACAGGCGTTCCCGTCTGCACGGCGCTGCCGTCCAGGTAGATATGGGCTCCGTCCACCCCGATGGAAAAGGTGATCTGACAGGTCTTCGGCCCCTCTCCCCTGAGATCGTCGAGGTTCAGGTTCACGGTCTCCCCCCGGCCGACTGTCACGGAAGCCGTTCCTCCGTAGCCGCCCTTGGCAACTGTCACGTCATAGGTGCCTTCCGGAACCTCCACCGTCATTTCCCCTGCCGTCACTTTGACAAAGGTCCGGTCTCCGATCTGCATCAGGCTGTCCGCAAAGGTATCTGTATTTGTGACATAGAGGAAGCCGTGCCCCGTCGTAATGGAAAGGGAGATGATTTTTTTGTCGATGCCAACCACGCGCAGAATGTCGTTTGCGGTAATGGAATTGACGTCGGAAAGAATATCTCCGGAAAAGACCTCTGTCTCTTCGTTCATCTCGTAGTTCGTCTGTCCGATCGTAAAGATATTCCGGCTCTGGTCCATGGAATAGTTCGTGACGTCATCCATGACAAAGGCCTTGTCCGAAAAGCGGATTTCCTTCAGCTTGTGATCGGAATCGAGCCCGCCGATCGTGACGACGCTGCCGGGATGGAAGTCCGTCATCACGGCCTTTCCCCCGAACTTGCTCAGAAAATCCGTATCCATCCCGTAGGAATAGCGGTAGAGGCGGCGGTTTTCCAGGTCTCTTAAGATAATATGCTCCTCCGCGCTCTCGAAGCTCTCAATCATATAGAGAGCGTCCGCATCACCCGGATCCTCCCCCTCTGCTGCTTCTTCCGAAGAAGCCTCTCCGGCCCCCTTTCCCGAAGCCAGCCGCTCATAAACAGGACCGTCATAGCCGGAAGAAGAACCGCAGGAAGAAAGGAAAAGGCAGAAGAAAAGGAGCAGAGAAAATACGCCGGCCGGACAGAGTCTCTGTCTGCCGGAAGGCCTGAAAAGACCGAATACAGACGTCCGGCGCTTTTCGCGCCATTCTGCCTCACAGGCTTCCTGCCCTGTACTTCGCATCCAGTTTTTTTGCTTCTTCCAGAAGAGTTTCACGGGCATTCATCTCCGGGCTGTCCAATACACACCGCAGCAGTTCCTTCAGTATCGCCCCGATTTCGGGGCCTTTTGCAATTCCGGCTTCCATGAGATCCCTGCCGCCTATGCAGAGATCTTTGACAGTTACCGCGTCGTTTTCGGCAAGAATTTCTTTTCCTGTTTTTTCCAGGTCGTCAATGACAGAAAGCTTCTCTTCCCGCATATAGTCCGACTGCCCCAGAACATCCGCCCTCTTCAGAACCACCATGTCCGGAAAGGCCTCTCGCCCGAGCCGGCTGATGAAGCGGCGGACATTGCGGCGGTTCACGGGAAAACGCTCATCGTGAAAGAGAACAAGCCGCTTCACGTCATCAATCGTGGCATTATCGAATTTGAGGCGGGCCATGATCTGCCGCGTCATATCCGCCCCCACAGCCGGATGACCGATGAAGTGATCCGTTCCTTCGCGATCCGTCTTCCGGCAGACCGGTTTTCCGACATCGTGAAAAAGAGCAGCCAGGCGGAGAATTCTTTCCGCCGGCACATTCTGCATGACAGCAACCGTGTGGTTTCCCACGTCAAAGCAGTGATGGGCAGTATTCTGCGGCGTCTCCATCATGGCATCGAATTCCGGAAGCACCACCGCTGTAATGCCGAGTTCGTAGATAGTCCGCACCTCCTCCGGGTGAGGAGAAAGGATGAGCTTCGTAAGCTCTTCCCGAATCCGCTCGGCGCTGACTCTCGTAAGCGTCCCCGCCTTTTCCCGCATGGCGTCTTTCGCATCGGGAGCTATTTCAAAGCCGAAGCGGGCGGCAAAGCGGGCAGCGCGGAGGATGCGCAGAGCATCCTCCCCGAAACGGTCGGAAGGATTTCCGACGCAGCGGATGATGCCCTGTGAGAGATCATCACGCCCGCCGAAAAGATCTACCAGGCCCTTCGCGTCATTATATGCCATGGCATTGATGGTGAAGTCCCGCCGCTTCAGGTCTTCAGCCAGGCTTCGCGTAAATGTAACGGAATCCGGATGCCGGCCGTCCGCATAATCTCCGTCGATCCGGTAGGTCGTGACTTCAAAGCCCTTCCCATTCATGCGGACCGTCACCGTCCCGTGCTGCAGTCCCGTATCGATGGTCCGGTTGAAAAGCCCCTTAACCGTCTGCGGTTCTGCAGAGGTCGTGATGTCCCAATCGTCAGGCGTCTTCCCGAGGAGGGTGTCCCGGACGCAGCCGCCGACGGCGTAAGCCTCGAAGCCGGCGCCTTCCAGAACGGATATTATTTTTTTCACTTCAGCAGGAAGGACTATCTCCATAGACCGCCTCCGGGAAAATGCAAAAAAGCCGACTTCACGCGGCTCACCGGCTGTGTGTTCCGAATATCCTCATAGTATATCAAAAAATCCCGCCTGTTGACAGACGCAGACAGGCGGGAACTTGAAAATCAACCGGAATCTTCGGGCATCAATATGCCTTGCCCCAGAAAACGAGCTTGTGCGCAGGCTTGCCGCAGCAGACACATTTGTCATCGATGGGCGTCTGATCGAAGGGCATGCAGCGGGATGTCGCCGTGGTATCTTCCTTGATCTTGGCTTCGCAGGCGGGATCGCCGCACCACATGGCCTTGATGAAGCCGGGGCGATTGTTTACGCAATCGCGGAATTCGTCGTAATCATGGGCTTCTGAGATGTGGCTGTTCAGGAACTCCTTTGCCCGGGAAAGCATGTCCGCCTGCTCCGTGACAAGCAGATCCTGAACGGTCTTTACAACGTCCTCTATGCGGCTTTCCGTCTTCTCGCGGTTGTCGCGGCGGACGGCGATGCAGGTACCGTTCGCGAGGTCCTTGGGACCGATTTCGATCCGGAGGGGAATGCCCCGCATCTCGGCATCAGCAAACTTCCAGCCGGGGCTCTTCTCGGAGTCATCGACCTTGACGCGGAGGCCGGCAGCCTTCAGGGTATCGGCAATTTTCTTTGCCGCATCGAGAACGCCTTCCGCATCCTGGCGGATGGGAACGATCATGACCTGTGTGGGAGCAATCTTCGGAGGCAGGACGAGCCCGGAGTCATCGCCGTGAACCATGATGACGGCGCCGATCAGACGCGTGGATGCGCCGAAGGAGTTCTGGTGCACGTACTGAAGCTTGTTCTCCTTGTCCGTGTACTGGATGCCGTAGGCCTTGGCGAAGCCATCGCCGAAATTGTGGGACGTGCCGGACTGCAGCGCCTTGCCGTCGTGCATCAGCGTTTCAATCGTATAGGTGGAGGACGCACCGGCAAACTTCTCGCTGTCGGTCTTCCGTCCCTTGACGACAGGAATGGCTAGTGTCTCTTCGCAGAAGTCCGCATAGACATTCAACATCCGCTGGGTGAATTCTTCAGACTCCTCCTCCGTAGCAAAAGCCGTGTGGCCTTCCTGCCAGAGGAATTCAGATGAGCGAAGGAAAGGACGCGTCGTCTTTTCCCAGCGGACGACGGAGCACCACTGATTGTAGGTCTTCGGCAGGTCGCGGTAGGAATGGACGAGTGTCCGGTAAAGCTCGGAAAACATGGTCTCCGATGTGGGGCGTACCGCAAGCCGCTCTTCCAGCTCACTGTTTCCGCCCTTCGTCACCCAGGCCACCTCGGGAGCGAAGCCCTCAACGAGCTCCGATTCCTTCGAAAGCAGGGACTCAGGAATCAGTACCGGCAGATAGCAGTTCTCCACCCCGTTCTCCTTAAAGCGGCGGTCGAGATCCGCCTGCATGTTTTCCCAGATTGCGTACCCGGCCGGCAGGTAGTTCATGAAGCCCTTGATCTGTGAATAGCTCATGAGCTCCGCCTTCTTGACGACGTCCGTATACCACTGGGCGAAGTCCTCCTCCCGGGAGGTGATTTCCTCGACCAGTTTCTTTTCCTTTGCCATTACATTCTCCTTATATGATACTAATATTTTTCACCACACTCCCAAGGGCCCGCCCACAGAACGGATGCCGGGAATGCAGGGGTTTACATTATTCTCACCCTATACGCGGAAGCGGTAGCCGACGCCCCACACGGTTTCAATGTACTGGGGGTTGTTGCGGTCGACCTCGATTTTCTCGCGCAGCTTCTTGATGTGGACCGTGACCGTGGCGATGTCGCCGATGGAGTCCGAGTTCCAGATCTGCTCGAAGAGCTCCTGCTTGGAATAGACCTTGTTGGGATGGGTCATCAGGAATTCCAGGAGGTCGAACTCCCGGGCCGTCAGCTTCTTCTCTTCCCCGCTCACATAGAGCTTTCTGGAGGTCTTGTCCAGCTTCAGGTCCCGGATCTCGATGACGTCCCGCTCCGGCACGACCGCGCCGACCAGGCGGTCATAGCGCTTGATGTGGGCCTTGACCCGGGCCGCAAGCTCCGAAGGGGAGAAGGGTTTCGTGATGTAGTCGTCCGCCCCGAGGCCTAAGCCCTTGATCTTGTCCACGTCGTCCTTCCGCGCCGTGACGAGCAGAATCGGGATATTCCGCTGTTCCCGGACCTTCGAGAGGACCTCGAAGCCGTCCATGCCGGGCAGCATGACGTCAAGAATGATCAGGGCATAATCCCCGGTCAGGGCCTTGTCCAGGCCCGTGGGCCCGTCGGGTGCCACCGTGGCCTCAAAGCCCTGGGCATGCAGATAATCACTTTCGAGCTGGGCAATTGCCTCATCGTCTTCCACGATCAGAATTCGATTCACTTGCCTGTCTCCTTTTTCGTTTTACATTATTCTAATGAAAAATGCCCTTTTCAGGCCTCTTCCGTTTCATCGCTTTCTTCGGCAGGGACTTCCGGCGGAATATACTTCCGCAGGACGAAATACATGGTGGTCCCGCTGCCCTCATTGGACGTAGCCCAGATGCGGCCCCCGTGGTCGGAGACAATCTTTTTCGCAATCGAAAGGCCAAAGCCCGAGCCCCCGATATTCGTATTCCGGGAGGCGTCACCCCGGAAGGACCGGTCGAAGATGTAGGGAAGGTCCTCCCGCTTGATTCCACGGCCGTTGTCCTCGAGCTCCACCTGAACGAAGTCCCCGGCGTCCGTAATCCGCATGGCAATGGCCAGGGGGTCGGCGGACTTATATTTGATGGAGTTTCCGATGATATTGTTGATGACCCGGCGAATCTGCTCGGGGTCCACAATCATCTCGACGTCGTCGCTGACGTAGTTTGCGTAGTGGAGCGTCACGCCCTTGTTCTCAAGGTCCATGGACAGCTCTTCCACGGCGTCCATGAAAAAGGCCCCGACATTGATATGGGCGAAATTGTAGGGGATGCGGTTCGTGTCAATCTTGCTGTAGAGGGAAAGCTCACCCAGCAGGGTGTTCATCTCATGGGCCTTCGAAAGAATGGTCCGCACATAGGCTTCCCGTTTCTCCTCCGTGTCCGCCACCCCGTCGAGAATGCCCTCGGCATAGCCGGAAATCGAGGTCAGGGGGCTTTTCAGGTCGTGGGCGATATTCGAAATCAGCTGCTTCTGGTCTTCCTCGTAGCGGAGCTTCTCGGCCGTGTTCTCCTTGAGCCGGGCCCGCATTTCCTCAAAGGATTCGGCCAAGTCGTCGATCTCGTCCTTGCCCCGGCTCTCAATCGTGAAGTCCAGATCCCCGTTTCGGATCCGGTCGGCCGCCTTGGCCAGGAGATTTATGCGGGAAACATAGGTTCCATAGGTCCAGCCGATCAGGATGACCGCGGTCAGAAACAGAATAATCAGAATGCTGACGGCCGCGTCCCCGAAGAACTCGGCGTCCGCCCCGGAGAGGAGGTCGTGTATCGTCTTTCCGTGCACATAGAGGTAGGCCTTCAGCACCGCCAGCATGGCACCCGCCGGCAGCAGGGCGATAATCGCGAAGGATATGATCATCCGCGTCCGCATTTTCATCGTATGGCCCCTCCCCTAATAATCGAGTAGGTTTCCTACTCGCCGCGGCCCGCGCCCGGCAAAGCCGGAAACTTCCATTGCGCGGGCCTGCGATAAAAAAAGTACGGCCCCCGGCCCGTGGTCGGAAGTCGTACTATTGTAGCACATATTCATGAATAATGAAAAGCACTTACGTCCTCCTGAGTGTCTCAGGAAGGCTTTGGGGCTTTACATTAGTCATCAGAGGTATTTCTTCAGCGCGTCGACCTTGTTCAGGGCCTCCCAGGGCAGGTCCACATCGGTGCGGCCGAAGTGGCCGTATGCAGCGGTGGGACGGTAGATGGGCCGGCGAAGGTCCAGCATCTTGATGATTCCGGCCGGACGAAGGTCGAAGTTCTCACGGACGATTTCAACCAGCTTCTCGGAGGAAAGCCTGCCGGTGCCGAAGGTATCGATATTGATGGAGGTGGGCTGGGCAACGCCGATGGCGTAGGACAGCTGAATCTCGCAGCGCTCAGCCAGGCCGGCAGCGACGATATTCTTCGCTACGTAGCGGGCAGCATAGGCTGCGGACCGGTCAACCTTCGTGCAGTCCTTGCCGGAGAAAGCGCCGCCTCCGTGACGGGCCATTCCGCCGTAGGTGTCGACGATGATCTTCCGGCCGGTCAGGCCTGCATCCCCGTGAGGGCCGCCGATAACGAACCGGCCGGTGGGGTTGATGAAGAACTTGGTCTTGTCATCGACGAGCTCCTTGGGAAGGACGGGATCGAAGACGTACTTCCTGATGTCCTCGTGAATCTGCTCCTGGGTGACATCCTCGTCGTGCTGGGTGGAGAGGACGACGGCCTCCAGCCGCTTGGGCTTGCCGTTCTCGTCGTACTCTACGGAAACCTGGGTCTTGCCGTCCGGGCGGAGGTACTTGAGCGTGCCGTCCTTTCTTACCTCGGTAAGCCTTCTAGCAAGCTTGTGGGCGAGCGAGATGGGATAAGGCATGTACTCAGGCGTCTCGTTCGTCGCATAGCCGAACATCATGCCCTGGTCGCCGGCGCCGGTGTCGAGGTCGTCCTTGAGTTCGCCTTCCTTTGCCTCAAGGGCCTTGTCAACGCCCATGGCGATGTCGGGAGACTGCCGGTCAAGGGCTACCATGACAGCGCAGGTATTGCCGTCAAAGCCGGTCGCCGCATCGTTGTAGCCGATTTCGTTCACGGTCTTCCGGACGATGGCGGGAATGTCGAGCTGAGCCTTTGTCGTGATCTCACCCGTGACGAGGACGAAACCTGTGCAGGCTGCCGTCTCGCAGGCAACGCGGCTCATGGGATCCTGCTCCATGCAGGCATCGAGGATGGCGTCCGAAACGGCATCGCAGACCTTGTCGGGATGTCCTTCCGTAACGGACTCGGAGGTGAAGAGAAGCTTCTCCATTAGTAATAACTCCTTTCAATATTTGGCAGAAACCGCTTCTACAAACGCCGCTCCGCTGCTTCGCAGCTCCCGCGTCGTCCTCACATCGAGCGCTCTCGAGCCGCTTTGCGTCTCTCCGCGCTCGATGTGAGGCGTGCCATGAACTCATATTCCCGTCGGCAAATAAATTTGCCACGGGAAATGAGTTATGGCATTGTAGAAGCAAAAAAGGAATCCGTAAAAAGCGGATTCCACTACATATGTTTAAATCCCCT
>OMTX01000014.1 GCA_900314085.1 uncultured Lachnospiraceae bacterium | reverse complement strand
TGATATCCGTCTTCATGTAGGAATTCATGTTGCCGGTCAGGAAGTGGTTCCAGTCGTCCTTGTTCTGACGAACTGTAGGGAAATCCATGAAATCATCGAAAAGACCATCATCAAATACACTCGGGAATAACATCATAACACGCCTCTTTCCTTAAAAGAAAAACCTGTTGAAATAAGCATTGTCTCTGCCGGAAGGATTTTCATTTCTCTCTTTCCTTTCGACGATACTGTTATAGCACGGTTGTTAGCACTCGTCAAGTGAGAGTGCTAACATTTTTGTGTGTTTTCTGTGAACTCCTCTAACGCCCTGTTTTCAAGCCTTTCGCGTCGTCAGCCACGTCACCGTCTCTGCCAGGAAGTCGTTTTTCCGCTCAAAGGAATTGATGATGAGCAGGGCATCCTCAGAAAGCGCCTTCACATCGCTTTCCGCCTTTTCAAGGCCTTCGAAGGTGACATATGTGACCTTATTATTCTCCTGATCGGACCCCACGTGCTTGCCGAGAACCGCTTCGTCCCCGGTCACGTCAAGGATGTCGTCACGGATCTGGAAGGCTCGGCCGATGCCGGACGCTGCGGCTTCGATCTTCATCAGGTCCTCGTCGTTTGCCCCGCCGAGGATGGCGCCGACGCCCATGGCTGCCTCAATGAGGGCGCCGGTCTTCCCCTCCTGGATGAAGTCGAGCTCGTCCTTCGAGATCTCTTTTCCCTCATCCGCCACGTCGCAGGTCTGGCCTCCGATCATGCCGTAGATTCCGGCCTTCGTCGCCAAAAGGCTCAGGGCGCGGGCAATGCGCTGCATGTAGGCCGCTTCATTTGTAAGGGAAAGCAGCATGCAGGCCTCGCAGACAGAGTCCGTATCGAAGGCTCCTGCTGCCGTTTCATAGGCGAAGTTCAGAAGGGCGTCACCGGCGAGAAGCCCCATGTCTTCCCCGTAAACCATATGGGTTGTCTTCTTCCCCCGTCGGTATTCGTCGTGGTCGAGGATGTCATCGTGGACGAGGGAGTAGTTGTGGATGAGCTCGATGGCGGCCATGAAGCGGTGCAGGACAGGGTTCTGCGGAACCATCGGCACCTCGCCGTCCGTCGCCGCGAAGAGCTTGTATGTCTCCGCCATGAGCAGGGGACGCAGGCGTTTTCCCCCGGCGAGGACACTGTAATTCATGGCCTCCATGATGATCTTTGCATAGCCCTCATCCGCAGGCAGAAAATTCATTATGATTTCTTCGACGCCCGCCGTCCGCTTCTTCAGTTCTGTCGTGTAATCCATGCGCTCCTCCGCTTATGACGAATATAAAGCCGCCGCTCTCCCGCTTCCCTGTTTTTCAGCTCTTCCTTATACCAATATAGACTCGATAATATGATATATGCGCATTGCGTACTCGTCCCAGCTGATGGGGAAGCCGCCGGCTCCCGCTCCGTCAGCTGCATTTCCGCCGCCATCCGAAAACGCGGCCGCGCCTGACGCGCTCTCTGCCACGGCAAATTCCCTGTTCTGCGTATCCAGCACGGCTTCGCAAAGGGCATCCGTATCAAAGGAACTGTAGTGCCGGAGCAGGGGCGTCTCCGGGGCTGTCTCTTCCGACATATTCGAAAAGGTCAGGCAGTGATTGATGAGAGCCGTCGAAACCCGGTCGTGAAGACCGGCGTAAAAGTTCGGATTGATATCGAGAACCGCCCGGTACTCGGCCATCGTTTCAATCGCC
This sequence comes from uncultured Lachnospiraceae bacterium, assembly GCA_900314085.1. Classification (GTDB taxonomy): domain Bacteria; phylum Bacillota; class Clostridia; order Lachnospirales; family Lachnospiraceae; genus RUG306. Next base: position 7,381 of record OMTX01000014.1, on the reverse strand, counting down.
GGGCCAATCGGCATGGGTGTAACCGCATGCACATTCGGCCGGTCAAGGATTCCGGTTGTCTCCCAACCTTCCCCCTGAATATCGAGGGCGGCGCCGGCATCCGCCAGGGCAGTAATGACACGCTTCCTCATCTCAAACCGCGTCAGCCGATCGAGGGGATAGAGATAGTTCATGACAAGCGGGAACAATTCCCGTGAAAGCAGCGGATTCCCGCCTGCATTCTCTTTCCGGGCAGCAGCGGCGGCTGTCCTTTCATTCATTTCAAACCAGCCAAGAATCTCATCGGCCTGCATCGGCCGCAGATCCCGAAGATACGCCTCCACTGCGTCTTCCATCGGCGCTTCCTCCGGATTCCAGGCGCCGTACAGGTCTTTCACAATCCGCCCCGCCCAGGCAGGCAGCTTCTCCGCCTCTTCAAAAAGACAAGGCTCCGGCTCAAAGGTCCCCGGGAAGAGCAGACGGGGAATCCGCTCCCGGCTGTCCGGAGCAACAGCCTTCGCGTCGCTGCCCATCCTGTCGGCATCTGCCGCTTCTGCTGCCGACGTTCCGGCCAGAGGGAGGCAGAAGGTTTTCATTATCCATGGATAATATTTTTCGATATAGGCATTGTGGCAGCGGTCGATGGCAATGCAGCAGTACCGCTTCAGACGGAAGACCAGTCCCGGATGATGGTAGAGGGGGTGGTCCAGGATGATATTGAAGAAGGGGGCGTCAAAGGTATCGAGATAGCGGACGCCCGGCTCCGCCTCGAGATAGGGAAGCTTGGAGTTGATATCGATGATGGCATCGAAATGCTGTCCCTCGTATTTCTCCAACGGAGAAAAGTCCGTCGTCACCGGTTTTCCGTCGACGATCGTTTCGGGGAGGGGCAGGCGGACGACTTCAGCCCCTTGTCTTTCAAGGGCTTTTGTAATCTGCGCCGCGAAAAAATCGGCAGAGAAATAGCAGAGATCACGGGTTGTAGGGAACAGAATCTTCATCTGCAAGAATTACCTTCGGCATTGTTTCTGAGTGGGAGCCGGAAAGTACAATTCAATTTGAAATGACTTCGTACCCGTCTTCCGTGACAAGAACCTGGTACTCCCACTGGGCGGACGGCTCCCCGTCAAGGGTATAGACTTCCCAGCCATTACTCTCATCCGTGTAGAACTGATAGGTTCCGGCGTTTACCATGGGCTCAATCGTAAACATCATTCCGGGCACCATCAGCATGTCTTCACCGGCATTCGTGACATAGCTTACAAAGGGATCCTCGTGGAATTCGAGGCCGACGCCGTGGCCGCCGATCTCCCGGACAACGCTGTAGCCGTGCTCCTCCGCATGGGTGTGAACCGCTTCTCCGACGTCTCCGAGAAAGCCCCAGGGCTTCACCTTTTCAAGACCGAGGTCGCAGCACTCCTTTGCAACACGGACGAGATCCTGCTTTTCCTCCGACACATTTCCGATCAGGAACATGCGGGAGGAGTCCGAGAAGTAGCCGTCGAGAATGGTCGAGCAGTCGACGTTCACGATATCCCCGTCCCGCAGGATGACATCAGCGGACGGAATGCCGTGGCAGACCTGGTCGTTCACGGACGTGCAGACGGACTTGGGAAAGCCCTCGTAGTTGAGGGGGGCCGGAATGCCGCCCATGCCGTAGGTCACGTCATTGATGATATTGTCGATTTCAAGGGTGCTCATACCCTCGTGTATCTGCTTTGCGACCTCGTCGAGGCAGGCCATGTTGATCTTCGCGCTCTCGCGGATCTTTTCCACCTGCTCCGGCGTCTTGATAATCTTGTGGTCAGGAACCTTGTGGCCTTCCAGCCGCGCCTTCTCGATTCGCCGGTCAAATTCCTCGTGGCAGTACTTGTACTTCTTTCCGCTCCCGCACCAGCAGGGGTCATTGCGATTCACTTTCATACTTTTCCGAATGCCTCGTTTTCTCTTTCTCATGAATAATCTTTTTCTCCCTGCAGAGCCGGTTTCTTTGCCTTGCAGGAAAATTCCGCATTTCCCGTCGTTCTCATTCAGTCGCGGGACTTGAAGAGGATGTCCTTCAGCGTCTCCTCCTCCTCTTCGTCCTCTCCGGAGCCTGCTCCCTGGACGAAATTCGCATCGCCGTGGATCAGAGTGTTGTTCCCCATATGGAAACGGTGCCAGAGAGACTTGTTCACCTTCACCCTGTGGTCACTGTCGCGGAGCTTTTCGTAGCTCTTGCCGTTCCAGTCCAGACTGTGGTAAGAAATATTATTCTCAACTGACAATTGCTGCTGGTACTTCTCGGCAAGGCCGATCTCATAGATCACGTGATTGATGTCGTCGCGGGAACTGATCAGTTTTTCCGTCTGCGAGGGGTAGAGGTCCTCCCAGAAGTCCGTCCGCCGGTTTTCCATCGCCTGCTTCTCGTCCGCCGACAGGGTGATGCCTGCGCGCACCGCCTCATTATAGAATATCCGGTCGTGAACTGCCATACCCATGACCATATCCTTGACGCGGGCGGACAGGTAGACGCCGTTCATCAGGATATTCCAGTAGTCGCGCGTGTTGTCGGGATTGTAGATCTCCGCCTGCTGTTCGACCTTCATTTCCTCATACATAATATAAAACGTAAGGTCGCCGAAGGTCATGGGTTCGCCGTCAATAGTCACAGCGGTTTCATCCGCATACTTTCGGACGTCGAGATCCCCCCGGCCTTCCCCTGCTCTCAGGGCAATGACAATCAGGCAATAGCCTGCCGCCACTATGCAGGCGGCAATTACGGCTGCCCGGAGCCAGAGTCTCGCCAGGTCCTTTCCTGTCGCCTTTTCCTCCGCCGCCTTTTTCTTCTTTGCCGCAGCTACAGCGCTGCCCCGGGCAATGCCGGCCCCGTAGCCTCCGGACCGCGTGTGAAAGCCGGGCCGGGCAGTGGAATTTTTCCGGGTATGGAATACGGGCTTCGGTTCCGCCTCTCCTTCCCTGCCTGAACCGCTTTCGGAAGTCTCATCTTTCCCACCCCTGCTATCTGCAGCCGTTTCTTCCGGCGGCAGAGAACCCATGCTGAAATCAATCCCGTTCTCACTGTTCATAGGCAGCCGCCTTTTTGAAGAATCTGTCTATCTTTTCGTAGAGCTTGGCATTCGGCTGCGCCAGCAGGTCACCGTCAATGCCTGCTACAAACGAAGCCAGCTCTTCTGCGGGGATTCCGGCATTGTTGATGGTCATATCGTCCGGATCCGTGGGGCCGGCAGGCTTTTCTGGCTTTCCCTTGTATTTTTCCCGGACAGGCTGAAAGGCCTTTTCCAGTTCCACATAGGAAGCCGCTGCTTCGCGGCTGACGAAATAGGTGCCGTGTTCTGACCTGCCCTTCTCCGTCAGCAGAAGCACCTCATTCTTTCCGCCCGCAAACTGAGTCTCATGCTTTGCAATGGAGGAAACGCCGAGGTGGATGAAGGCATCATTTTCCCCGTGCACGACAATCGCCGGAATGCCTGACCTTTTGATCCCGGCAGCTGCCGAAAGACCGGCCTTCTTTCCGAAAAGCAGATGATAGATAATCCACGACGCCGGAAGGAAAATCTTCCCGAAGCGGCCCGCATTGGCCTCAAGCGTATCCCCCGTAACCTCCATCACGGAGTTGAACCCGGAAAGACAGCAGACGGCCTTCACCCGGGGATGGGAAAAGTTGAGCACGGCACCGACCGCATAGCCGCCCCAGCTGTGGCCGGCAAGGAAGATATCATAACAAGCGAAGCGGTCGTCGCCCTCGATATAGGTGAGTGCGGCATGAAGATCGAGCGGAGAATTGGGAAGTCCCTTGAGGCTTGTCCCGTCACTATAGCCGGCTCCCGTCGCGCAATACGTGAAAACCGAATAGCCGTGATCTGCAAACCAGGCAATCAGCATCATATATTCCTCGGGAACGGACCAGATGCCATGGCAGAAGACAAGGAGCTTTTTCTGCTCGCCGTCTGCGGACGTCCGTATCCTCTGCGAAACCTCTTCTGCCGTTCCGAAGCCTGCGGGAGCATTCTCCATCTTTCCGTACGCCGGATAGAGAAATCCGCGGAGGCGCGCCCCCTGCGCGCCGATGAAACTGACCGGAACCCTGGGGTAATCTTCCTGATAGTAGTCATATCTCGGCTGGTAGGGACAGTTCCACCCGGCATAGCGCCGGCAGGTCTTTTCATTGATCATGCCGCAGACGATGAAGGGTATCGCAAGCACAAATGCAATGATCAGAATAATGAGTACAAGAGCCAAGGCATACACTCCTCATGGCAGACAGGAAACTCCCTGTCCGGTTCTTTTCAGCAAAGGAGGCAGGGTTTCCCCTGCCCCGAAAATGATGAAACTGCTGATAATTAAATAACGCGGCGGATGGCGAGAATCTTGTGGCAGGTCACCGGCCGGTTGCAGGTAATGCCTGCCCGCGTGCTCTGGGCTTCCACGATGATGCCGCCGCCTGCATAGATACCGACATGGCCCGAATAGCAGACGATGTCACCCGGCTGCATATTCTCATAGGAAACCTGCTGACCGACACTCCGCAAAGAGGCACTGTTCCGGGAACCGGAAAGGTTGATGCCGAAGTGCTTGTATACCTGTACGACAAAGCCGCTGCAGTCACAGCCCTCCGTCAGGGAATTGCCGCCCCATACGTACGGGTTTCCGACGAACTGCTTTGCATAGGCGACAACAGAGCTGCCGCTGATATTGGTCACCGGGGACGGATTGTAATTTCCTCCGGAAACGGAATCCGCTGCACCGGATGAAGATGATCCGCCCGAGGAAGCCTGCTGCCTCCGCGCTGCTTCCGCAGCCGCTGCAACAGCGGCCGCCCGCTGGCGGGCTTTCTCAGCCTCCAGAGCCTTCCGCCTCCGCTCAGCCTCTTCGGCCGCTTTCCGCTTGGCTTCGGCAAGCGCAGCGTCAACGTCCTGCTTCTGGGCTTTCATCTGGGAAATCTTTGTATTCAGGGCATTCTGCTTGGCAGCAAGCTGGCTCTGCTGACTCTGCAGATCGGCCTGCTCGGACTCGAGATCCTCCTTCATTCCCTGGATCTCGACCTTTGTCGCCTCATAGGAATCCAGCATCTGCCGGTCCGACGTATAGACGGCATTCGTGTATTCTACCCGGTTCAGGAAGTCGGCAAAATTGTCCGATTCAACAAAGATCTCGATGATCGACTTGTTGCCGTTCTCGTACATGAACTTCATGCGCTTCTTCATCGCTTCATACTGCTGCTGCTCGGCAGCCTCAGCCGCAGCGATGTCCGCTTCCGCATCGGCAATCTCCTGCTGCTTTTCAGCAATTTCCCCGGAGATGGCATCAATGTCCGCCAGAATATCAACGAGTTCAGAATTCGCGCTGTTGATGGAGTTCTGCAGATCCTGGCTCTGATTTGTGAGATTGTTGATCGTGGCATTCGTCGCCCCGGCCGGAAGCGGAGCCCCAAGGACAGACGTCACAACAGCAGCCGCTGCCAGAAGCGGTGCGAGAACCTTCTTTGCCTTCTTCGATTTTTTCATAATAATATTTTTCACAACAAATGATTCATTCGAAGCCAAATAATTACATATCCGGAAAGCACATCGGAATTTCCGGCGATAACAACTGCTGATTCTCTGTACCTGCATGTATCGGCCGGTAGCGGGCAGATGTCCCGGAAAAAAGAAACCCCGCCCGGGCAGCTGCCCTCCGGCGCCCACCCTGCGGGGGATTAAACGTATGAAGTTTTCATGTAATCAGCAAAGTTTCATGCGGATGTCCTTCGTGATGATGTCCGTATAGCTGAAGGAAAGAAGCTGATTGGGTTTCTTTTCATCATCCGCATCAATAAGGATGGTGAAGACACTGGGGTATGCGTTCTGGATGACTCCGTGCTCGATGTCCACCTTGTTCCGTCCTCTGTCCAAACGGATGACTACCTCTCTTCCGCACTGTTCACGTACTGCCTGCCGTACCTTGTTGAACTCTGCCTGTTCCACTATTCTTTTTTCCTGCCTTCCTAAATGTCTTTCGCGAACCCGACGCTTCAGGACAAGATGCTGGGCGCCGAAAAACCGCTTTTGTATTATAGCACGATGAAGCGGTTGAAGCAAGAAAAACCCGGTGCAGCGCGCTGCACCGGGGCATCTGATCAGGCTTCTTTTTCAAGCTTGAATTTCTTGACGACATTGTCGAGGTCATCCGCAATCGTCTGCTGTTCATGCGACATATCGGAGACCTGGGTAACCGTTCCGGAAACCTCTTCGACGGAAGACAGGACGCTGGAAGAAATATCCGCCGTATCCTGGGAGGACTCGGCGATGTTCTGAATAGCCAGGGAAACCTGCTTCATAATCTCCTCCACGTCGTCGGACATAGAAGCGACCTTCTCGGAGATACTTGCAAAGTACTCGGCATCCTTCCCGTACTGGCTGGCTGTCTCGGTGAACTTGCCGTAGTCAGGCATGACCGTATCCGTGACGAATCCGAGAAGGCCCTTCGAATTGTCGGAGAGGTCGGAGAAGGCATCCTGTACCTGCTGAACCGTATCCTGAATATTCTTGACGGCTGTCGAGGTCTCGTTTGCGAGTTTTCCGATTTCGTCGGCTACGACTGCGAAGCCCTTGCCGGCCTCACCTGCCCGGGCCGCCTCAATGGAAGCGTTCAGAGAGAGGAGGTTGATCTGCTCGGCGATGCCGGCGATAACGTCCGCCATCTGGCCGATATTCTCAACGACCTTGGAGTTCTCAATGCTGCTGGAAAGCTGGGTCTCGAACTGCTCGGACAGTTTCCTTGCGGACTCTGTCGAGGCAATGGACTCTTCCTCAATCTGGGCCGCCCTCTTCTTGATTTCGTCGGCAGCCTTGACGGATTCGGATGTCTCACCGGCCAGGGTGGTCATGGAAGCATTGACTTCCTCTGCAGAGGCGTTGACCTCCTCGGTAGCGGCCGAGGAAGATGTCGTGGCTTCATTGATCTTTTCCATGTATTCCTTGATGGCTTCGAACTTGTCATTGAGCTCTGCCGAAGCGTTCTCAAGGTCGATAGAGGACCGGGACATCTTCTCGGAGTGGTCGGCGATATTGCCGATCATCTCGCGATTGCTGCCGTACATGGCATTCAGGGCAGAGCCCATCTTTCCGAGCTCATCCTTGGACTTGACCTTCAGCTGGTCAATGGTCAGGTCGCCTGCCGCCAGGCCGTCCGAGAACTGCTGAACAGACTTGATGTTCTTCGCAATGCCGTTGACCTGCCAAATGACGATGATAGTCGTTGCCGCAATAGCAAGAATGCAAACCAGCAGCAGAAGAGAGGTCATGTGAGCAATCGGCTCCACAAGTTCGTCCCTCTGAATCTGGATCATGAGCTTCCAGCCAAGGCCCGGAATCGTATCGTAGTAAAGGCGCATATTCTTGCCGCCGGACGTAAAGGAGGT
>OMTX01000011.1 GCA_900314085.1 uncultured Lachnospiraceae bacterium | reverse complement strand
ATCGAAGCACTTGGTGGAAAAGCAGAGGTGATCTGATGTCAAAGATTCGCGACGCATTCAAGATACCGGATCTGAGAAAACGTCTGCTCTTCACCTTCCTGATGCTGATCGTCGTCCGCCTGGGCTGCCAGCTTCCCATCCCGGGAGTAGACAGCAGTGCTCTGAAAGAACTTTTCGGAAATCTGGGCGACTCGCTGAATTTCTTCACGGCGATCACCGGTGGCTCCTTTGAGCAGATGTCGGTATTCGCGCTGAACATTACGCCGTACATTACGGCATCCATTATTATTGAGCTCCTGACCATTGCATTCCCCGCTCTTGAGGAAATGCAGCGGGACGGAGAGGCCGGCAGGAAAAAACTGGTACAGATCACCCGGTATACTACCCTGGGTCTGTCCCTGCTTGAGTCCATTGCCATGGGCATCGGCTTCGGCCGGTCCGGCTATCTCACATCCTACAGCGGTGCTGCAGGAAAGTTCTTCAGTGTCGTTCTTCTGACGGCGGCTCTGACCGGTGGCTCCATGATCCTGATGTGGATCGGTGAGCGCATCACGGTACAGGGTGTCGGAAACGGTATTTCGATCGTCCTGATCATCAATATCATTTCCCGCCTGCCTCAGGATATGACGACGCTCTATAATCAGTTCATCAAAGGCAAGTCCGTTCCCAATATGATTCTGGCCGGCGTTATCATTGCTGCCATTATCATCGGCGTTGTTGTACTTGTCGTCATCCTGCAGGGCGCTGAGCGGCGTATTCCCGTCCAGTATTCGAAGAAGCTGCAGGGCAGGGCAATGGTAGGCGGCCAGACCACCTACATCCCCCTGAAGGTGAACACGGCTGGCGTCATTCCCGTCATCTTCTCCCAGTCCCTGATGCAGACGCCTGTCATCATCGCAACTCTCGTTCACAAGAATGAGGGAACGGGGTTCTGGCACGGCGTTCTGTATGCGCTTTCCGAGGGCCACTGGTTCGATACCGACAACTGGATTTACAGCCTCGGCTGCATCCTGTATGTAGTGCTGAATATCGCATTCGCCTACTTCTATACGTCGATTACCTTCAATCCGCTGATGATTGCCGACAATCTGAAGAAGTCCGGCGGCTTCATCCCCGGCATCCGTCCGGGCAAGCCTACGAGCACTTACCTTCAGACGGTGCTGAACCGCATCATCTTCATCGGCGCCATCGGTCTTTCCATCGTATCGGTTATCCCGATCGCGCTGAACGGTCTCTTCAAGGCAAACGTAAGCTTCGGCGGCACGTCCATCATCATCGTTGTCGGCGTAGTCATCGAGACACTGAATCAGATCGATTCCCAGATGCTGGTACGGAACTACAAGGGATTCCTGGCTGACTAAACTTTTTTAAGAAGGGGGACACTTTCCATGAAGATCATCATGCTTGGCGCACCCGGTGCCGGAAAAGGCACCCAGGCCGCACGTATGGCTGAGAAGTACAATATCCCGCACATCAGCACGGGCGATATCTTCCGTGCCAATATCCGGGACAATACCGAACTTGGACAGAAGGCAAAGAGCTACATGGACAAAGGTCTCCTCGTTCCGGATGAACTGACCTGCGACCTCGTCATGGATCGGATTTCCCAGGACGACTGCAGGGAGGGCTTCATCCTTGACGGCTTCCCCCGGACCATTCCCCAGGCTGAGGCTTTGACAAAGGCCCTTGAAGCGAAGGGAACAGCAATGGATGCAGCAGTGGACGTTGAGGTTCCGGATGAAAACATCGTAAACCGTATGTCCGGCCGGCGTTTCTGCCCGGTCTGCGGAGCTACCTACCATATCGTTGCCCTGCCTCCCAAGAAGGAAGGCGTTTGCGACAACGACGGCGCAGCCCTTGTCATCCGTGATGACGACAAGCCTGAAACTGTGAAGAAACGGCTCGACGTATACCACGAGCAGACCCAGCCCCTGATTGATTATTATCAGAAGGCAGGCATCCTGAAGACTGTTGACGGCACCCAGAGCGCTGACGACGTCTTCGAAGCAATAGTAAAGGTCCTCGCTTAAGAGGAGGTAAGTGATTTGTCAAAAGCAGACTCAATCGAAGTAGAAGGCAAGGTCCTTGAAAAGCTCCCGAACGCTATGTTCTCTGTAGAGCTTGAAAACGGACACCAGATTCTGGCCCACATCAGCGGCAAGCTCCGGATGAATTACATCCGCATCCTTCCCGGCGACAAGGTCACGGTTGAGATGTCGCCCTATGATCTTTCGAAGGGGCGCATCGTCTGGAGAGACAAATAAACAAAATGATTGACAAGCGATAGTCATCCGATTATAATATTTGACGCACGCTTTGAGAAGGAACGGATAAGGAGGTTCGTCGTGAAGGTTCGTTCTTCGGTAAAACCTATGTGTGAGAAGTGCAAGGTTATCAAAAGAAAAGGCAGAATCATGATCATCTGCGAGAATCCCAAGCACAAGCAGAGGCAGGGCTGATCACAGAAATCATATTTTTCGGAAGCGGCGGTATGAAGCGGTCGCTTCCTTTTGTGCTGTAATTGGCACGATTTTCGTGCCGTTATCTTGGCGGCTGTAGCCCGGGATATGGCGATTTATCGCACATTCCTCTTACGTATTCCGAGGCTATATTTACATATATTATTATTTTGTACATTTCCGTCCCTTCATACCAGGCGGAACTGTGCACCAGATGAGTGTTTTCCGGGGCTTACCCACATTTCAGGCCGGAGAGATCCGGAGCGGTATTTTTCGGAAGCGCTTATGAAGCAGCGGGCATTATCGAAACCCGCAGGGAATTAAAGAACCATCCATCAGGAGGTAGTATCAATGGCTCGAATCGCAGGTGTGGACTTACCCCGTGACAAGCGGATCGAAATCGGTCTTACCTATATCTACGGCATCGGCGTCAACACGGCAGACAAGCTTCTTGCTGAAGCCGGCGTAAGCGGCGATACCCGTGTCAAGGATCTCACAGATGACGAAGTGAAGAAGATTGCCGACGCGCTCGACAAATCCGGCATCCTCGTTGAAGGTGAGCTCCGCAGAGACACAGCGATGAACATCAAGCGGCTGGAGGAAATCGGCTGCTACAGAGGCATCCGTCACCGGAAGTCCCTGCCCGTCCGCGGTCAGAAGACGAAGACGAATGCGCGTACCCGCAAGGGCCCGAAGAAGACCGTCGCAAACAAGAAGAAATAATCATTTTGTTTTTGTCGGACAGAGATATTTGATGCGGGCCGCCTCAATATTTGGCGGGCGTCTTTCCGCATATGCAGTGCCTGTCTGATTCAAAGGAGAAAAAAATGCCCAAGGCAGCAGTTAAGAAAACCAACAAGAAGCGGGTACGCAAGAACGTCGAGCACGGTCAGGTACATATTCAGGCTTCTTTCAACAACACAATCGTTACGATTACAGATGCAGAAGGCAATGCCCTTTCCTGGGCTTCCGCAGGCGGCCTCGGTTTCCGCGGTTCCCGGAAGTCAACTCCCTATGCAGCTCAGGTTGCAGCAGAGACAGCATGCAAGGCAGCCCTTCCCCACGGCCTCAAGACCGTAGATGTATTTGTCAAGGGCCCCGGCAGCGGCCGTGAGGCAGCTATCCGCGCCATCGCAGCAAACGGCATCCAGGTACAGACCATTACTGATGTAACACCCGTTCCTCACAACGGCTGCCGCCCTCCCAAGCGGAGACGCGTGTAAGTCAGGCGTTTTACATTAGTAATATTCTGATTCTGTATACATAGGAGAATAAAAATGGCAATCGATAAAACCCCTATTCTCAAGCGGTGCAGATCCCTCGGTCTCGAGCCTGCATTCCTTGGCGTGGACAAGAAGTCCAGAAGAAAGAAAGAAGTCGGCC
>OMTX01000015.1 GCA_900314085.1 uncultured Lachnospiraceae bacterium | reverse complement strand
GTACCGCATAAAAAGAGGGCTGTGTTTTTTCACAGCCCCATTTTTTATTTTTCAGACCCAATTATCCAGCTTTAACCCATCTACCCTGGCAAACTCCCTCGTATTGTTTGTGACAAGCGTAAGGCCCAGCGCCTTTGCATGTGCTCCAATCAAAAGGTCATTCGATCCTATCGGTGTTCCCTGCATTTCCAGAGAGGCTCTGATCGGGCCGTACTGTGATGCTGCCACATCATCAAATGGAACAATATTGATTCCAACAAGAAACAAATCCAGCGCCAACCGATTTCTGTCCGGATTACTGCTTTTGCTGATCCCATATTCCATTTCTGCCATCGTAATGGAGGATATACATATATCTTCTTGGCTGACAGATTGAAATTTTCTATGGACGCTTTCCGGCTTGTGCTTGATGATATAAATAATAATATTTGTATCAAGCATATATTTCATAGGCTTTCACGCTTTTCCATCGGAAGCTCGTCATTGCGCTCATCCATAAAGTCATCTGTAAAAAGATCCAGAGATCTCCACATACTCTCCCAATGATCATCTTTGGGGCTCAATAAGACAATACTGCCGATCTTTTGAACAAAAACTTCACTTTCATCAAACCGACACGCCTTGGGAAGCCGGACTGCCTGGCTCCCGCCATTTGAAAAGATTTTTGCACACTCAACCATATAGGTCACCTCCTGAGTAAAGTATATATTTAAATATATATTTTTGCAAGTAAATTTCCCCCTTGCAAGCATCATTCTTCTGCCCTATACTGAACACGTTTCCAAATGTAAGCAGACTAGGCTGCGGAGCGTTGTAGTGCCGGCGGACTGAGGGAGTCGCCCGCCGGACGAAATGGAAGAAGTCATCCCCTCGAAAGGCTTCTCCTGCGGTTCCGCAGACCGCATCCCGCTGCTGCAGATGCAGGCAGTTCGATTTTCTCTGCGGAGGAAGCCCCTGATTCCGGTCTATGACTAATAAAGCCCCGGGATCGTTCGGATCTCTTTCCTTCCGGCTCGAGATATAAAAGAACCTCCTTTCGCACCTTGCAGTATCACGAGATCTGCAGGGTTTGAAAAGGAGGTTTTTTCATGTCAAAAGTCAAAAGCATCCGCGTCATCACGCTCGCGGGTCTCTTCACGGCGCTCGGCACCGTGTTGGGTCTCGTCGGCAAAATCCCGATCACGAGCCTCATCGAGATCCGCTTCCAGTCCATCCCGGTCAAGCTCGCCGGCGCCCTGCTCGGTCCCTATCTCGGCGGCATCGTCGGCGCCCTCACGGACATTCTGGCGTATCTCGTCAAGCCGACCGGTCCCTTCTTTCCGGGCTTCACGCTCTCGTCCCTGGCGACAGGCGTGATCTTCGCCTTCTTCCTCCACGGAAAGAAATTCGCCCTTCCCCGCGTCATCGCGGCGGAAGCGGTCATCACGGGAGCCATCGGCCTCTGCCTCAACTCCTTCTGGCTCTCCCTCCTCTACAAGACTCCCTTCCTCGTCTCTGTCATCTCCAGAGCTCCGAAAGAGCTCATCATGCTGCCGATCAACATCGCGCTCGTCTATGGCGCAGGCAAGGCGGTGAGCGGAGTGATGGGGAAGATAGAACAGTGAGCTAACGGGGACGGCCTTTTCGCCATCCGCCCTTCGGGCGGGCAGAAAAGAGCGCCCCCGTTTTTTGTTGCCTTCACGTCGTCGGAGGCGCCCCTGCAATCCTCGCTTCGCTCGGTTCGCAGGTGCCGTCCCCTCGCAAAAAGCCCCCGGCGGAAGCCGGGGGCTTTTTTCACAATGTCTTATATCTTACTTCACGTGTTCTTTCACGAACGCCGCAATTCCTTCCGCGTCCAGTCCGTACTTGTGCAGGAGCTCGGCTGCCGGGCCGGACTCGCCGAAGGTATCGTCAATGCCGTGACGGTACACAGGAACCGGGTTCTCGGCGATGGCTTCAAGGACCGCACTGCCGAGGCCGCCGGAAATCCAGTGCTCTTCCACGGTTACGATCTCTCCGGTTTCAGCCGCTGCCTTCTGAAGAAGTTCCCTGTCGATGGGCTTGATCGTAGGCATATTGATGACCATGCAGTCCGGGCCGCCGTTTGCAGCCAGAGCCTTGGCCGCTTCCAGGGCTGCGCCTACAGGAAGGCCGGTCGCCACGATGGCTGCGTCCGTTCCCTTGCGAAGGATCTCGCCCCGCCCGATCTCGAATTTTTTATTATTATAATGCCCCTCCGCGTGGACCTCCGGCACGCCGAAGCGGGAGAAGCGCATATACACAGGGCCCTCGTGCTCATAGGCGGCAATCGTCATCGCTTTCGCCTCGGCTGCGTCAGAAGGGCACATCACGGTCATTCCGGGAATTCCCCGCATCAGGGAGAAGTCCTCCAGGCACTGGTGGGTCGCCCCGTCCTCGCCGACGGAGATGCCACCATGGGTCGCGCCGATCTTCACATTCAGCCCGGGGTATCCGATAGAATTTCTCACCTGCTCATAGTTGCGGCCGCTGGCGAACATGGCAAAGGAGCTCATGAAGGGCACCTTACCGCAGGTCGAAAGCCCGGCCGCGATGCCCGTCATATCGGCTTCCGCAATGCCGCAGTCGAAGAAGCGGTCAGGGAAGGCGTCCTTGAAATACTGCGTCTTCGTCGCATTCGCAAGGTCCGCGTCGAGGACGACGATGTCGCTGTGCTCTTTGCCCAGCTCCACGAGTGTCTTTCCGTATGCTTCCCGGGTTGCTATTCCGCTCATATTTCCTCTGTCTTTCTATAGGCAAGTGGGCAGCTCTGACGCCCTTTTACCGTTCCTTTGGAACGAATTTTCAGTTAGGCGTCAGAACAGTCCCCGATTGGTGCTGTCATTTCCGCTGTCGTCACAATGCGGCGCCGATTTTCTCCAGGTCCGCCATGCCGACTTTGTACAAATCCTCGCCCGGCGCCTTGCCGTGCCACTCGCAGGCGTTTTCCATATAGGAGACGCCCTTGCCCTTGACGGTCTTCGCGACGATGGCCGTCGGAACGCCCTTCGTCTCGCGGGCTTCCGCAAAGGCCTTCGCAAGAGCCTCCATATCGTTTCCATCTATGAGAAGCGTGTGAAACCCGAACGCTTCGAACTTCTTGTCCAGAGGGACGGGCGAATTCACTTCATCGAGCGTGCCGTCGATCTGCAGGCCGTTCCAGTCCACGATGACGCAGAGGTTGTCGAGATGGTGGTTCCCCGCAAACATGGCGGCTTCCCAGACCTGCCCTTCTTCACTCTCGCCGTCACCGAGCAGGGTGTACACGCGGTAGTCTTTCCTGTCGAGCTTCCCGGCCAGCGCCATGCCGACCGCCGCCGAAATGCCCTGGCCGAGGGAACCGGAGGACATATCCACGCCGGGAATGTGCTTCATATCCGGATGCCCCTGCAGGTAGGAGCCCGTATGGCGGAGGGTCTTCAAGTCCTCAACGGGGAAGAAGCCTCTGTGGGCGAGGGCACTGTAGTAGCCCGGCGCGCAGTGGCCCTTGGAAAGGACGAAACGGTCCCGGTCGGGATCCTGCGGCTTCTTCGGGTCGATGTGCAGCTCTTCAAAGAAGAGATACGTGAAGATATCGCACGCGCCCAGAGATCCGCCCGGGTGCCCGCACTTCGCGTAGTAGACGCTTGTAAGCGTGCTCTTCCGCACCTCGTTTGCCATGCGTTTCAGTTCGGTAAAGTCCATGGTTCCTCCATTTAAAAGAAAAACTCAAACCATGCCATGATACTACAAATGCACCTGCGGTTCAAACCGCAAGTGCATTTTTCCGGGTACTTGTATATACGGGCTTGTTTTTGTTCGTTTTCACTTCAGCTGGTCCAGGTTCAGCTCATATGCCGGAATGCACTCATCCAGGTAGATGGCAACCTCCGGCAGGTTCATGGAGATCACAGCCTGCAGTGTCGCCTTCTCTGCGTTTTCAAATTCCCGGTTGCCGGACTTGCGCTCCTCGATGCACTTGATATAGGCAGAGAGCTTGTCAGCGGCCTTCACGAGGCGCTTTTCGTAGGCGTACTCCTCCCCCGGATCAAATACAGGCTGATACTGCGTCCGCAGATCCTCCGGAAGGGCCTCGAGCAGGCGCGCGTCCGCCTTCTTCTCAATATCCTTGTAAACGCTTTTGATGTCGGCATTCAGGTACTTGATCGGCGTCGGCATGTCTCCGGTGATGATCTCGGAAGCGTCGTGGTACATGGCAAGTACGGCGGCGTGATCCGCATCGAGCTTTTTTCCGCACCGCTCGTTCCCAATGATGCAGAGGGCGTGCGCAATGACGGCGGTCTCAAGGGAGTGCTCCGCCAGATTTTCATTGGAAGAATTTTTCATCAGCGCCCAGCGGTCGATGTACTTGAGGCGCGAAACCAATGCAAAAAAACGAATCATGACTAATATTTTCCCAATCGGTACCCGCGTCCCGCCTTTCTGGCGGCATGCAGCAGGGTGTGCCGAATGTATATCCTTCTGTATGTTTATATGCAGCTGTGCTTTTCGATGCACATTTCAGTCAGCTTTATTCCGCATGTGAAGCTCAATCGAGGCGAAATTGTAGTCGTGGTCATTTACCATGCCGTCTGTCGTGAAGGCATTAGCAGATGACCTTCTGCTGCGGCTTCTGTTTGCCTGCCCGCTTTTCCCTCCACGGGACTGCGCAGCAGAATTTCCGGCAGCCTCACGCGGTGGGACCGCAGTGTAGCCCTCGCGGACAGCAGAAATCAGAAAGCCTGTCGGGTTGTCAACGGTCGTCCGGCTGGCAGCGAGGGAATCATAGGCTTTCCGGATTTTTTCCATGTCGAAGTCCGCCGCTTCTGCGATGGCGTCGAGATCCTTCGTCTTAAAGCCCTGCCCCAAAATGTCCCGCATCTCATCGAGAAACTCGAATTTCTCGTCCTTCGAGAGTTCGCGGCGCTTTGAATTATTCTCTTCCTTTTTCTGCAGGACGGACTTCTTCTCGATCGTGAAGAGGACCTTGTAGATCTTCCCTCCGCGGCCGGAGCCGAGGGTATCGTAGGTGATAAAGATATCCGAAATTTCGTTGATCTCCTTCGTCGCCTTCTTCAGGATGCGGTTGTTAAAGTCGGACCAGCGGTCGTAGGTGCGCTCGGGCGCTGCTTCGACGGCCTTTTCGTAATTCGGTGCCTCTTCCCCATTCAGAATTCGCTGCACGCGGTCACTGTTCGCATTGACGACGCCGAGCTCCAGCTTCAGCTCCGCCAGGTCGAAATCGATATGGTAGACACCGGTGTCGATTTTCCCGCGGGGGCTGTACGCCTTCGACTTCAGGAGCTCATAAAGGCGGAAGCTTGAATCATACTTGAATGCCAGCATCGTCGGCAGGTTCAGGATCGTGAAGTTTTCCGTCAGGTTTTTGATATACTTCTTCAGGTGGTGGTTGAATTCAATGGTAAAGACGCCGTCCGCGTAGGATGCCTTCGTCACGAGGGCGATGTACTGGAAGGAGTGCTCCTCCGGGTTCGTCCAGCCCAGCGACCGCCCTGTCATCACCTGGGAGACGGCGTCGAGCTTTTCATAGAAAGAACCGGAATTCGTATTGAAGAGCTTCTTCAGCTCCGACGCCTTCATGTGGACAATGAGGTTTCCGCCGGCGTCCTCCTCGTATTCGCTGTTCGAAATCTTCGACAGCGAGACCGCCATCAGGCGATTCTCCAGCAGCGAAGCCTTGTATTTCGTGGAAATCAGGAAATTGCTGCGTTTGTAGTCGCGGTCCGCCAGGACGATTTCATTTGCCATCGGGGCTCTCCGTTTCTTATAATAGTGCCGACAAAAAGGGGATTTCCGTCCGTCAACCGACTCCAAAACTGCGTTTAAAAAAGCGGCTTTCTGGGAAATCTGCCTTCCGGAAGCCGCAGAAACCGTGCCTTCCGGAGTGTCCCCTTTTTGTCTTCGAAATATTCACATTTGAGATTATATGCCTTACAAATCAGCCTTTCAAGCGCGATTTCGCCGCCGATTTGGAGCGGGCGCCAGCCTTCTCCCCGTGATGTCGTCACCCTCCCCTTTTTGTCTGCACTTTCTCCCTGCCACGTCTGCAACGTCTCCCTTTTTTGTCTGCACTTTGAAATCTTGCACAAAAATCCCCACAAAATTTTGGCAGATTTTTTAAACGCATTGCGTCTGATTTTTCGATCGAAAGTCTCTAGCCTTGCAAAATACGGGCTTTCCTTAAGACACGTGTTCGATAAATATTATAAGAAAAGACGGTTGATTTTAATTTCAACCGCCTTTTATACTTTAAATTGAGTTGATTTACGAATAAACCAACTATTTCTTGAGTGGAATTATGTTTCTGCTAAATATTCTTTTTCGGACTCTGCCGACCTGCTCCCGAAGAGGATCGGCACCGTTCTCCCGTCCCCTTTTTGTCGTCCAAATCTCCCGATTTGTCTGCAGGATCTTCCGGATTGTCGTCGATTTACAACTCCAAAGGCGCGTTGAAATACCCAATGCGTCTGCTTTTCAGCAGGATTTCCGCCCCTCTTCTGTCGTTCAATCAGCCTTTTTGCGGCTTTGAAATCTACCGCATTGCGTATGAATTCGTCCCCTCTTTGTCGTTTAAAAAATTATGAATTCCTTGTCCTTCAAGGCGTCCGGCCTGCTGCAAGAAAAAAAAAGAATTCTTGTTGTATTAAATCAATATATTTGTGTGTGTGTCAAAGACAGGATATCTTAAGGCATTTCATGAAGTGAAACTGGTAATCTTTGTTTTTGTTTTTTCACGACCTTGGTACATGCATTTTTAATTATCTATTATGCATTATGAATTATGCATTAATTATATCTGTCTTCCAGAATGAGGTTCAGCAGATCATTCATAGATGTCCCCAGATCTTCCGCTTCTTCCTTCAGATGCTCGGAATTGGAAGGTGTCAGGAGGAAGTTCTTGCGGACATTCTTTTTCTCTTTTACCATATTCCGGAACTGTGTCTTGCCTGGCTTTACGACAGCAGGTCCGTTCTCGCCGTAAGCGTAGTTTTCCATTCCGTAGCCGGTTCCAGCTTGCAGATAGGTACCGTTTCCGCCTGCGTAGACCGGGTTCGGTTGATAAGTCCCTGCATTTGACGCTGTAGCCGCACGTTGAGCTGCCTGGCGGGCTTCTGCGTCTTTTTCCTTTGCCCGCTGCTCTGCAGCTTCTTTTTCCGCCTGGATACGGGCATTCTCCGCTATCAGGGCTTCATAGGCTGCCCGGTCAATGGTTCCTTCCTCGCGGTCTGCAGGGGAAGCAGTCTCATTCCTGGGTTTGTCTGTGTTTGATGCAGCCTGTTCCGCCCGCTTTTCACTTCCCGCCTTTTCTGCTGCGGGCTGCCGGTCTGCTGCAGCGTCCTTTGCCCCGGCTTTTTCGGAAGCGGTTGTCTTTACTGCAGCTTTGACTTCGGTTGTCTTTTCCGTGTCTTTCTCAGCTGCAGTCTTGGTTTTTGATTCTTTTTGCCGATCTGTTGACATCTGCTTCAACATGCTGAGCGCTGCAGACGGCTGCTTTGCTTTTGCCATTACTTGTCCCCTTCTATGAGTTCTTTTGTAACGCGGGCATAATCATAGGCCGCGTTGGAGTTCGGGTAGCTGTCAAAAAGCGACTGGATCTGATCCTGTGCTTTTTTGACGTCCTGGGAAATGCGGATGGGCGTTTCAAATACGGGCATTCCAATCGCTTCGCCGACTTCCGGCAGGGTATCCCAGAGCTTCCGGTCGAGTTCATTCCGCTTGTCGTAGGTGGTCAGCAGGATACCTGCTATTTCGAGGTCGGGATTTTCCTCCTCTTTCACGTCGCTGATGGTTTCAATCAGGCGCTGCAGGCCGTCTATAGCGTATTTTTCCGCCTTGATCGGGACGATGACCTTGTCTGCCGCGATCAGGGCATTCAGCATATAGATACCAAGGTTGGGTGGTGTATCAACAATCACGAAATCATAAGACGCTTTCATCTTTCCCAGGGCTTTTTTCAGCAGGTGGAAGCCGCCCATCTTTTTCTGCACGTCCATCTCTATGGTGGACAGGCCCGGATCTCCGGCTATGATATCTCCGAATTCCGTGTGCTGTATGGCTTCATCTGCGCTGCATTTCTTCTCGAAGAGATCCTGGGCTGTATACGTATTCTCTATGACTGCCTTGTATGAGGATGTTGAGTTGGCCTGCGGATCAACATCTATGAAGAGCACGGTATAGCCCGAATGTCTCAGGGCATCGGCGATATTCAGGGCTGTGGTGGTCTTTCCGACGCCGCCCTTCTGGTTTGCGATGGCTATGATTTCCATATTTTTCCTTTTTTTACGTGTTTGCTTTTCCAGGGTATGGCATCCGGGCTTTATAGCCTTGCATGTGATTTCATTATGAGAAATGCAAATCCTATGCCTGGCAGCGTATTTGCCTTTGATTTTGCTTCTTCCCGGGAATGAAATATCTTTTTTTCACGCATTTATTCAATCTATGGAATTATACCATATACGCAGGCTTATAAACAAGCACCTTTTCTTCTTTATATATTCCCATATATATAGATGCGTTATTTATACCTTTACTGATACGCTTGCACATACTCCGCTGTTGCTATTTATGCATATACATATTATATTTCCTTCACTTTTAAATACTCAGCTTACGACGTATACATATATTACACATTGTTTTTACTACCCTCTTAACTATACACTCTGCCACTCAAACATATATGTATAAAAACATGCACACATATGTTGTGCTCTCTCTAACTTCTGCATGTCTGTTTTTTTGCCATTCTTTTGCTTTGGTCTCGTTCAATCCCCTGTGTATTGGAAAAATATTTTCTGCTTTGTCCCGGATATTTTGAAATTCTTTGGGCCTATTTCTTTACATTTTTTGCCCTCCATTCGCACTGTTGTACATTTTCTGCTGCCGAAAATCGATTTGACGGAATATTTTTCCTGAAAGCCGCATAAACAGGGCATTTTGAACTGCTCAAAACCTGTCAATTATGCTTTCGTGATTTTAAAAATGCAACTAAGCACATATTGAGACACACTAATAAACATCATAATATACAATACAATATGCACATACATATAAAGCAGGATTTCTATATATTTATTATAGTGTTCATTCATAGGTACATCACAATGTGCTTTTATAAGCGCCTGAATATGCTTCAAAATATATAATATACGACATCCAAACCGAAAGATACGCATACATATAAAGGACCGCATAAAAATACGCTTTATAATATTGTACATGTACCTATAACAATGTGGGTATATACATTTCAAGATAACGATACAGAAATGTATAAACATACATTAAACAAGACCGCATTAATATATAAAAATACGTATTTAAATACATAATAATATGCATTCTTTACAGAACTTATCTCGCTCTATTCTGCTGAAATTTATGTTCAGATAATCTATGCAATTGAGTATTAAAGCACATATAAGTATACATATATTATTTGAAAATCCAGACGCTTTATTTGCAGATCAAGATCCGGCGTTTATCAGGCGGCCCTCAACTGAATATCGGATCCGTATTTACAAAAAAATCGGAGCTCTGCATTGAAAATCAAATGATTCAAACATTTCAAAGATACAGATCAAGATGTGCATAAACATCCATACAAGATAAATTCTTCTATATTTTAGGAGTTGGAGTAGCAGATTTTTTCTTTTGCCAGCTGTATATATAGCATACATAAAAATGTATAAACATACAGATATCTTTTGAACGCGAATTTCATTCAGCGCTCATGTAATAACCCGGACAAAAATATATAAAAATACATATAAAATGATATATAAAAAACATGAAGAAGCACATATAAAAATGGAGACATATGCATTATAAATTATGCACAATTATAATGCAAATAAAAAGTTAAAGCGACATATAAGTACAAACATACTGATAAAAACACAACAGTATATGAACACGTTGTAATAAAAGCGTCAAAATGTATATACAGACCAGTATAAATATACATTAAAGAAAATGTATCAAAATACGAGAAATATGTGACATAAAGACAATATATAAAACGGTTAAAAATTTACATATACATACAAAGCTACATATACAGTTTTATTACAAGCAAAGCGGGTACATGCAAATCGGCTGATTTTGCGTTTCATAAAAAGCTGAAATATGATATAGTATCTGCCAAGGAAGGGACGGCCCGGGGAGAAAGAGATTTCTTTCCAGGCCTATTTTTGTGCACAGCGATACGGCCGGGGGACAGCCGGAGTGCGCAGGGGAAAGTTAAAAAATCGGCACGATTGGTGCCCGCCAGAGAAAGGACGATGCATATGGAGATGCAGATGGAGTTCATCCGGCAGCTGCCGAAACCCCAGCAGTTAAAGGAGCAGTTTCCCCTGGATAGCCAGCTGAAGGAAATCAAGGAACGGCGTGATGATGAGCTGGCAGCTATATTCCGCGGGGAAGACAAGCGCTTTATATTAGTCATCGGGCCGTGTTCTGCGGACCGCGAAGATGCGGTGCTCGACTATATGGAACGGCTGAAAAAGCTCTCTGATGAGGTGGAGGACAAGATTTACATCGTTCCCCGCTGCTACACGAACAAGCCGCGGACGAAGGGCGTCGGCTATAAGGGCATGCTGCATCAGCCGGATCCGACGAAGGAAGAGGATATGCTGGCCGGCATCATTGCCATACGTAAGCTGCACACAGATATTCTGAAGAATACAGGCTTTACCTGCGCGGAGGAAATGCTGTATCCGGAAAATCACCGTTATCTCTCCGACCTCCTCGGCTACGTCGCCGTTGGCGCGCGGTCCGTCGAAAACCAGCAGCACCGCATCGTTTCCTCCGGTGTCGGCATTCCGGTCGGGATGAAAAACCCGACATCGGGTGACCTGGGCGTCATGATGAATGCCATCTATGCGGCGCAGAACCGCCAGCGGTTTGTCTACCGCGGGTGGGAGGTCCAGACGACAGGAAACCAGTATGCCCACGCCATTCTGCGCGGATCCGTCGACAGATACGGGCGGACGATGCCGAATTATTATTATGAAGACCTGCAGCGCGTGAATGAGCTATACGAAAACATGCACCTTCGGAACGCGACCGTCATTGTGGACACGAACCACAGCAACAGCGGCAAGCACTACGAAGAGCAGATCCGCATCGCAAAGGACATCATGCATTCCCGCCGTCACAGCGGCGACATCAATCGTCTCGTCAAGGGCCTGATGATCGAAAGCTACCTTGAGGACGGGGCACAGACAATTGACGAAGGCGTTTATGGAAAGTCCATCACTGATCCCTGTCTGGGCTGGGAGAAGACAGAAAGCCTGGTCCGCGAGCTCGCAGAAGAGGTGTGACGGTCGGAAACTCTGCGCCGCGAACCTGCTGCTGCGAGGGTAATCAGAGGCTGCGGAACAGGAATCGCTGATTTATGACTAATATAATACGCGTTGCGTGTGAAATCCTCTTTTTGTAGACGGAAAAATAGCCTGTGGATAGTTCCGTCAACAGGATCAGCGCGTACAAATACGGAAACGCATGAACGAAAAAGCTGTTGAAAAGGTGATGAGGAATTGCACCCTCTGTCCGAGAAACTGTGGCGCCGACCGGACAACCGGGACAGGTGCCTGCGGGGCAGGGGAGCAGATGGTCATAGCCAGGGCTGCCCTGCATTTCTGGGAAGAACCGGTCATTTCAGGCTCCCGCGGATCGGGAGCCGTTTTCTTTTCCGGCTGCAATCTCGGCTGCGTCTTCTGCCAGAATGCGGCCATTTCGCACGTTTCCGAATCAAAAAACAACGGAGCGGAAGATACACATAGATATACAGACAAAAAGGGGGCAAATCCACAAAGGAACGGGGAGAACCAGCCCGGAAAGACCGTTTCCATAGAAAAACTGGCGGAAATCATGCTCCGCCTGCAGAATACAGAGGGCGCCAACAATATCAACCTCGTCACGGCCGCCCACTACGCCCCGCAGGTTGCTGCGGCGCTGGAAACAGCAAAGGTAAAAGGACTTACGATACCTGTCGTTTATAACTCCTCCGGATACGAAAAGGCGGAAACCCTGCGGTTTTTCGACGGTCTCGTCGATGTCTATCTGCCTGATTTCAAATACGCCACGCCGGAACTTGCGGCAAAGCTTTCAAAGGCGCCGGACTATCCGGCGATTGCGACGGCAGCCCTTGACGAAATGGTGCGGCAGGCGGGAGAGGCAGAATTCTATACGGAAGAACCCTTTCCAATGAAAACAGAGGTGAAGCAGCAGCTTACAGAGTCCCCCGCGGAAGGAAATTATTGCTCTGAAGCAGTTGAAGAACAGCGACTGGCAGAGACGCTGACATATGAGGGAAAAATGGCAGACGATATGGGGACGAAAGATGGAAAGACAGGCGCCTGCCGGCAGGGTGTATATCCGCCGGGAGGGCAGCTGATCCGAAAGGGCGTCATCGTGCGGAACCTGCTTCTTCCCGGACATGTCCACGAAAGCGAACGCGTGCTTTCCTTCCTGCACGAGCGATACGGAGACAGCATCTATATCAGTATTATGAACCAGTACACCCCGATGCCGGTATTTACAGCTCAATTGGAGAGACAACAAGAGGCCGGCAGGGGGAACCCGATGGATGCGGAT
The DNA here is from genome assembly GCA_900314085.1 of uncultured Lachnospiraceae bacterium. Classification (GTDB taxonomy): domain Bacteria; phylum Bacillota; class Clostridia; order Lachnospirales; family Lachnospiraceae; genus RUG306. Next base: position 11,263 of record OMTX01000015.1, on the reverse strand, counting down.
CTCGCCAATCTGGGCAGAAGAGTGACAAAAAGGGAGTACGAAAGGCTTCTTGATTTTGCCATCAACATCGGAATACAAAACGGGTTTACCCAGGAAGGCGGGACGGCGAAAACGTCCTTTATCCCTTCCTGGAACGGAGAGGGTGTTGATTGAGGCGTAAATCAACACCCTGTATTTATAACGCAAAGTAATGGCAGCGGAATTCCTGCGGCGGCAGGCAGCGGAAAGGAGGAGGGCATATGCGCACGGTATTTCATGTAGATGTCAACAGCGCCTTCCTGTCCTGGTCGGCTGTCAAACGCCTGCACGAGGATCCGGGTGCCCTGGACCTCAGAACCATTCCTTCTGCAGTCGGCGGCGACGAAGAAACGCGCCACGGGATCATCACGGCAAAATCAGTTCCGGCAAAGAAGTACGGGATCCGGACGGCGATGACAGTAGCGGAGGCACTCCGCCTGTGCCCGACCCTCGTCCTTGTCCAGGCGGACTTTGAAACGTACCGCAAATATTCGCGTCAGTTCATCGCTATCCTGAAAAAGTATACGGATCTTGTGGAGCAGGCATCCATAGATGAGGCGTATATGGATGTGACGGGGACGGAAGACCTGTACCGGGGCTTTGAGACGGAAGAGTGGGGCTTTCCCCTCTCCCTGGCGCACCAGATTCGCAATGAAATAAAAACAACCCTTGGATTCACCGTAAATATCGGTGTTTCAACAAACAAGCTCCTTGCCAAGATGGCGTCGGATTTCGAGAAACCGGACAGGGTACACACCCTGTATCCGGACGAAATTCCGCAGAAAATGTGGCCGCTTCCCGTGGGCGAGCTGTTCGGCTGCGGGCAGCAGACGGCGGAAAAACTGCGGTCGTATGGAATCCGGACAATCGGCGAAGCTGCGGCGACGGACGAAAGGTTTCTGAAGCAGATTCTCGGGGAAAAGGCAGGCGCCTACATTTGGAATAGTGCCAACGGGCTGAGCGACAGTCCGGTGGAGTCGGTCCGCGAAGAGGCGAAGAGCGTTTCAAATGAGACGACGCTTGCAAAAGACATTGTGGATGCAAATTTCAACAAGACGGCACCCGGACTGCTGCACGAGCTTTCGGAGTCCGTTGCCCGCCGTCTGCGGAAGGCGGGACTCTACGGCGGCACGGTTGTCGTATCCGTCAAGACGTCGGATTTTCACAGGAAGTCACGGCAGATGCCGCTTTCTGCTCCGACAGACAGTGCTCCGGTGATCGAAGAGGCGGCAGGACGGCTGCTGAGGGAATTGTGTTATGGAGAGGGTGCAGGTCATCCGGCTGTCCGGACGGGAGAGGCTGGTGGAGCTGCCCCGTCTGCCATTTCGTTCAATACTGCAGGAAGTGGCGGCGCTTTCGGGGAAGGGCTTGGTGTCCGCCTCGTCGGCGTCGGCGTCACAAACCTCGACCACGGGGAAAACCGGCAGATGAATATTTTCGACTACAAGGAAAAGACTGCCGAACAAAAGAAGCTGGACGCTATGGAAGACTATGTCAACGCCAAATTCGGGGCGGGAACTATAAAGAGGGGATTGTGAAATTGTGCATCCTGTAAAGTTCGTACGTACTTTTTCTGTGAGAAGTGACCGGTAGACATCGAATGATCAACAGAGTAATATATCAGTATATCGAACGCGTATTCGATATACACCTGCGGGATTGAGGATTTAATGAAATGAGAAATACCGTATTCGGAATACTGGCTCATGTAGACGCAGGAAAAACGACTCTGTCCGAGCAGCTGCTGCTTCAAGGCGGCGCAATCCGGCAGGCGGGCCGCGTGGACAAGGGCACGTCCTTCCTGGACAGCAATTCCATCGAGCGCGAGCGGGGAATCACGGTCTACTCCAAGCAGGCGGTTCTCACACTTTCCGGCCGCCCCTTTACCCTGCTCGACACGCCGGGGCACTCGGATTTTTCGGGAGAGGCGGAGCGGGTGCTCTCGGTGCTCGATGCGGCAATCCTGATTGTATCGGCGTCTACGGGGGTGAACGGGCACACGGTTCTTTTGAAGAAGCTCATAGACCGCTATCATATTCCGACGATTCTTTTTGTGAACAAAACAGATCTCGCGGGATACGACAGGGCTGCCCTGCTGGCTGAAATACAGGAAAAGCTGGGCGCTCAGTGTATCCCTGCAGAGGCAATCGCTGACGGGAGCGCAGCGGAGGATGTGGCGGTTCTGGACGAAAGCCTGCTGGAAAGCTATCTGGAGACAGAGACTCTGCCGGACGGGGCAGTACGTGACCTATACAACAGAGGGCTTCTCGTGCCGGTAAACTTCGGGTCTGCCCTGAAAGGGGAGGGGATCGAAGGCGTCATCGAAGGGCTCTTGGCGACGGATCCGGAAAAGGGCAGAGTCATTGGGCAGAACGCTGGCATTGGCAGTGAAACAGGGACTGCAGATGAAGCCGGAAAACACATTAAAGGGGGCCGTGGAAACGATACCAATCCATTCTCTGCCCGTGTCTTTGGCATCACAAATGCGGACAAGCGGCTGACCTTTCTGAAGGTGACGGGAGGTGTCCTGCACGTGCGGGATGAGATCGTTACCGGGAGGACCGGGCAGGCTGCAGAGGCAGACGGTACACAGGGCTCCGGAAATCCTGTACGGGAGAAGGTGACAGAGCTTCGCGTCTATTCGGGGGAAAAGTATACAGGCGTTCAGGAAGCTTTTCCCGGCGATGTCGTTGCCGTGTGCGGCCTCACGCAGACTTACGCGGGACAGGGGCTGGGAGCAGAGGCGGATGCCCTGCAGCCGGCGGTTGCCCCTGTGATGAAGGCGCGCGTCATTCCGGGAGATGACGTAGAGGACAGTGCCTTCCGGACGGCGGTTGCTGCTCTTGCTGAGGAAGAACCCGGGCTTTCCGTGGAAACGGCGGCGGATGGGGCAGTCTATTTCCGCCTCATGGGTGCCCTGCAGGAGGAAATCCTGCAGAAAACCTTTGCCGACCGGTTCGGTATAGCGATTTCTTTCGGGCCGGAGCGGGTCGTCTACGCGGAGACGATCCGCGGGAAAGTGGAAGGAGCTGGCCATTATGAACCCCTGAGGCACTATGCGGAGGTTCATCTGCTGCTGGAAGAGGGAGCCCCTGGATCGGGAATTGTCATAGAAAGTGCCTGCCCGACGGATGTCCTGGACAGGACGTACCAGCGTCAGGTCATAGATTCTCTGTACGGGGCGGCGGCTGCCGGAGACCTGCGAGGCGTGCTGACGGGGGCACCTCTCACGGATGTACGGATCACGCTCATTTCCGGGAAGAGCCACGTCAAGCATACGGAACCCGGAGACTTCCGGGAGGCTGCCCTCCGCGCCCTTCGTCAGGGACTGATGCGGGCGGAAAATGTGCTCCTGGAGCCGGTTCTTTCCTTTGAAATCCGGCTGCCGCAGGGGAGCGTTGGCAGAGCCCTCACGGATATCAGTGCCATGGGCGGGGAAGCAGATGCTCCGGTTCTTTCCCCTGACGGAAGTGCGGCTGTCATTGGCGGCATGGCGCCGGCAGCCGCCATCAGCGGCTATGCGGCAGACCTTCGCTCCTATACGGCGGGCGAGGGCACGATAGAACTGGAACCGGCGGGTTACCGGCCGGCAGCGAAGGCGGCAGAGCTCATTGAACTCGCAAACTATGACCCTGACCGGGATACGGAGCATCCGACAGGCTCCGTCTTCTGTACACATGAGGGCGGCGGCTTCATCCCCTGGGACGAAGTGGCGGACAATGTTCACTTGCCATATACATACAAACATACACATACTTATGATGCAAATGCCTGGGTGCGGGCAACGAAAGATGCGCGAAGCAGGGCAGGAGCGGCAAAAAATACATTGCATGCTGCAGGGGAGGCTTCCGAATCGGATAAAGAGGAAAGCCGGACGGGAGGCTCCGGGACAGATGCAGCCCGGGCAAAGGCGCAGAGTGGTGCAGGCTTGGTTGTGGCCGGTCCCGGCGCCGGCTGGCTGCTGGCATCTGTCCTGGAAAGCACAGAGCCTGAAGACACGGGCAGCGGTTTCGTTTCCGGCGGCGGCCCGGAGAGGGGCGAAGGCAGAGATCTGACCGCCATCATGAACTCTCTCGGAAAGAGCGCAAACCAGAAGGCAAAGCCCCGGGGGCGTGACCGGGATATCGAAAAGGTGAGAAAGAGGGAAGAGGAACTCAGAAAACTGCGGAAGCAGGAAGCACGGGAGCTGAAGAAAAACGAAGAGCGAATCGGGAAAATCTATGGAACGGCTGGTGCAAACGGAAATGGGACGGCCGGCAGACAGGGAGCCGTTGCTGGCGCAGGAGGCAGGTCTGCTGCAGCTGCGGGGGTTCCTGCGAAGGCAGACCTTCTGCTCGTGGATGGCTACAATATTATTTTCGCGTGGGAAAACCTGAGGGAACTGGCAAACCGCAGCATTGACGCGGCCCGCGGGGCACTGAATGACGTCCTTTCAAACTATGCGGGCTTCACGGGGGCGGAGGTCATAGTCGTATACGACGCCTACCTGCTGGAAAACCACGCTGCGGAAATCCTGACCTTTCACAATATTCACGTCGTCTTCACGGCAACGGCGGAAACGGCGGACCAGTACATAGAGCAGACCGCCATCCGCCGGGCGAAGGATGCTGTCGTGACCGTTGCCACATCCGACCGCGTCGAGCGTGTCATTGTTGCATCCGCCGATGCCCGTGTCATGACGGCGGAAACCTTCCGCGGGCAGGTGGATGCGGTGAATGAGGAAATCCGGGGGAAGATCTGAAGGCCCTGGTGCAGGCAGTATTCCAGTTCCGGAAGGGGCTGTGCTTATTGCGCCTATACAGGTACAAAATACGGTTTGGTATATTTTTTTGCTTGCAAAATCAATTTCTCCATCTTGAATTCCTTTTTCAAATGGCTAAAATAATAGTGCAATGGCGCAGAAAGATTAGATTTTCTGCGTCATTTTTTGTTGGCTGTGAGCCGGACGTTTCATGCCGCCGTGTATAGTATTTGAAAGGAAGAAGAAAAATGGATACATTTACATTCTCGGTTCCGCAAAACATTATTTTCGGGAAGGGCTCTCTTGCGAAACTGCCGGAGTGCGCGAAGAAGCTTTCCGCGAAGAAGGCCTTCATCCTGACGGGGCCGCATCTTGCAAAGACCGCCCATTGCGCGAATGTGATTTCCGGCTTACAGGAGGCGGGTATAGAGACGGCCGTCTTTTCGGACATCGAGGGCAATCCCTCTACGGACACCGTGGCAAAGGCCGCGGCAGCTTATAAGGATTTTGGCGGCGATACGATTATTGCCTTTGGCGGCGGGTCGCCCATGGATGTGGCCAAGGCCGTGGCGGTCGTCGTTACCTACGGCGGTGAAGTCGCAGACTACGAGGGCTTCAAGGTGCCCGGTCCTGTAACGCCCATGATTGCTATTCCGACAACTGCGGGCACGGGTTCGGAAGTGACGGCTTTTTCCGTGATTACAGATCATAGCCGGAACTATAAGCTGACGGTCTGCTCCTATGATATTATTCCTAAATATGCGATTCTCGACCCGGCGCTTCTTTCGGCGACGCCGGCAGGCATTGCGGCCGCCTGCGGCATCGATGCCTTCATTCATGCGGAGGAATCCTATATTTCAAAGGCCGCATCGCCTTTTACGGAGATGATGTCCGAAAAAGCCATGGAGCTGATCGGCGGGAACATCCGAGCTTTCGTTGCGGACCGGACGAATGAAGAGGCCGCCGCTGCCATGCTGCAGGGCTCCCTCTATGCAGGAATTGCTTTCTCCTGGGCCCGGCTTGGGGATGTCCACGCCATGAGCCACCCGGTTTCCGCCTACTTCAATGTCGCCCACGGGGTGGCAAACGGGATTCTTCTTCCCGTCATTGCAGACTACAATGCCCTGGCGGATATGGGAAAGTACAGAAAAATTGCCGGTTATATTTCGCCGTCGCACGAGGCTCCGGCCGGCTTCGTTCCCTCCATGCTTGGAGACGAGATCCGGAAATTGAACCACGATATCGGAATTCCGGCAACGCTTTCGGACGTCGGCGTCACGAGGGAGCACTTTGATGCCATGGCGGATGACACCATGAAGAGCGGCAATATTGCGGTAAATCCCCGGACGACGACGAAGGAGGACATCCTGCGCCTGTATGAGCAGGCAATGTGAGAGAGAGCGGCAGACCGGTGTATCCGGCGGGAAAACTGGATCCGCTTCGGGAGCGGCAAAGAAAGAACCGGGCTGAATGATATTTCCATTGAATAGAAGGGCATTTGTGCAGGGCTTCCGGCGGAGCCCTGCTTTTTTTGCCTGGAAATCCCTTCTCTGCTATGCTTCTGGGAGAGAGAGGACGATAATTCTGTCGGAATTTACTTTGGCAAATGATAGTCATAAAAAATCCGGAAACTATTTTTGCTGTGTCTGCGTCTTACATATGAACATGAGAACAGGAGTCCTTGCAGGGAAAGCATTATGAAACAGCTTGAAGATGCCATACTTGAAAACTATGAAAGCATGTACCGCCTGGCATTCACCTACGTGAAAAACAGGGCGGACGCGGAGGACGTCGTCCAGGATGCCGTCGTGAAAGCCATGGCGAGTGCGGATGCCATCCGGAAGCCTTCGAGCATGCGGTCCTATCTCATGAGCGTCACCGTGAACACAGCACTCGACTCCATTCGGAAGGGAAAGAAGACGTCAGACCTTGACAGCGTGCCGGAGAGCGGGCGGGAAGATGCCTATGAAAATACGGATCTCGCCCGGGCTCTTTCGGAGCTCGATGACCGGGAGCACGCTATCGTCGTCCTCAAGTATTTCGAGGGCTACAAGCTCAGGGAGATAGCGGACGCGCTGAATCTCAATGAGAACACGGTGAAGACCATTACTTACCGGGCGTTGAAAAAGCTGCGAATCAAACTGGAAGATGAGTGACGCAGGGAAAGCCCTGAAGCAAGAAGATCCTGCCTGCTGTGCGAAGCGCACCGGGAGGGAGAAGGAAGAGGAGATACATCATGAATATGAATGATCTGAAAAGAGATTATGAGGCGATTGCGGTGCCGGAGGATCTGGAAAGCCGCATTCGGCTTTCAATGCAGCAGGAATCCGGGGCAGCGGCAGACGGCCGCGGTGAAAAGACTGCTGCGGACAGGAGCAATATCCGCCGGTTCCATGCGGCATCCGTAGCTAAGTGGGCAGGTATTGCCGCCGCTTTCGCTCTTGCCCTGACCGGCGTTCTTGCCAATGGAACTGCTTCGACAAGCTACGCGGTCAGCCATGTGCCGGTCATCGGCAATATTGCAAAGGTTATGACATTCCGTAGTTTTTCGGACACCACGAATGATATGTCTGCTTCCGTCGATACCCCTGTCGTTGCCGATGAAAACGGCAGCACGGACGGGAAGGCTGCTTCTGTCAATGCGGATATTCAGTCCTATGCCGACAAGGTGATTGATGACTACAAGGCCCTTGTTGCCGAGACGTCCGGCCAGGCCAAAGATTCTGTGGAGGTCACTTCAAAGACACTTACGGACAATGCGGATTTCCTGATCCTCGGGCTCTCCACGACGGAGACGGCTGCGGATTCCGCAGAGTCCATGAAGACCTACTGTATTCAGAAATCGACCGGGGATGTGCTTTCCCTTTCCGACATGTTTGCGGAGGGCACTGACTGGGATGCCGCACTTACTGCAGAGGTACAGAAGCAGATGCGCGAGCGGATGGCCGCGGATCCCGATAATACGATCTATTTCATCGACAGCGACATGCCGGAGGATGATTTCACAGGTCTTTCCGACGACCAGAATTTCTACATCAATAGTGACGGCGACCTCGTCCTCGTCTTTGATGAGGGGGCTGTCGCTCCTATGTACATGGGTGTGCAGGAATTTGTCATTCCGGCGGAAGCCATTGACAGCATCGAAATCCGCTGATCAAAAAAGAGCAAGTGGGTCGCTTTTGGAACTGATGCGTTGATTTTTGCATTTGCCCCCTGTATTTGGACGAGAAAACGGCTATAGGGTGGTGTTTTTGGAACTAATCTTTTAGTTTTTTTATTTGTCCCCTGTTTTTCATAAAGCGGATGGCTTTTGGACAAGACTTGTGGAAATATAGCCTTTGCTTTTACATTTATCCCCTAATTCACAATTGAGGTGATAGTCAAGAGGGTGAGAAGATACGCAATGCATATCTTCTCGCCCTCACGTTTTTTCATATGCAGGGCTTTCGTATGCTTAGCGTTTTATGACCGCCGCTCCCCAGGCCGGCAGGACCAGAGTATCACCGGACAGCGGGTTTCCAAGCAAATCCGTTCCGGAAACGCCCGGAACGGAGACCTCTTTTGCTGTGCAGTTCAGGTAGAAGTCGTAGGCAGATGTCTCTCCGTACCGCGTCGTCTTTTCAATGCCGGCAGGCAGGAGATCGTAGGAAATACCTGCGTTTTCAAGCATCTCCTCATAGAGGAAGCGGATGTCGTCCTGGTCTGTGCGGGCGGCAACGTAGTAGGCGCAGCCTTTTCCAAAGGCGTGCCGTGTGATGGCCGGCGTTCCTGCCATATAGTCATTCTCGTAGACGGCCAGGATATCGGTGTCTGCGGCTACTTCCCGGAGCAGCTCCTGATAGTCGTGGACTGCGACGGATTTTCCGGTTAAGGAATTCAAGTCGAAGCACGAAACGGGGCAGGCAGTATCGCCGTAGGGAACTATAGGCTGCGCGGGCGCCGCCCACTCCGGTACCCCGGCCTCTGCCGTGCGGACCGGCAGGTCGAGGAGGCGGAGCTTTATATTATCCTCGGGGTAGAGGGTGTCGATTTCCTCGGACTTAAGGCCGAGGATCTCGGAAAGTCCCTGGGCGGGGAAGCCGCCGAGCTGGGCCAGGGTGGTCTGGTCTACGTATCCCGTGAAGTAGGTGGAAAGGAACTGACCGCCAGAGCGCACGAAGGATGCGATCTTTTCGCCGATCCCGTCGTGCAGCAGATAGAGCATCGGTGCGCAGATGACCTTGTAGGAGGACCAGTCGCTGTCTTGGGAAATGATGTCCGGTTCCACGCCGAGCTTCATGAATTCCGCGTAGACAGATATGCAGGTTTCATCGAAGGCCTTTGTCTCATTTGAAAGGGCCTGGGAATTGTCGATGGCCCAGCGGTTGTCCCAGTCGTAAAGGATGGCCGCCTGATTTTTCGAGATGCTTCCGGCAGCTTCTGCAATATCGGCAAGTGCCCGCCCGGTATCTGCGACTTCCCGGAAGACGCGGGTGTCGTCGGTTCCGATGTGGTCGATGACGGCGCCGTGCCACTGTTCTGAAGCCCCGCGGGATTTCCGCAGCTGGAAGTACTGGACGGTGTCAGATCCTGCGGCGACTGCCTGCAGGGAGATGAGTTTGTGGACGCCGGGCCGGCGGTATTTGTTGTAAGGACGCCAGTTGACGAGGCCTGGCGCCGATTCCATCATCATGAATGGCCGGTCAGGCTTCATGGACCGGAACATGGAGTGCTCGAAAGAGCGGTCTATGAAGGTCTTTTCGTCGGAAACAGTTCCCCTGTGCAGCTCGGGATAGTTGTCCCACGAAATATAATCTATGAAGCGGCTCATATAGTGATAGTCGTAGTCGTAGAAGAGCTCCATGAAATTCGTCGTGACGGGGACATCGGGCTTTACAGCGTGCACCGTGTCGATTTCGAAGCGCATGAAGTCTGTGGCCGACCAGGTCGAGAAGCGCCTCCAGTCTACATTCATGCCGAGCAGAGCCGTTTCCCCGTTCGCGTAGGGCGGCTCGATCTGGGAAAAGTCATTGAAGCGGTGGGACCAGAAGCCCGTCCACCAGGCGGCGTTCAGCTTTTCGATGTCATGATCATATTGCTCCGCCAGCCACTCCTGCCATTTCTTTTTGCAGGTGTCGCAGTAGCAGTAGCCGCCGAGTTCATTGCTGATATGCCACATGAGCATGCCGGGATGATTGGCGAAACGCTTCGCCAGGGCGGTGTCGATGGCCTTCACCCGCTCGCGGAATTCCGGCGACTGCATGCAGTGGTTGTGGCGGAGGCCGTGATGGGCGCGGACACCGTATTCGTCACAGCGCATGGCGGAAGGGTACTTCGCATCCAGCCAGGCAGGCCGGGCGCCGGTAGGCGTTGCAAGAATAATATAAATCCCGTTCTCATACAGCCTGTCTATGATATCCGCCAGCCAGTCGAGTTCGATGCGCCCCTCCTCCGGTTCCTCCGCCGCCCAGGCAAAGACGCCGAGCGTGACGCAGTTGATGCCGGCTTCCTTGAAGTATTCAATATCCTTCTCCAATATGTCCGGCCGGTCCAGCCACTGATCCGGGTTGTAGTCGCCCCCGTGGACAAAACCGTCGATTTGCGGGAAGATCTTTTTCGTTTTCACCTGAATCTCCTTTTATTGTAAGCGCTTTTATATTTGGCGGATATTGTCTTCTGCAGCCGGGCGCGCTTGTGCCGCGTTCCGGCTGCCTGCAGTCTTCACACATCTGCAGAGCCTTTACCCTGCAGACTTTAAAATTATAGCAGAGGGGCGGCCGGGGCAAAGCGCAAATCCGCCTGTATTTTTCCTGTAAATATGCGCCTGCTGCGCTATGTGGGGGACTTGGCAACAAACTTCCACCATAGTGCGGCGCTTGGCAGTGCTGAAAAGCAAATTCCGGGACAAACATCCACCACACTGCAAAAAAAGTACAAAAAAATACATGAATAATATTTTCAGGGAGTGGATTTAAGCCCGCGTCTTGCCGATAATACATTCAGAAAACCATCCGTGCCGGGAGTGGCGCGGGCTTTACATTAGTCATAGAAAAAGGATTTGGCACAGTTTTCAAGGAGGAAAAGCACTATGTCACTCGGAATCAACAATTCAGCCTATCTCACATCCATTGGCGCAGACGCTGCAAACGGGCTTTATAAGAAGTCCGCTGCGAAGGGCGCTGACAAGACGGAAAAGACGGACGCTTCTGCTGTAAAGAAGACAGACGACTCTTCATCCGGGGTTTCTTCCAAATACGACCGCTATATCCGGAGCGCGGAAAATGATACCGCGACCACAGGCATTTCCCAGACGAATGAAAAGAAGCTTTCAAAGAAGGCTCAGGACCTGCTTTCGAAGCTGCGCGAGAAATACAAGGACTTTGACCTCTATGTCGGCAATACGACCGATGAGCAGGAGAAGCTTTCAAATGCCGGCTCCAAGGACGTTTCCGTGATCTTCTCCTCTGATGAGCTCGAGAAGATGGCGGAGAGCGAGGAGTACGCGAACCAGATCACGGACAAGAT
>OMTX01000017.1 GCA_900314085.1 uncultured Lachnospiraceae bacterium | reverse complement strand
CCCGCGGCGCTGCGCGCCGCGGGGCTTTTCATCTGTAGTGTTTTCATCCGATCCGAAATCTGCGTGGGCTCACACAGATGCGTCGAAATGCTGGCCGACATTGGGATCGAGTGAGGGAGCCGGTGCCTGTGCAATCATGCCGACTGTGCTTGCTGCCATCTGCTGGTCAGCAGCCAGGGACTTTCCCAGCATTGCCACGCCGACTGAATTCTGGGTGCTGCTGGTCGTGAGACCGGAAGCGCTCATCGATACGCCTGCAAGATTCATGGGCTTCACCTCCAATTCGAAAAGACGGGTACTGATACGTCTTCTTACCCGCATTATGGCACGGGGCGGACGGTATTTCAAGTAAAAGATATGGGAAGATATTGTGAACGCGGTACTATTTATTGTATACTTGGGCAGGCAGCAGAAGTTGCTTCCGCAACGGAAAATTTCTTTCGAACCGGTGAGAATGACCTTTCCCGGATAGTTGGAGGGAAAGGAGAACGGGAAATATGGCAGAAATCTACGATACAATCATCATCGGAAACGGGCCGGCGGGGCTTACGGCGGCAATATACGCAGTGCGTGCCGGCTTCAAAACTCTGGTGCTTTCTGACAATCCCATGGGCGGCGGTCAGATCGCCACGACCTACGAGGTGGCAAACTACCCCGGACTCAACGGGATCGGTGGCGCTGAGCTTGGGGAAAAATTCGAAGAGCATGCAAAAGCCCTCGGCGCGGAATTTGTCACGGCCCGCGTTTCTTCTATTGAAGACAGTGGACAAAAGGTGTCTGCAGAGACTGCTGCGGCAGCAGGCGCGTCGGAATCCGAAGCAGAACCGGCTTCCGCTTATGAGGCAGCCGTCGGCAGTGGGGCTGTTTCCCTGAAGCGCGTCGTCACCGAAAAAGAGACCTATGAGACGAAGACGGTCGTCATTGCGACGGGGGCGGACCACCGGAAGCTTGGAGTTCCCGGTGAGAGCTCTCTTACGGGCAGCGGGGTTTCCTACTGCGCGACCTGCGACGGGGCCTTCTTCCGGAACAAGGCGGTAGCGGTCGTCGGCGGCGGGGACGTGGCGCTTGAAGACGCTATCTTCCTTTCCCGTTTTGCATCGGAAGTGTACCTGATCCACCGGCGGGACGAATTTCGCGGCGTCAGAGCTCTGCAGGAGCAGGTCTTTTCAAATGAAAAGATTCATATTATTTATGATACGGTCGTGACGGAAGTGACGGGAAAGTTTGCCGTCGAATCCCTGTCCCTGCACAATGTAAAGAGCGGTGAGGATTCGGTTCTTCCTGTCAAGGGCGTCTTCATGGCTGTCGGCATACAGCCGAATCTCGAGGGAATCGACGGACTGCCGGACCGGAACGCAGCCGGCTACATCGCTGCCGGAGAGGACGGTGTGACAAGCATTCCCGGCATCTTTGCCGCAGGCGATGTAAGGACGAAGGCTTTGCGTCAGGTCATCACGGCCTGCGCGGATGGAGCCAATGCAGTGACGTCAATTTCTGCGTATTTGAATGGCGTGCAGTGAGCCAATCCGCCGCAAGGTGGCGGGAAAGAAAGCGCTTAATATTAGTCATATGAATCAATCCGGAAGGAGCTGGATATGGCAAAACAGCAGGCAGTTGTATACGGAGCCGGCGAAAAGGCGGTTTCAGTCAAGCGGTCGCTGACGGAAGCGGACATTACCGTTTCTTACTTTGTCGTGACGGACAAGGCTGCCAACCCGGCCAGTGTCGACGGACTTCCGGTGCTTTCCGCGGAGGAATTTTTCAAGTTCAAGAAGGACGGGATGCTGGCCTTCACGGCGGACCCTGCAGGCGGCACGGGCAAGGACCCGGTCGTCTATATCGCGGTGCCGGACAGGGAGCAGACGGCTGTCGCAACAATGCTCCGCGACAACGGCTATACGGAATATATGAAGGTTGAGCCCGATTCCTTCGGCAAGATGATGAAGCGCTATTACGAGGCTCTCCATGTCTTCCCCTCCGTCAAGAGTATTCCCTCGGACGACGAACTGGCCGAAAAGGCCTTCATCGCTTCCTGCCACAATGAGAGCGACGAGTCGGATGCAATCATCTTTCACTCCGGTCCGTGGCTGAGGCGGGTGCAGACCGGGGCGGCAGTTGCGAAGAGAAAGCTTGGCGTCGGCCCTGACGGGGTGGATAGCGGAAACGTCATCTATGACAACAAGGGCGAAAATATTTCCTTCCTGAACAAAAATTACGGGATGCTGACTGCCCTCTACTGGATGTGGAAAAATCTGCCTGCGGAGACGGAGATTGTCGGTTTGGCCCAGCGGCGGCGGATGCTCGAGGTGAAGAAGGCGGAACTGACGCTCCTGCTCCTCCGGCAGACGGACGTCATCCTGCCCTACCCGATGATTTCCCTTCCCAATGCGGAAAATCACGCAGCCGGAAAGATGGTCGTCAGTGACTGGCTCGAGGTGAAGAAGGCCCTGCTTTCCGTTCATCCCGATTACGAAGAGGAAGCAGCGCGGATCCTTTCCAATCAGTACATCTACAATTACAATGTCTTTGTCGGCCGCCGCGAGGTCATCGACGATTACTGCGGGTGGCTCTTCCCGGTGCTGAAGGCCGCCCAGAACGGGATCGGAACGAAGAAGCCGGAAGAGCAGTATTGCTACCTCGAAAAAGCGGCGGAAATCCTCGAGACGGTCTATTTCATGTCGGACAAGCATTCGTGGAACAGATCCCACGCAACGCTTCTCGTGCGGTAGCTCTTTTTAATGCCCCGCCTCTTTTGCGGGGCTTTTCGTCTGTCTGCCATCGACAAAATTTTTCGGAATGTTGCAGCTGAAATGTATTTTTTTAAGAACATTTCGGAATTTTGCAACTTTTTGCCCGCATTGCGTACCGATTTCGGCCGGTTGGCAGCCTTCATCTGTCTTCACGGGTTGACAAGCGGGGGGCAGGTTGCTATTATAATTCAGCAATAGTTGTTAATGCTTTTGTAACAAATCAAAAATATTCAGCACAAAAGTGAGGGCTTCGAAGAAATCCGTGCTTGTGCTACTGAATGGTTGAAAACAAAGGCATTCTCCGTCCGGATAGGGTCCTTGGGGGAGGGACGGAGCGCTCACCAAGGGGGTCGCTATTTCACCTATGAATCGAAACAAGAGAGTACAGAAGGTTTCTTACACACTGGCTGCCGGCCTTATGGCAGGAGCAGCAGCCCTTACAGGCACAGCCGCTCCTCTCGCAGGCGCATCCGCCGTTCTTTCCACGGCAAAGGTCGAGACATCAGAAGAGAGTGCTTCCAAGAACGAGAGTACTGCATCTTCCTGTTCAACCGTTGCCGGCGTCAATGCCATTCTTGCAAAGATGGTTGCGAGCGCGAATACCCAGGCCGTTGCGACGGCTACGACAGCAGATACTACCGCCGTTGCCGCAGAAGCCGCTGAAGAAACAGAAGAGGCAGCTACTGCCCAGGAGACAGCCGCTCCCGTCAGTGAGTTTGCCAATATCGCAGTTTCCCAGGTTACGTCCTATGTCAATGTCCGGGCAGCCGCTTCGGAGGATTCCGAAGTCGTCGGCAAACTGTACAACAATTGTGCGGCGACAGTCGATGCGACAGAAGGCGACTGGTACAAAATCACTTCCGGCAACTGCACCGGCTATGTGAAGAGTGAATTTGTCGTTGTCGGCGATGAGGCGCTTGCCCGTTCTGTTGGAACGCGGCTGGCTACCGTTACGACAGAAACCCTGTATGTCCGCAAGGAGCCTTCGTCGGACGCTGCCTGCGCCGGCCTTGTACCGGGCGGCGATGACCTGCTGGTCATTGATGAGTCCATGAAGGACCAGGGCTGGATCAAGATTTCCTATGAGGATGGCGAGGCATACGTTTCTGCCGATTATGTCACTCTTTCTACGGAGTACAAATACGCAGAGACTGTAGCGGAAGAGCAGGCCCGCCTTGCAGCTGAGAAGGCCGAGAAAGAGCAGGCCGCCCGTGCTGCAGCAGCTGCTGCAAAGAAGAAGTCATCCAAGAAGAGTTCGTCTTCTTCAGGCAGCAAGTCCTATTCGGCTCCTTCGGGGTCCGGCGGAAGCGCAGTTGTCGCTTATGCAACCCAGTTCGTCGGCAATCCTTATGTATATGGCGGAACATCCCTGACGAACGGAGCTGACTGCTCCGGCTTCGTCATGAGCGTATATCAGCAGTTCGGGGTATCTCTTCCCCACTCTTCCCGGGCAGACCGGAGCGTCGGCTGCGGCGTCAGTGTGGATGAGATGCAGCCGGGCGATATCGTCTGCTACTCCGGCCATGTGGCTATCTATGCGGGCAACGGACAGATTGTCCATGCCCAGTCCAGACGGACAGGAATTGTTGTGTCAAATGTCGGCTCCAGTGGACGGATTCTGGCAGTACGCCGAATCTTCTGATTGCCGGAATGCTTTGAGATCTGACGGGGAGCCCGTAGCACAGTTGCTGCGGGCTCCTTTTTTTGAATAGCGGTGTTTCTTTTTTTCGCAGGCGGCAGGCGGAATCTTCCTGCCATGGATGGCTGCTTCCGGCAGCATTCAATGTCCGAATAGTTTGACTTTTTCTATCCGCAATGCGGTTTGTGAAATGTGCTGAAAATAGGAAAGCCCTGATTTTACGGACGCTGCGTCTATGAGGAAAAAGTTATCAACAATTGTCGGACAAAAAACGGGGCGGAAACGACTTGTTGACGGAATTATCGACAATGTGAACATGTAGCGCGCCTTTGTTTCGAACGGAAGTTTTGTCGTTTGTTCACAATTTCTTCATTGTTCCCGGATTGGTACTTGAATTTCAATCGATTTTGACTTTCCACCGATGGAGGAAAATTATTACTAGTTTTTGTGGCGCTGCGTATTGGCTTTTTTGTGAAAATGTATTAAACTACGTTTATGACTGTGATTTTTGTACAGTTTGAACGGTCGAAATTTGTAAGTTTTGCCTAGAAACAATGAGTGGGGGAGTTATGATTTCAAATCAGGTACTGCAGAAAACAGTGGACGGTTTGGGAGAAATTTCCAAGGGGGATTTTGCCGTCCTCGACAATGACGGCTCTGTATTGGCGGCTACATTTGACGGGGCTGCGGAGTATTCGGTCAATGCGGCGCAGGTGGCGGCTTCGTCTGCGGACAGCATGATCATCGGGGGCAACGAATATATCAAGGTGAACGACGGCGACCAGCTCGCTTATATTGCCCTCGGTCTCGGTGACGGGAGTGAAAATATCCAGCTTACCCGCATTCTGGCTTTTCAACTGTCCCAGCTTGTGGTAGCGTACAGGGAGCGCTTTGACAGGGATCAGTTCATCAAGAATCTCATCCTCGACAACCTTCTGCTCGTGGACATTTACAACCGGTCCAAGAAACTGCATGTCGACATTGAAGCCCGCCGGGTGACGATGGTCGTGGAACTTCCCTTCGAGAAGAACGGAGATGAGCTGGACAAGGTTCGGGCGGTCATCGGTTCCAATGCCCGCGACTTTGTGACGGCGGTGGATGAGCAGAATATTATTATCGTAAAAGATCTTGGCACAGACGGAGGCTGGGAGGAAATCGAGCGGACAGCCCAGACGGTCATCGATGCCTTCGCAGGCTATGTGACGGAGGAGAACCCCGTCCGGGTTGCCTACGGAACGGTTGTCGACGAGATCAAGGAAGTGTCCCGTTCCTACAAGGAAGCTATGATGGCCCTCGATGTCGGGAAGATCTTCTTCTCCGACAAGCACATCATCGCCTATTCCGTCCTCGGCATCGGCCGCCTGATCTACCAGCTGCCTCTGCCCCTGTGCAAGATGTTCATCAGCGAGATCTTCGGAGACAAGTCTCCGGATGACTTCGACGAAGAAACCATCACAACGATCAACAAATTTTTTGAGAACAGTCTGAATGTCTCTGAAACATCGCGGCAGCTCTATATTCACCGGAACACCCTCGTCTACCGCCTTGACAAGCTGCAGCGGACGACGGGGCTTGATCTCAGGGTTTTCGATGATGCGATTACCTTCAAGATTGCCCTGATGGTCGTCGAATACATGAAATACATGGAGGACCAGAGTTTCTGATATGATACGCCTTGAGCACGTCAGCAAAACCTACGAGGCAAAGGTCGTGGCTATTACAGACGTGAGCCTGCACATCCGTCCCGGCGAATTCGTCTTCATCACCGGAGCATCCGGCTCCGGCAAGTCCACGATCATCAAGCTCCTTCTGAAGGAACTGAAGCCAACGCACGGGAGGATTGTCGTCAACGGCAAGGACCTGGGGAAGATTTCCCACAAGCAGGTTCCCCTTTTCCGCCGCAACATCGGCGTCGTCTTCCAGGATTTTCGCCTTCTTCCGGATCGGAATGTTTATGAAAACGTCGCTTTCGCCATGCGGGTTGTAGAGGCGCCGAAGAAGGCCATCAAGACAAAGGTTCCCATGGTCCTTTCCCTTGTCGGTCTGGCAGCCAAGTATCGTGCCCTGCCCCAGCAGCTTTCCGGCGGCGAGCAGCAGCGTGTTGCCATTGCCCGTGCTCTTGTGAACGAGCCGAAGATCCTGCTCGCTGACGAGCCGACAGGAAACCTCGACAATCACAACGCCTGGGAAATCATGCGGCTGCTGGAGGAAATCAACAAGCGGGGGACAACGGTTGTTGTCGTTACCCACAATATGGAAATTGTCCGCATGATGAACAAACGTGTCATCACGATACAGAACGGTGTCGTATACAGCGATGAAGAGGGGGATCAGGAAGCATGAAACCGAGAACCTTCTTCTACAATGTACGGCAGGGCGTGAGGAATATCTGGCGGAACAAGATGTTTTCCATTGCCTCCATCGCGACGATGGCGGCCTGTATCTTTCTCTTCGGTGTCTTCTACTCCATCGGGGTGAACTTCCGCTCCATGGTGCAGACGGCTGAGACAGGCGTTGCCGTTACGGTTTTCTTTGACGAGAATACTCCGCAGGCGACGATTGACACCATCGGCCAGGAGATTGCCACGCGGCCGGAAGTCGATTCCTACAAGTTTGTCTCGGCGGAAGAAGCGTGGGCGAATTTCCAGCAGGAATATTTCGCGGACAGCCCGGATGCGGCCGAGGGCTTTGCCAACGACAACCCCCTTGCCAATAGCGCGAACTACGAGATCTATCTGAAGGACGTTTCCCAGCAGGACACCCTGGTGGCCTTCCTTGAAGGCCTCGATGGCGTGCGGGAAGTCCACCGCAGTGAGACCACGGCAAAGACACTTTCCGACTTCAACAATCTCATTACCTTTGTGTCGACGATCATTGTTGCCATTCTGATTGGCGTTTCCGTTTTCCTGATATCGAATACGGTGACGGTGGGCATCAGCGTCCGCAAGGAAGAGATCGCCATCATGAAACTGATCGGTGCCAAGGACAACTTCGTCCGGGCCCCCTTCGTGGTGGAGGGCGTGATGATCGGCTTCATCGGTTCGGTCATCCCCCTGGTCATCATCTACTTCCTCTACCACCGTCTGATCGTCTACGTGACGGAGCGCTTTTCCGCCCTGTCCTCCATGATGACCTTTGTTCCGGTGGGGGCGGTCTTCAGAGTCCTCCTTCCGGTCTCCCTGGTTCTCGGTGTCGGCATCGGTTACGTCGGCAGCCGGTTGACGCTCAAGAGACATCTGAACGTCTGATTTTATTATTACTAATAAAAAGCACGCAGCGCGTGCAGCACTATTGTTATGGATAATACGAACAACAACTACGACTTCCCGCGGGCGGACGGGCAGCAAAACCCCTATACAAGTCAGAATGCACAGAAGAAAAGAAAGCCCGGCTTTAAGACCGGGCTTTTCATCGGTATTGCGGCAACTCTCGTCATCTGCCTTCTTGTGACCTTTACGGCGGCATCCGCAGTGACGGGCGGCGTCCTGACGCCGAAGACGCTGTCAAAAATAGGGCTTCTGAACGGAATCATCAAAAATTATTATTATAAAGACACGGACAAGAGCGACCTGCAGACCGGGCTCTATAAGGGCCTGCTGGAAGGCCTGAACGATCCCTATTCCGAGTACTATACCCCTGACGAGGCGAAGGCGCTGGAGGAATCCCTGACCGGAAACTATGCCGGTATCGGCGCCGGCCTGACGCAGGACAAGAAGACCATGATCGTCACGGTTTCCTTTGTCTATGACGGGTCACCTGCGAAGGAAGCGGGGCTGCAGAAGGGGGATATCATCGAATCTGTCGAAGACATTGATGCGACGTCCATGGAGCTTTCCGACCTCGTGCAGAAGATCCGCGGGCAAGCAGGTTCCGAAGTCCATCTCGTCATCATTCGGGATGGGAAGGAACAGGACTACACCATCAAACGGCAGAATATCCAGATCCCGTCCGTTTCCCACCACATGCTTTCTGACACTGTTGGCTATATCCGAATTACGGAGTTTTCGTCCGGGACGGCTGATGAATTTGATGCGGCGCTGAAGGACTTGCAGGGACAGGGGATGACGTCGGTCATCTTTGACCTCCGCGACAATCCCGGCGGTCTCGTCGATGCCGTGACAAAGATTCTCGATGAACTGCTGCCGGAAGGCACGGTCGTCTATACGATTGACCACGATGGGAAGCGGGAAGACTACACGTCGGATGCCGCGACGTATCTGGACATGCCCATGGCTGTCCTCATCAACGGCAATTCCGCTTCGGCTTCCGAAATTTTTTCGGGGGCTATCCGGGACTTCAAGGCCGGAACCCTGATCGGAACGACTTCCTACGGCAAGGGCGTTGTTCAGTCGACGATGCCGCTCGCGGACGGCTCGCTCGTGAAGCTCACCACGATGGAGTATTTCACCCCTTCGGGCGAAAACATCCAGGGCAAGGGCATCACGCCGGACATCGAGGTTGAGTATGAATACAACGGCGATGCCGATGCCGTCGCGAAGAAGTCGGACGACGAGATGACGGCGGAGGACTTCCTGAACGACAGCCAGATCAAGGCGGCCTACGACCACCTGACAGGCGCGGACTGAAGGATTTTTTCGAAGCTTTCGGAGTGAGGCTGCAGGAGAGAAAGCATGTGGCCGATTCCTTTTGACAGGTACAGGATATGGTGAAACTTAATTCATGTAGAACAAAAACAGCACACGTACCCGGTCACTTGTGACGGGCCTCACGGAGACTTTGACAGGGCGGGGAAAGCGTGCTATAGTGCCTTGTCTGTTTTTTCGATTTTTGCAGGCAGCCTGAATCTGCCGGGTTATTTTCCCGGACGGCTGCACTTTTTGTGAGGTTAAAAACTATGCTGGAATTAGATGAATTGAAAGGCCAGTTGGCCGGATACAGGGAGCCCCTGGACCAGGTACGGAAATCTCTGGACATCGAAGGAAAGAAGAACCGGATTGAGGAGCTGGAGCGAAAGATGGCGGCTCCGGACTTCTGGAACGATCCCGTTGCTTCAAGCAAGCAGTCCCAGGAACTGAAAAATTTGAAGGACGATGTCGCGCAGATTAATGCTCTCGATGAGACATACTCCGACATCGAAGCCTACATCGAGCTTGGAAACGAGGAAGAGGATCCGGAGACGGCGGCCGAGGCGAAGGAACTCTTCGACGGATTCGTAGAGGACTTCGAAGCCCTTCGTGTGAAGACGCTGCTTTCCGGCGAGTATGATCAAAACAATGCCATTGTGACACTTCATGCCGGGGCCGGCGGAACAGAGGCTATGGACTGGACATCCATGCTCTACCGTATGTATACGCGGTGGGCAGAGGCCCATGGCTATGCCGTCGAAGTCCTCGACCTTCTCGAAGGTGATGAGGCAGGCCTCAAGTCCGTGACCTTCCAGGTCAACGGGGAGAATGCCTACGGCTACCTGAAGAGCGAGGCAGGCATCCACCGGCTGGTCCGTCTGTCTCCCTTCAATGCGAATGCCAAGCGGCAGACCTCCTTCTCCTCCTGTGATGTCATGCCGGATATTGAAACGGATCTCGACGTCGAGGTGAAGGACGAGGACATCCGGATCGATACTTACCGTTCCTCCGGTGCAGGCGGCCAGCACATCAACAAGACATCGTCCGCCATCCGCATTACCCACTTCCCGACCGGCATTGTCGTTACCTGCCAGAATGAGCGGTCCCAGCTCATGAACAAGGACAAGGCCATGCAGATGCTGAAGGCCAAGCTCCTCATGCTGAAGATGGAAGAGCAGGAAGAGCAGGCGGCGGCTATCCGCGGAGAGGTTTCCGGCATCTCCTTCGGCAGCCAGATCCGCTCCTATGTCTTCCAGCCATATACGATGGTGAAGGACCTCAGGACGGGTGAGGAGACCTCAAACGTCAACGCCGTGATGGACGGGGCTTTAGATCCCTTCATGAACGCCTACTTAAAGTGGCTTTCCCTGGGCAAACCCAAGCGGGGCGTCACTGATGCGGAATAAGAATTTAAGAGCAGTGGCGGCCGAAGGCCGCCCCTGCTCTTGTTCTTCAGAAAGTCCTTGCGGCATCCTCTTCGTTGTGATAAAGTGTTTCGCGTTGGCAGACAAGTGTATCTGTCACAAAGACACACGAAGGCTGTAAAGATGAAGAAAAATATCAAATATTATGTTCTGCGGGAGAAGGCGGTTCCGGAGGTTTTGCGCAAGGCCTGCGAAGCCCAGACGCTGATTGAGTCCGGCAAGTGCCGGTCCGTTGCGGAGGCGACGGAGCAGACGGGCATTAGCCGCTCCTCCTATTACAAGTACAAGGACGACATTTTCCCCTACCACGAGGAGCAGGCCGCCGGGACGAAGGTCACGATGCTGATTACCTTAGACGACGAGCCGGGCCTCCTGTCGCGGGTACTGAAGACTGTGGCGGATTTCGGGGCAAATATCCTCACGATCAATCAGTCCATTCCGGTCCGCGGCATCGCCGCTCTCACCATTTCCATTGAAGTATTTCCCACATCCGGAGAAACAGAGGATCTGACGGCCGCCATCGAAGAGACGGACGGTATTCACTATGCAAAAATCGTGACGCAGTAGATTATAAAAAGGAGCGAGCAATGAAAGCAGCAATCATGGGCTACGGGACCATCGGAAGCGGCGTGGCAAAGGTTCTTGAGGAGAACGCAGCTGTCATTTCCCGCCGGGCGGGCGAACCCATCGAACTGAAGTGGGTGCTGGATCTCCGGGATTTTTCCGGAGACCCCATCCAGCCGAAGATCGTCCACGACTACAAAAAAATCGTCTACGATCCGGAGGTCAAGCTGGTCGTTGAGACCATGGGCGGCGTTGAACCGGCCTATACGTTTGTGAAGGCCATGTTGACGCACGGCAAGCACGTAGCGACGTCGAACAAGGCCCTCGTTGCGGCGAAGGGGGCCGAGCTCATTCAGATCGCGGCGGACAACCATGTGAACTTCATGTTCGAGGCCTCCGTCGGCGGCGGCATTCCTATCATCCGTCCGATCCTCAAATGCGTGACCGGCGATGTCCTCGAGAAGGTCTACGGCATCGTCAACGGTACGACGAATTACATGCTGACAAAAATGGCGGCGGACGGGGCTGACTATTCATCCGTTCTGAAGGAAGCCCAGGACTTAGGCTACGCCGAGAAGGATCCGACGGCGGACGTCGAAGGCTTTGATGCGGCACGGAAGATTGCCATTCTGACGTCTCTGGTTGCCGGCCGCCAGGTCGACTACGAAGATATCCCGACGGAGGGCATTTCCCATGTCACGCCCGAGGATATGAAGTATGCAGAGGCAGGGGGAAAGAAGATCAAACTCATCGCAACGATGGATGCCTCCGGCGACTCCTATTTCGTTCGTGTCGCGCCCTTCGTCGTAAGCCCGGAGAGCCCCCTCTTCGCAGTTGATGACGTCATGAACGCCATCATGATCCACGGCAATATGCTCGGCGACGCTATGTTCTACGGCTCCGGCGCCGGCAGTCTGCCGACGGCCTCCGCTGTTGTCGGCGACCTTGTCGAAGAGTGCCGCCATGTAATGCGCCACGTTGACTTCGATTGGGATCCCGTCAAGCTGCCCCTGAAAGATCCGGCAGACCAGGCGTACCGGTTCTTCATCCGGGCGGCCCGATCGAAAGAGGACATCAGCGCTGCCTTTGGAACCGTTTCATTCATCGAGAATGTCATCGACGGGGAAGTCGGATTTGTTACGGAGATGATTTCGGAACGGGACTTCGAAGAGAAGAAGAAGGATTTCGGAGACGTGATTTCCGCCATCCGCGTACTGGACTAATCGGAAAACTTTTTCTATTCAGAACCGTATCGGATTTCTGTATAGCAAAGTGAAATATTATTTTCTAAGGAGAGAGGTACATGCTGGTAGTCAAGAAGTTCGGCGGCTCGTCCGTAGCGAACAAGGAACGCATCTTCAATGTGGCGCGGCGCTGCATCGAGGATTACAAAGCAGGAAACAAGGTGGTCGTCGTCCTTTCCGCCATGGGCGACACGACGGACGACCTGATTGCGAAAGCGCAGGATATCAACCCGAACCCGCCCAAGCGGGAGATGGATATGCTCCTTTCCATCGGCGAGCAGGAATCCGTCGCCCTGATGGCGATGGCGATGGCGTCGCTCGGTGTTCCGGCAATTTCCTTAAATGCCTGGCAGGTACCCATGCATACGACATCCGTCTATACGGCTTCCCGCTTCAAGTCAGTGGAAACCGAGCGAATCTTCCATGAGCTCGACGCCGGAAAGATCGTCATCGTGACGGGCTTTCAGGGCATCAACAAGTACGACGATATCACAACCCTGGGCCGCGGCGGCTCGGATACAACGGCCGTTGCTCTGGCGGCAACGCTTCATGCCGACAAGTGCGAGATCTTTACCGATGTGGATGGCGTCTATACGGCGGATCCGCGGATTGTTCCGGAAGCGAAGAAGCTTTCCGAGATTTCCTATGACGAGATGCTGGAGCTGGCGACGCTCGGCGCCCAGGTCCTCCACAACCGGTCCGTGGAAATGGCAAAGAAATATGGCGTGACGCTGGTCGTCCGCTCCAGTCTCAATGAATCCGAAGGAACCTATGTAAGGGAGGTAAAGAACGTGGAAAAGATGCTCGTCAGCGGAGTTGCCTGCGACAAGAATGCGGCCAGGATCGCCCTGATCGGGGTGAAGAATGAACCCGGCGTAGCCTTCAAGATTTTTGATGTGCTTGCAAAGAATAATATCAATGTCGACATGATCCTGCAGTCCGTAGGACGCGACAATACGAAGGACATTTCCTTTACTGTCGACCAGACGGATGCGGCGGATGCCCTCCGCGTGCTGAAAGCAGACCAGGACCGGCTGACCATCCAGAAGTTTGAGGATGAGGAGAACGTCGCGAAGCTTTCCATCGTCGGCGCCGGAATGCAGTCGAATGCAGGCGTTGCAGCAAAGATGTTTGAGGCCCTCTACGATGCCAATGTTAATATCCGTATGATCTCTACTTCCGAGATCCGCATTACGGTCCTCATCAATATCGATGACGTTGACCGGGCGATGAAGGCCGTGCACGACAAGTTCATCCCGACAGACGATTGAAAGAATGGCTTATAAATAATATAGGCCGGGCACGCAGTGCGTGCCCGGCCTTTTTGCACGGCTTCAAAAATTTTCAAATCAGAAGTCCGTGAAGTTCTTTTCCTTGCGGCCTTCGATGAAGGCGCCCATGCCTTCCTTCTTGTCGTGGGTATCGTTGACGACGCCGAAGAGGTTGGCTTCCATCTCGACAGCGTTTTTGATGTCCATGTCGTAGCCGTTGTTGATGGCTGCTTTTGCAACAGATACGGCGTAGGAAGCGTTCCGCTCAATCTTCTCGGCGAGCTTCTTTGCCTCAGCCATGAGCTCTTCCTTCGGGTATACGTGGTTGACGAGGCCGATGCGGTATGCTTCCTCAGCATCAATATTTGATGCCGTGAAGATCATTTCCTTGGCGCGGCCCATGCCGACGAGGCGGGCGAGACGCTGGGTGCCGCCGAAGCCGGGGATGATGCCGAGGCCGACCTCAGGCTGGCCGAAGATGGCATTGTCACTAGCCAAACGGATATCGCAGGCCATGGCGATTTCGCAGCCGCCGCCGAGGGCAAAGCCGTTTACTGCAGCAATCGTAACCTGGCGCATATTCATGAGCTTGAAGAAGGGCTCAGCAGCGCGCATGCCGAAAGCGCGGGCTTCGGGTGCGGTGAAGTCATACATTTCCTTGATGTCAGCGCCGGCAACGAAGGACTTATAAGGGTTGTCCTTCTTGTCGGGACCGCCGGTCACAATCAGAACCTTGACGGAATCGTCTGCTTCAATCTCTGAAAGGGCGGAATTGAGTTCGCCGATCGTCTCGGAATTCAGCGCATTCAGTGCGTTGGGACGTGCGATGGAAAGAACTGCCGTGGCGCCGTCCTTTTCAATCTTGAGATTGTTGTACTCTGCCATGATGCGAAACCTCCTTGATTATGATAGGATGTAATGCGCGCGGGAACTTGCCGTCTTCCGGACATCTTTTCCACCGGTCCGTTTTCAAGGGCACGGCGGAATCGCTCGTCAGCCGGACTGCAATGTATTTGCAGCAATTCCTGCGCAGTTGACGGGCAGCGCGAAGTAAGCGCCGCAGATAAATTCACTATAGGATATTGACAAAAAATTGTCAATCAGAATGAGAATGAATCAGAACGTCGGACAAAAAGAGGAAGAAAGGCTGGCAGGAGAGCGCGGCAGGAGGCAGCGGATGACTGCCGGGAGCCGCGGCCTTTCTTCACAGACCAGAGCTTTCCTTACGCTGGTCATCGTCTATGCCGGCGCTTTTATATATTACGCCGCGGGCCTTTTCTCCGCTCGGCCCGCCCGTTTTTTCCTGGGCATCGACTGGTCCCAGATTCCTGTCTTCCTCCTGCTCTTTACGGCTGTCCTTCTGCCGGCTCTTTTCGATCCCGGGCTTGACCTCTTCTCCTATATGAACGACCGGGTATTTTCCCTCCTTCTGATCCTCGTCTTTTTCTTCTGTGTCCTGAAGTACTATAGCGGGGCGGCTTCGGTAAGAGACCTCGCCGCCCGCGCCGTCGTTCTCCTCTTTCTTTATGCTCTGCTTCTCGCCCGCTATCGTCTTGCTGTTTTTTACGGACACATCAACAAATACGCATTGCGTATTTACTCATTTTTGCTGACCGGCCTTGCAGCGCCGTATCTGGCGGCGGGCTATTCCGGTATAGCCCTCTTTTTGCTCCTTTTGCCGGCCGCCCTTTTTCTGCTCTGCTTTGGGCCCCTTTTTCTTGCCGGGCGGCCGCTTTCTCAGGAAAACCGTCTGGTCTTTCTCTTTAAGCGCTGCTGCCGGGATCTTCACAGCTCTCCGGTCCCGCCGGCAGCCATCGCCTTCGCTCCGTATCTCCTGGCTGCTGTCCTGCTGAAGTGATTCCGTTACGAGGTTCCACCAAAGGCGAGAGGGTGTGTGGGCCTGAGGGGGGGCTCCGTGACAAACTTCCACCACACCGCAACCCGGCATCGGGCCTGCAGCGGCTATCCGCGACAAACCTCCACCACCCTCGAGGCTGTCTATGGGTAAAGCAAGTTGTTCCGCAGCAAAGTTCCACCACACTGCGACCCGGCATCGGGCTTGCAGCGGCTTTCCGCAGCAAAGTTCCACCACACTGCGACCTGGCATCGGGCTTGCAGCGGCTTTCCGCGACAAACCTCCACTGTCTATGGAATCTGCGGCGGATTTAGTGTAGTATATCAATACTTGTGTAAAGATTTAAGGAGGAAAAAATCATGATCGATCCCCGTTACGATACCCAGTGCCTGCTGGAACCCTTTGACGGCGAAGAACTGGATCCCGACGAGATTCACGACTATATCGCGGAAAATTTCGTTGGTGACGAGCTTCTCTGCGTCGGCGATGAGGACATGGTAAAGCTTCACTTCCATACGAATACCCCTTTCAAGGTTCTGGAATACTGCCAGGGTAAGGGAGAGATCTACGACATCGTCGTTGAGGACATGGACCGGCAGACACGCGGCCTGCACGGTTGAAACCTGCCGCCGACCTTCGGAATGGGTGTACTCTCTATTGCTGCAGAGCCTACATGCTGTACTGCGCGCGGAGAGGCGTATTTGAATTGTCGGGTGGCTTTTAATTATGAATTATGCATTATGAATTATGCATTGAGTAAAGTATGCACGAACTCGGACTCGTCTTTCACGTCATTGACGATGTGACGGACATCGGAAAAGAGAATCATCTGACAGAGGTAAGCTCTGTCACCCTGCAGATCGGGGAGGTGTCGACCATCGTCCCCGACCTCATCACGGATGTCTGGCAGTGGGCAGTCGACCGGACAGAACTCATGAAGGGCTGTGCCCTGAAGGTGGAGCGGATACCTGCGGTGACCTACTGTGAGGACTGCAAAAAGACTTATCCCACGGTAGAGTACGGGAAGACCTGTCCCTACTGCGGGAGCGGTCACACTTATCTCGTGCAGGGAAACGAGTTTGCCATCAAGGAAATCGAAGCCTGCTGAGCGGACAGGCGGTCACATACCCCGAATCCGCTGCCCAATGGATGTGCAGGCATGTCCACTTGGCGATGGGATTCGCGGGAAAAAAGACGCGCAGATAACACTGCCGCAGCGGCCAGGCTGGCCTGAGTTTGCGGAACGGTTTTTTTACAGAGGCGTTTTAGGTGGTTCGTCATTTCATACTGGAAATTCTCAAATATTACCTGCTTCTGACCTTCGTCTTCACGGTGGTCTCCATCATCCGCATGTACGTGGTGGAAACCTTTGCCTGCAACAAGAAGAAGGGGGTTCACCGGATTTCCGCCCTGATGAGCGAAGGGCGTTTCCGCCAGTACCCTGTCTATGCCTTTGACGAGGTCAGGATCAAGCGGAAGCGGGGAGCAGCGAAGATCTCCGTCTTTCCGAACGACACGGGAAAGAAGACGCGGGCGGTCATCATCTGCCCAGGCGGCGGCTACGCCCATCTCTGTACAGATACGGAGGGCTTTCCGGTAGCTGCCCGTTTCAATGAGCTCGGCTATACGGCCTTTGTGCTTGAGTACCGGGCCGGACTCAACTGCTCCTCCCATGCTCCCATGCATGACCTGGCCCGGGCGGTTCGCCTCATATCGGACCATGCGGACGAATTCAATGTGACGATGGAGAATTACATCCTCGTTGGCTTTTCCGCCGGCGGCAACCTCTGTGCCACCTTCGGGACGGAGAAGTATGGCTATGCCCGCTACGGCGCGGCAAAGCCGGGAGCTCTCCTCCTCGGCTACCCCTGGACGAATGTGAACCACTGGCTGCAGCACCCCTACTGGAATATCTGGATCGGTCTCTTCGGCATCTGGCTTTCCGAGCGGGGCAACCTCTTCATGTTCGGCCCCAAGGGAATGACAAAGCGGGAGAACCGGGAATCTCTCTGTGTGCAGAAATGGGTGACGGCGGACTTCCCGAAGACCTATATGTTTTCAGGCGGAAACGACGTCCTCGTTCCTTCGTCTGCCCACACGGATGTCCTGGCAGGAAAATTTGATGAGTACGGCATTGACTATATGTACGACAAGTACTTCGGCGTTCCCCACGGTGTCGGTCTCGGAGAGCGGACGAAGGCGGCCGGCTGGCTTCTCCACGCCCTGCGCTACGTCGATCCGGACGGACCCGTGAAGGAAACGGTTCCGGTTCCTGCCAAGACAGAGACAGGACAGCCTGCAGAAAAAGTCCACACGTTTGCGGATGAGCTGGGCGATGCGGATGAGAGTGACAACGGGAATTTTTGATTTGTCATTGCGATACGCAATGCGTATCAACACTTTTGCTCGTAGTTTTACCTGCCTGTCCCGGCTGCGTTGCCCGCGCAACGGAAGCGGGTCTGCGCAGGTGATAATCTTCTTTCATCAGATGAAAAAGGCTTCCTGAAGAGACAGCCTTATTTGCTGCAGGAACCGGAGAGAAAACATTGCAAAAAGGAGATTGATATGGCAGTCGTCAATATTACAAATGACAATTTTGAGAACGAGGTTCTGAAGTCAGACAAGCCCGTCCTTGTGGACTTTTGGGCGACCTGGTGCGGTCCCTGCCGCATGCAGGGCCCCATCGTTGAGGAACTGGCCGAGGAGAACGCAGACATCAAGGTCGGCAAGTGCGATACGGATCAGAACGGGGAGCTGGCCGAGAAGTTCGGCATCATG
The DNA here is from genome assembly GCA_900314085.1 of uncultured Lachnospiraceae bacterium. GTDB lineage: Bacteria > Bacillota > Clostridia > Lachnospirales > Lachnospiraceae > RUG306. The sequence goes on along the minus strand of OMTX01000017.1, from coordinate 22,738 downwards.
TCCATCCCGACGCTCATGGCCTTCAAAAACGGCGAACTCGTCGGAAAGGCCGTCGGCGTGACGCCCAAGGAAAAGCTTCTTGCCATGCTGCAGGGCTGAGACAGAAGAGATTAGGAATAATGTGCGGCGCGGCAGTACAGACTGCCGCGCCTTTTCTTTTTACAGATCCGCTGTACTGTGCAGAAAAATGCATGTGTGCCCCGGAAGCATCCCTTCGGATTTCCTTTTTTGTACCGGATTGGCTATCTTTCAGAAAACGCCTTGACGAATTGGATTTCCGGACTTAATATTTAATTTCCATGATTATGCAATTCTGACTGTCAGGTGGTCATATGAAGAACGGATGGAAGAAAACGGCGGCAGTTCTGCTTACGCTTGTGCTAGCCGGGAAAGTGACGGCTGCTCCTGTGACGGCTGCGGGAGTGCCTGCAGATGCAGGAAATGCTGCAGCAGCTGAGACAGAAAATTCAAATACGGAAGTCTCTGCTTCGGAAGCAGCCGGGGAAAATTCAGCCGGTGCTGAAAACCGGAAGGATGCCGCAAATGATGCGTCTGCCGTAGAAAACACAGGGGACGGGGCAGCAAATGCAACTGGTTCTGCTGCCGGTGAATCGACTGCGGAATCCGCGAATGCTGAAGGTACGAATGATTCGGATGCCAAAACGGAAGAACAGACGGCGGCTGCTGAAGCCACAGGCGAAACTGTTCCCGGAAAGATTACCATCGACGGCAATGTCGGTGACTGGGCAGGGGTTTCTGCCCGTGCCGGAGACGGACGTCTCGAGCAGTGGAAGACGGCGAAGGATGCCGCCGGCAATTTTTATTTTGCCTTCTATGCGACGTCTGTCACCCAGTGGGACGACGACTGCCTGTCCCAGGTGCCTCTGACCTTCACGCAGAATGGAAAGACAGAGACCTTTTACATTACGAAGTACAACTGGAATCTGAATCAGATTTCCGGCGTTTCCTATCAGTACAGGAATACAGCCCATTGGAACACGCCCGGTCCCTACGCCTTTGAGCTTCTGATTCCTGCTTCCTATATTTCGAATGCGGATGCTGCGCTTACAGTAGCAGGGACGACGATCGACGTTTCCTCTCTGCCGGTATTCGACGGAAATCCGGTGCCAGAGGGAAAATCGGCTTCCTATGAAGGAATCACGATTGACGGAAACTATTCCGATTGGGATCCCGTCGCAAAGACGGATGCTTCCGATCCGAACGGGGAACTCGAGTCCGTTGCTTCTGTATGGGACGGGGACAGTCTCTATATCTATATCAATGAAAACAAGGATGTACTGGGCGCCTATCATGCCGGCCCGAATTCGAACGGCAAATTTGCAATCGTGACAGACCTCGGAAATCAACTGGTCTTCCAGCTGAATATGGACGGGAGCGTCAGCGGTATCCCGGGCGTTACGGCAAAGCATGTCGGCAGACAGTGGGAGATTGCCATTCCCTCGGATCAGATACCGGCTTACAAAAAGACGGTGAACTTCGGCCTCTACCTCATGGAGCCCATGATTTCGGACATTTCGAATCTCGATGGCCGCGGCAGGGATGAGATCGAATACAATATTTCCTATGACGGAAATTACGAGGACTGGAAGGACTATCCCCATACCATCATCGAGTATGCAACGGCAGGAACCCAGGAGGAAGTCGTCGACGCACAGGGCGCCCTCTACTCCAACGGGAGCACCCTCTACGGGCATGTGTATTCCGAGATGCAGAACCACCTTGATACCTACAACGGGCACGAGTTCACGACCGGCGTGACGATCGACCTGAGCGGAAACCTGTTCTATCCGCGCGTCTTTACGGCGGACAGTGAAGGCAATATCAACTGGAACCCGAAAGTCAGAGATCTGCCCAACGGAACCTATACCTATTATATTTCCAATACCCAGGGCTGGGGCAACGCGAAAACACTCGACGAGTTGAAAAAACAGCAGGAGAAAAACTACGACGGTCTTTTCGGCGAGATGACCGTGACAATTACCGACCAACGGGACGAGTGCGAGTTCTACCTCGATTACGAGGCACTTGCTGCCCACTTCGGCTGCGATGCAACGGACTTTAAGAAAGTGCGGGCCCAGTTCATCAATATCGGCACCCAGTGGCTGGAGACCGCCGGAGCTTCTTCCGGTCCTGCCGCAGGCATCCTCCTCTGCATCGGCACCGTTGCAGCAGTATATTTCTTCCGCAGGAAAAAGAAGGGAGAGGCTCTGCCTTTCCGCCTTGAAACGGGGATGGCTTCGTGACCGGAATTACTGCAGGAAGCATCATTGCCTCCATTATTATTTTTGTCCTCTGGGTATTTTTCCTCTATGTGACGAAAAAGGCAGATCTTGCTGCCTGGCATTTCATTGCAGGTTCGGCCGGCCTCTTCATCCTCCTGATGATTCTCGTGCGGCCGGTCGCCACCATGCCGCTTGCAAGGGCAGTCTGTGCCCTGGCCGGTCTCATCGGAAAGATCGGCAATACCTTTACCGCGTATTTCAAGTTCAGCATCATGTATATTCCCTATGGGGGCGGGGGCATGACACTGCTCGTTGATATGGAGTGCTCCGGCATTATTGAGCTTCTGGCCTTTTTCTCCCTGCTCGTATTTTTCAATGTTTACAAGACCTCCGAGAAGGTCGTTGTCGGCATTGTGTCCTTCTGCTATATCATGCTGGCGAATGCCCTTCGGATCAGTATCATCTGTCTCATCGTCCACTTCTTCGGCGAGGGGGCTTACGGGGTGGCGCACGCCTTCATCGGCCGCATATTCTTCTACCTGCTCACGATCTACCTCTATTTCATGGTGTTCACGAAGCCGCAGGTCATCAAGATGAGAATCGGAAGCTTCAGCTATGACCGCAATCACTCGAATTCTTAATTCCTTCGTCTTCTGGGGAGCCTGGATCATCATCCCGGTCCTCATGGAGATCCTGCCGGCGCTCGGCAGCGTCCTTCTCCTCCTGCACCGCCGCAGAAAAACGCGGGCGAAGGGGGAAATGACCTATTTTCCCGAGATCACCCTTCTGATCCCCGTCTACAACTCCGAGGATACGCTTTTCCGCTGCATCGCCTCGGTTAATGACAGCTCCTATCCCAATTCCTCCATCCGCATCTTCCTTGTGAACAATCAGGGGACGGACGATTCCTTTTCCGTCTTCGCGAGATGCCAGCACGAGTTCCCGGACCTCAAAATGCAGTGGCTCAATACGGAGCAGGGCAAGTCCCGGGCCCTCAATATGGCACTCTACAACTCCGAGGGCAAGTACATCATCAATATTGACAGCGACGGCATCCTGGAGAAGCACGCCCTAAAAAATATTGTCCGGAAATTCGAAGCGGACGAGGAACTCGACTGCCAGACGGGGGCCATCCTCACGAACCCCTCCCTGATTGGGAAGACGAAGAGCCTGATCTTAAACCTCGTGCAGCGGCTCGAGTATATGGAGTATGCCCAGGCCTTCCTCGCCGGCCGCTCCTATGCCTCGGAGACGAATTCCGTCTATACCCTGTCCGGCGCCTTTTCCGCCTTTAGGAAGTCTGCCATTCTCGACTCCCGTATGTACAATACGGAGACGGTTTCCGAAGATACCCATATTACTTTTCAGATGCGCTATCTGAAACACGAGCGCATCGAGGTCTGCGAGGACGCCCTGTTTCTGGTCGATCCCATCGAGAGCCTCGACAAGCTCTACACCCAGCGGCAGCGGTGGCAGCGGGGCAGCCTCGAGGTGGCAAAGATGTTCGGCGGGAAATCTCTTCGCATCACGAAGGCATTTTCCGATGTGAACACGCGGACGCTTCTCTATGACCACACCTTCGCCTTCCCGCGGATGATCTGGTACCTGGCGATGTTCTGCCTGCAGGCGATGCAGTATTCGCCGACGGTGATTTTCTACTCTGTCCTCGTGATCTTCGCCCTCTATATCCTTGTGGCATACCTCTATTTCCTTTCGGCCTCCCATTTTCTGCGGGTAAACGGGGATCTGCGGAAGTACTACCGCCGCCATTTCTGGTGTGTTGCCCTGCTTCCCGCCTACAATTTCTGCCTCTTCTTCGTCCGCTTCGCCGGTATCATCAACTCGATTTCGACGGACAGCGCCTGGAGGACGCGGAGCTTCTCCGAGGAGTGGAAGGACTTTTGCAGTGTTGCTGCAGGTATCCTGAAAAAGCCTGTCAATCTGAGAAACCGCATCTACCGGTTTTTTAATTATTCTGATGAATCCGCGGAAACGGATTCGGGTGAGTCGTCGTTATGAGCAGTGGAAAAGAAAAGGATATGACTAATAAAAAGCGCCGGGGAAACGTCTTTGCGGCAGCAGTGGCGGTCACGGCGGTGATTGCGGCTCTGCTTGCATTCTTCTGCTTCCGGCAGATTGAAACCTACGAGGACGGCCTCATTGACATCAGCGCCGGCCAGCAGGACGCCTATGTGAAGCTGGTTCTCGACCAGATCTATCTGAAGGACAACCGCGACAGCGCAGACATCATAAATAATATTCTCGGAACGCTTGACTCCTCGGGCAGCCGCTACTGGACCCTGTCGGAGAGCCACACGATGCTCTATATCCAGAATGTCACGGGCTACAGCCAGTACCGGAATCTTACGGCGGAGTCCTATTATTCTTCTCCGGATTCGGCAGCTTTCTTCGATTCTCTGAAGGAGCGGAAGGTGACGCACAGCACGGTCACAATTGACGGAAGAAGCTATGTGGCGTCCGGCGCAGCATTTACTTATAACGGAACCGCTTACAAGCTCTGCCTTCTTTCTTCCCGCGATGCCCTGCTGAACAACAACCGCTATTTAAGCGCCAAGGTTAACCTCTGGATCATTATGGCAGTTTTCTGCGTGCTCATTATTCTGCTGCCTTCGTATTTTGCCTTCCGCTACCGGCGGCAGCAGGTGAGGAATGACCTCCTGCATGAAGAGAACGAACGCCTGGGAAAGAATCTTGAGAGCGCCGGCAGGAAGCTCTACCGTCGCGCCTTTGCATCGGCTTATTTACGGGCCGGGAAGGGAGTGCCTGTGAAGGCCGAATTTAAGCATTATTATCAGATGAAGTTCTATCTCAACGCCCGCCATTACATCTGGATCGACGGGGAGAAGGGCGACGCCCATCCCCACACCTGGGAGTTTGGGCTGACCATCGGCATCGACAGCCGGGACTTCGTCGAGTTCTCTGTCTTCGAAAGATCAGTCAACGCCTTCCTCGAGCCCTACCAGAATCAGCTCTTAAATGAGATGGCGCCCTTTGATGCTGTCGTTCCGACGCTGGAAAACATGACGGACGAGTTTGCATCGTCTTTTGCTGACTGCATTGCTGAGGCCGGCGGTACCCTGCTTAGGATTGAAGCGTCCGAGACACCGACGCGCAGCTACGTTGTCGAAATCGATGTGGACGGGCAGGGCAGCAGGAGTGAAAAAGACAGCACGGGAGAAAGCAATGCGTGAGCAGAGGGGACAAGAGGAAAGCAGGGAGACAGCAGTGTCCGGCAGCAGTTCCGGCTCCCGGAAAAGCCCGGCTTCCATCCTTCTCACGGTCCTTTTCTGCCTCATACCGCTGGCCTATTGTGCGATTGCGGCAGCCCTTATGTACGGGGTCAGCCGGAGCGGAATCTATCCGGCCGGATCGGACGTGACCTACCATATCCACCGGGCGGATCTTGTCTGCCGGGGTCTTGTCAGCGGGAATTTCTGGCCTTCTTACGATCCCCTCTGGTACAACGGGGTGGAAATCCTCCGCTACTGGCCGCCGCTGACGGCCTACCTCATGGGCTTTTTTGAACTCATCCGCGGCGGGGACAGCTTCGGGGGCTACCTGCTTTTCATCGGTGTCCTGTACCTTCTCGACGCCTTTTCCTGGTACATCATCGGAGCAAAGTCCGGCCGCCGTTTTCTCGGTGCCTTTTTCGGGGCGGTCTGGTTCTTTCTCCCCGTCAATATGTTTGTCCTCTTCGGGGAGGGAAACCTGCCCCGTGCCCTGTCGACGGCCTTTGTCCCCCTGCTTCTCTTTGCCGTCATGGAGTATATGACGGCGAAGAGGTGGGGCCAGCTCATTGCGATCGCGGTCTTCATGGCCCTGACCGTCCTCTGCCACTTAGGGTACGGGGGAATGGTGGCCCTCGGCCTCCTTGTCTTTCTTCTTCTCTATATCGCAATCAACCGAAAGGCAGCCGGCTTCCTCGACGTCGTTCTGGCCCTCGTCTTCGGCTTTGCCCTGACGGGAATCTGGCTTGTGCCTTCTCTGGTCGGCGGCATTTCGAACGTGGACTCGTCGGAGACCATGGCCGGCTTCTTCCAGTCACTGGCTCTTTCGCTGAATCCCGTGCGGCATTATGAGCAGGGGCTTATTCCCTCTTATTTCGGCCTCGTCGGATTCCTCCTGGCCTGCTTCGGCCTTCTCTTCAGCAACAGGAAGAGCGCTCCGGGGTTCTTAAACGGAATCCTCGTCTGCCTTTTCAGCTCGACGGCTTTCTATCCCATCTTCAAGGCCCTGCCGGGCGGCCAGTACCTGTGGATGATGCGCTTTTTCTCCTTTGGCGTCTGCTGCATTTCAATCGGTTTTATCTACTGGAAGTCGCTGAAAAAGTGGATGATTGTCCTCGTCTGCGTTCTGACGGTAGCGGACAGCCTTCCATCCCTCTATCTGGCGCTTGGGAAGCAGGAAAATATTCAGCCGGCGGACCGTTTTGACGAGGCACAGCAGGGCTCCATGGTGGATGAGGCCAAGGCAATTACGAAGCAGCGCTTGCTTGCTTTCAATGAGGGCGCCGGCGGCGTCATCGATGCCTATCTGCTTTCCGACTGGGGCGGTTTCACGCCGACGGTCTTCGGCGCAGGCTGGGAGGCCTCGAATACGGCGGCCAATATTGCCCAGCTGAACCGGGCGGCGAATGAGAGCGACTACGGCTACATGTTTGACCGGTCTCTGGACATGGGGGCAGATACGGTTCTCGTCCGTCTGGGCGTCATCAGGGATTTTCAGTTTCAGCCGGAGAACGTGGTTTCCTCCCTGGATGCGGCTGCGTCTTCCTGTGGCTACAAGCTCTATGACTCGAGCGATTATATCCGGATCTATCACCTTTCAGGAGCGCCGGATCAGTGGGGAACGACGGCAAAGTACAAGGGGATTGCCATCGGAAGCCAGGCCTTCCGGGTGGCCCTGAACTTCCCTGTTTTCCGGGAGGTCTCTTCCACGAATCTCAATGACTTCACCTACGATGACCTGAAGGACTATGAGGTCATCTACCTGGCCGGTTTCACCTACGATGACCAGGAGGCGGCGGAGGAGCTGATCCTGAAGCTCTCTGAGCATGGAGTCCGCGTCGTGATCTCCGCTGACGGCATTCCGGAAAACCACTCGTCCCACAACCGGAACTTCCTCGGCGTCACCTGCGACGAGGTGAAGTTTGAAAACGGCTTCCCTGAGCTCGACACAATTGACGGCCTCCTCGACACGACACTCTTTCCCAATGACCACCGGGAGTGGAATACAGTCACACTTGACGGTCTCACGGACGTTTGGGGAACCGTGGAAGACGACGGTCTCCGCCTGCCCTTCTACGGGACGGGGAAGAATTCAAATCTCATCTATGTCGGCCTGAACCTGACCATGTACTATGAACTCACGGGCGATGAACAGATCGGACGCCTCCTTTCCCATGTGATGGATCTTTCCGGAAGCGAGCTTCCCGAACGTACCGTCGTTCCGCTGACCGTGAACCTTTCGGACGCCGGGATGACCATTGAAAGCCCTGAAGATGGCGTCAATACAGGCATCGCCTGGCACGATATGTTTTCCTCCGCGGATGGCAAGGCCCTGGCGGAAGAGAACCACCTGCTCTATGTCGATGAGGGAAAGACGGTCATTACCTTTACGTACCCTTACCTGTGGCAGGGCATTGCACTGAGTCTTGCAGGGCTTGTCCTTCTCACCGCCTTTGCGGCATTCAAAAAGAAGGCGGCTGATACAGGATCAGCCGCCGGCCCGTGTTGTGAAGAACCCCGCATTGGGCTATAATACATCCGTTATTCTGACTTTTTTGCGCCTTTTGGCAGGTACGATCTGCAGGCGCTCCGGGAAAGACATGGGATATTTCGGGAAAATTATGAAGCCTTCCTACTGGAAAAAAGGCTTTCGCTATATGAGGCAGCATGGGGTGAAGGCGGCCATGTCCCGTTTCCTTTCGCCTGCGATGCAGCAAGCAGCGCCGGGCAGGGAGGAAGACCGGGACGATGGCCGGACTTCTTCGACTCCGGCTGCGCCTGAACCGGCCCCGGTCAGCTGGCCCGGGGACTACGACTCCTGGACAAGAGCCCATGTCGATCCGGAAGACATAGAAAAACGGCTTTCTCCCGAAGAAGTGGATTTGCCGGATGGCTGGGTTCTGCTTGCTGATCCCCTGGCTCAAGGCCTTACTTATGCGCCTTCGGTCGGGCGAAAGGTCCGGGAGGCTGCGGCTGCGCACCCGGAGAGCGACTTCATCTATACGGATGAGGACTCTTTTGATGCGGCTGACGGACGCTATAAGGCGCCGGTCTTCAAACCGGATTTTTCGCCGGATTATCTTTCGGATGTCAACTACATCAGCCATGGCGTTGCCGTGAAAAAGACGCTGCTCTCGGCGGTTGGCGGCCCGGACAGGAGCTTCGGCGGCGCAGCCTATTATGACCTCATTCTGCGCCTGACGGAGCAGGCAAAGGAGATCATTCATCTTCCCGGGGCCTTGTGCCACAACCGCTACGGGACGAATGGATTTGAGCACAGGCGGCCAGAGGCGGATATGGATGACCGGATTCCCGAAAACCGCTATGCGGAGTCCGTGTTCGGCCTTCCGGACGAAGACCGGGAGAACTGCAGGCGGGCGGTAGAAGCCCACAACCTTCGCTGCGGTATCAGGGCCCGTGTGACGAATGGCCCCCGGAGCGGGATTTGCAGCAGCCTTTATGAGGTGGAGGGAAATCCTCTGGTATCTGTCATCATTCCGAACAAGGATCACCCGGAGGACCTTGAAAAGTGCGTCCGCTCTGTGCTGGAAAAAAGCGCCTACAAAAATGTCGAGGTCGTCATTGTTGAGAACAATAGCGAGGGTGAGGAAATCTTTTCCTGTTATGACCGTCTGCAGAAAAATCCGGCCGTCCGTGTCGTCTTCTATCAGGGCGGATTCAACTATTCGGCCATCAACAATTTCGGTGTTTCAAAGGCGAGGGGAGAGTATCTGCTCCTTTTGAACAACGATACCGAAATGGTGGAAGCTGGTACCATCGAAAACATGCTCGGCCGTCTGCAGAGGGAGGATGTCGGTATCGTCGGGGCAAAGCTTCTGTATCCGGACGGCGCGATCCAGCACGGCGGCGTGATTGTCGGTCTCGGTGGAGCGGCAGCCCATGCCTTCACGGGATTTCCGGGAGACAGTGAGGGCTACCTGTCCCGTCTTTCAGCGGCAACCGATCTCTCTGCTGTTACAGCCGCCTGCCTGATGGTGAAACGGAAGGTCTGGGACGAGGTTCACGGCCTTCGGGAGGACCTGGCAGTTGCTTTCAACGACATCGACTTCTGCCTCCGGGTTCGGCAGACCGGCCGCCTGGTGGTACTTGAACCCCATGCCGTGCTTACCCACTATGAGTCCCGTTCCCGGGGCAGCGATGACAGTTCGCCGGAAAAGCGGATGCGTTTTGACCGGGAGATCTCTCTCTTTGCATCTACCTGGCGGAATTTCATTCTGGATCCGGGAGATCCGTACTACAATCCCTTTCTTTCTACAGGCGTGACGGATTTTTCCCTGAGGCCGTAAGGGAGCCCGTAGCGTACGCCGCCCCTTTTGTTTCAGACAGACTGGTGAACGAAGAGAAAACCTTATGTCCTTTCTTTCCGATACGAAAAAAAATCTGATCCGCTCGCTTGATGTAAAGGCCGGGGATCGCGTGCTTCTGCCGGGAAAAACGGCGGAGGAGCTTTCTCTGGCCTTGCAGGAGGCAGGAGCCCTTGTTTTTACTGAGCTTCCGGAGAAAATCGCCTCTGGGAATACGTCTTCCGGCGGAAACGGCAGGAATGACAGCCTTTTTGATCTCATCTTTCTGGCCGGCTCCCTGAAGGCCTTGACAAAGGAAACCGGTCTTGCAGAGGCTGACTTGCTGCAGGCGCTCTTTTCCCTGCTCAGACCGCAGGGCCGGCTTGCGGCTGCCTGTGACAATGCGGTCGGCATCGGTTACCTGGCCGGGCAGCAGCTTGAAGAAGACGGAGGATTTTTCGGCGGTCTGGTACCGCCTGCAGATGGCACGCAAAGCGTATATTTCTATCAGGAGTTTTGCGGCTTCTTTTCTTCACTGGACGGGGCGGAAACGGCTATGTATTATCCCTATCCGGGCTATCGGTATCCGCTCACGGTTTTTTCGGATGACCGCCTGCCCCAGCCGGGAGAACTCAGTCATCTGGACGTGAATTTCGACCGGCCGCGCCTGTGGACCTTTTCAGATAGCGCTGCCTTTGATACGGTGATAGAAAAAGGGCTATTTCCGGAATTCGCCAATAGCTTCTTTGCTGTGGCGGTGAAGGGAAATCTTCCGGAGCAGAGGGTGATCTACCGCCGCTTTCCGGATACGAGGAACCGCGCTTTTCGGATGGAAACGGATATTCTATCCGGTCCTTCGGGGAAGGCGGCAAGAAAGGTTCCGGTTTTTTCTGACGGCCTGCAGCATATAGAGCATACCTTCCGTCTGACGGAGGAATTGTCTGCTCAGCTTTCCTCTCTGCCCCATACATCTGTCTGCCTTCCGGAGAGGAAGGACGGGGCACTGTATTATCCTTTTGTCAGCGGCAGATCCCTTCGTGAACTGATTTCCGAATCGGCAGAGAAAAGGGATTTCGACCGGATGGATGCGCTGCTGGACCGCTTCAGGGAACTCGTCTTTTTCGGGTCCCGGGCAGTGGATTTTGCAGGGGACAGAAGGTATCGGGAGGTCTTTGGGGACGCCTGTCTGTATGGATCGGCACACGTCGCTCCGGTGACGAATCTCGATCCGATCTTTGAAAATATCCTTGTGGACGATGAAGAGTGGATTCTGCTGGATTGCGAGTGGACAGTCGATTTTCCGGTGCCGCTGAAATACGTCCTCTACCGGGCGCTGAAATATTATACGGAAAAGGATCTGAGCCCGGAACTCTATGACCATATCCGGGAACGCTTCCATATCACGGACGAAGAGGAAACGGTCTTTTCCGCCATGGAGGCGGCGCTTCAGGCATACATCTGCGGCGGCCAGCCTTCTTTCCGGGAAGAGGCCGTGGAAAAGAGAAAGCAGATTGTTTTCATTGACAAGGTGTTTTCAGAATCCCTTTGGAATATCTACTACGACAGGGGGGAAGGGTATTCGGAGCAGAGCCGCCTTCTCTATCCGGTACCTGCGGCTGGGAAAGCCGTGCTTCATATAGAGTTCTCGTCGGAGGTGAAATCCGTCCGGATCGATCCCGGTGAACGGAAGGGGCTTTTTCGCTTCCGGAATATGGATGCCCTTCCGGAAGGCATCACGCTTTCTTCGAACGGGACGGCCGGCCCCGATGGCCTGTTTGCCTTTGCGGCGGATGATCCATGGATTGAATTGAAAAATTCCGGATTCACCGGGAGTTTTGATGCGGAATTTGACATGGACAGGGACGGAGGAACCGCAGCAGCCGTTGCCCGGATGCTGGCCCCGGAAACCGCTGACAGAACGGCCTCAGAAGCCGAAAAAAAGGAGCGGAAGAAGCATTTTTTCGGCAGGAGGCAAAGGGGATGAAACAAGGTTTCCTGTCCACACGCCTCGGAAACCGGCTTCAGCTGATCAAACACTACGGCTGGCGCGGCGCAGGGGAAGTGGCAAAGAATGACCGCATGAAGCGGAATTGCGAAATGTCTTCCGATGAACGATACGGGCAGTATATCCGCTCTGTAGAGCCCGGCCTTTTTTCCCCGGTCCGCGCCAGAGGAAGTGTCCGTTTTTCTGTTGTCATGCCGGTCGGATCTGCTTCCTCTTCTGAACTGCTGCGCTGTCTCCATGCCTTTTCCACCCAGACCTACGGAAAGTTCGACCTTCTTCTGGCCCTGGATCGGTCAGGCGGGCAGGATGTCAGGGATTTCCTGTTCGCTGAGAAAAACAGCGGCAGAAAGAAAATTTCCTGCATCGTAGATAAAGAGGACTTTTCCGAGGCTGTCAACGGCGCTCTTGCTGCTGCCGACGGGGAATTTCTCATTTTCTGTGACTGCCGGACCATTGTCAGCCCCTGTGCTCTGCAGGAAGTGGCAGCCTATCTGAAGAAGCATCCGGAGACGGATTTCGTCTATGGGGATGAGGATCATCTGACGGAAGACGGTCTCTTGCGGCAGGCCCCTGTTTTTAAGCCGGATTGGTCCCCGGATTTTTTCTGGTCCGCAATGTATACGGGTCGTCTGGCGGTCTGCCGCGCTTCCCTTGTGAAAGCGGTCGGGGGAGTTCAGCCGGGATACGGTCAGGCGTGGGAATATGACCTTCTCATGAGGAGCCTGGAAAAAAGCTCTGACGCCCGTGTCGGTCATGTCGCAAAGGTTCTTTCCCATAGTGCCCACTTCGACGCCCCCAGGGCAGATAGCGGGAAAAGAGACGAATATTTTGCAGCCGAAAAAAGACTGAAGGAGGAAGCGCTGGCCAGGAGAGGAATTCAAGGCAGCGTGGAAACTGAAAGAGAAACCGGCTGCAGCAGGATCATCTATGAGACAAAGGCGGAGGACCTCGTTTCCGTCATTGTTCCTTCCAGGGACAATCCGAAGGTCCTGAAGAAATGTCTTGATTCCATTCTTGCCTTACATGACGGGATTCGGAAGGAAATCATCGTGGTCGACAACGGCTCTGCCCCGGAAAATCGGGCAGAGGTGGAAGCCTATACCATGGCGCATGATATCCGTTACCTGTACGAACCGGCAGAATTCAACTTTTCTGCGATGGTCAATCGCGGCGCCGGCGCGGCTTCCGGGAACTTTCTGCTTTTTCTGAATGACGACACGGAAGTGAAGGAAAAGGATTCCGTTTCACGCATGCTGGGGCAGGCCGGACAGAAGTGGACAGGGGCAGTCGGAGCCCGGCTTTTGTATCCGGACGGGCTGCATATCCAGCACCTGGGCATCATCAATATTGCAACCGGCCCGTCCCATGCCTTTTTGCAGGAGACGGACGATCACCGCGTATCCGGCGACCGCAACCGGATTGAGCACGATTACCTGGCTGTGACGGCTGCCTGTCTGATGGTGGCAAAGGAAAAATACCGGGAAGTCGGCGGTTTTGACGAAGCCCTGAAGGCTTCCTATAATGATGTGGACTTCTGCTTTGCTTTATATGAGCATGGGTACTATAATGTGGTCCGCAATGATGCCGTTTTCCTCCATTATGAATCTCTGTCGCGGGGAAAGGAGCTGACACCGGAAAAGGCGCAGCAGATGGAGGAGGAACGCGCCATTCTCTATCGGAAGCATCCGAAGCTTGAGAAGGCAGATCCTTTTTACAATGTCAATCTGGAGCAGGGAGGGGTGTACTTCGGCATCGGCCTGCCTGCCCCTGCTCCGGCTCTGTCTTATCGGCCGGATTATTTCAGGAATCCGGGATCTTTCAAGTGTACGATTGATACGTTTTTCCGGGATGTGGAGCAGCTTGCTGTTGAAGTGAGCGGCTGGTACGATGCCGGAGGCGGCAAGACGGACAACGGACGCCGGGCGGTCGTCCTTCTTGCAGGCGGCGGAGAAACCCTGTGCTTTGCTGCGGAAAAGGTTGTGAGAGAAGACGTCCATGCCTATTTCAAAAATTCCGGGGTGACGGACGAGCGGCTTTCCCTGATTTCGACCGGCTTTCATGCCCGGATTTCCTGCCCGCCACAAGGAGAGTGGAAACTTTTCATCTCTCTTTCCTTTGGCAGGGAATGGAAGTTCATTGATACAGGAAAAAAAATCACGGTTTCCTGAACGGAGGCGGGGAAATGCGGATTTCCCCGCCCGGCCCCGTTCCGGTTTCAATTGATGGAAATAGAAAAATATGAAGAGTCTGATCAATACATTTCGCGCGATATTTGAAAACAAAAAGCTGATTCTGCGCCTGGCGCGGAACGACTTCCGCGGCAGATTCGCCGGTAGCTTTCTGGGAAGAATCTGGGGCTTCATTCAACCCCTTGTCATGGTCTTCGTCTATTGGTTCGCCTTTGAGAAGGGACTGAAGGCAGGAGCCATGAATCTTCGGGGGGCTCAGAACGTTCCCTTCGTCCTGTTCATCGTATCCGGCCTTGTCCCCTGGTTCTTTTTCAATGATGCCCTGTCTCAGGGAAATGTCGCCTTGGTGGAGTATTCGTACCTGGTGAAAAAAGTCGTCTTTGAAATCCGCATTCTTCCGGTGGTGAAGATTGTTTCCAATCTGGTCACCCACGGTTTTTTCATTATTCTTGCCCTGGTTCTTTTTGCCCTGAACGGATATCTGCCGGATCTGTACAGTATTCAGATCCTTTATTATTCTTTCGGCATGTTCATGCTCTGCCTGGGACTTTCCTATTTCAATTCGGCAATCAATGTCTTTTTCAAGGACTGGTCTCAGGTGATCAGCGTCATTCTGCAGGTCGGCATCTGGCTGACGCCCGTGATGTGGGATTACGATGCCATGGCGGCAGGCATTCCGCATTGGGCGGCAGTCATCATCAAGTTGAATCCCATGTATTATGTTGTCAAGGGATACAGGGAGGCCCTGATCAGCAAGCTCTGGTTCTGGGAGTCTCCGCGGCAGACGGCCTATTTCTGGGCGTTTACGGCGCTCGCCCTTTTCTTCGGAACCTATGTCTTCCAGAAACTGAAGCCCCACTTCGCTGACGTACTGTGACGTTTCCGGAGAAATTTTGACAGGATGGAAAAAAGGAATATGAATACAGATCACACAGAAATGCAGCCGGCAGCAGATACCGCTATATCCGTCTCTCACGTAAGCAAGGTTTACCGCCTGTATTCACGGAGAAGGGACCGTATCTTTGATGCGTTTGGAAACGGGAAAAAGAAGCATTATACGGAAAGCTACGCCTTAAATGACGTTTCGTTTGACATCGGGCGGGGGCAGACCGTCGGCATCATCGGGACGAACGGATCCGGGAAATCCACGGTTCTGAAGATCATTACGGGCGTGCTGACGCAGACATCCGGTGACGTCAAGGTGAACGGCCGAATTTCCGCCCTGCTGGAGCTGGGCGCCGGCTTCAACCAGGAATATACCGGTATAGAGAATGTCTATCTGAATGGGACGATGATCGGTTTTACGAAGGAGGAGATTGACGCCAAGCTGGATGACATACTCTCTTTTGCGGATATCGGAGAGTTCGTCTATCAGCCGGTCAAGACCTATTCGTCCGGTATGTTTGTCCGCCTGGCTTTTGCGGTTGCCATCAATATCGATCCGGAAATCCTGATCGTGGACGAGGCCCTGTCTGTCGGCGATGTCTTTTTCCAGTCCAAATGTTTCCGGAAATTCGATGAATTCAAGCAGGAGGGGAAAACCATTCTGATGGTTTCCCATGACCTGTCCTCCATTCGCAAGTATTGCGACAAGGTCATTCTCCTGAACCGGGGTGTGAAGATTGCCGAAGGCGAGCCGGCCCGGATGATCGATCTCTACAAGAAGATTATGGTGACAGGAAATGGTGACGGTATCCGGTCTGTTGCCGATATTGAAAAGGCGGCGGCCGGGGCAGAGGGAACCGGGGCAGCCTCCATTGCGGAAGAAAAGAAGGAACTTCTCTCTGACATCAGGGAGGATGAAACCTGGAAGAGCCATTTCACGGTCAATCCGAACGTGAATCCCTATGGATCGCTGGAGGCGGAAATCGTCGACTTTGCGGTGGTCGATGCCTCCGGCAGTCTGACGACGACGCTCATCAAGGGAAAGAAGTTTTCCATCAAGTCGAAGGTCTTTTTCCGCGAGGACGTGGAGGATCCGATTTTTACCTTTACGATCAAGACACCCAGGGGAACGGATGTGACCGGCACCAATACGCTTCTTGAAAAGAAGTCTGTGGGAACAGCCCATGCCGGAGAGACCTACGTCTGCACCTTTACCCAGGAGATGAATCTGCAGGGCGGCGAGTACCTCCTGTCCATTTCCTGCACGGGATATGATGACAGCGGAGAGCTTCGCGCTTACAACCGCCTGTATGATCTTTTGAATCTGACCGTCATTTCCGAGAAGGACACGGTCGGATACTTTGATATGAACTCGGACGTCACTATAGAGAAGGCCTGACGGGGGGCCTGGTACGTCCATCGTTTCTGCCCCCGGGGCTTTCTATTACACTCACATGCAAAAATGGTTTGAAAAAGGCTGGCGCCTGGCAGTCCTCTTCCTCACGGTCCTCTGCCTCATTGCCACGGCTGTGTCTCTGGCTTCCTGCGGGAAAATAGCAGAAAAAAAGAATACACCATCCGTCATCATCTGCCTGACCAGGCACGGGGAGACGGATGCGAACCTGGCGGGCATCTATTCCCGGAATGTGGGGACCCCGGCCCTTACCGAGGCAGGAAAGGAGCAGGCCAGGACTCTCGGACAGGCGGTTTCCTTCATTCCCTTTGACCGGGCGTTTGCGTCGGAAATGCAGCGGACGCAGGAGACGGAAAAAATTATTCTTGAGGAAAATGAAAATCCTGCGCCGGACATAGAAGTGAGGGCGGGCTTTGATGAGATCGCCTTCGGAAAAGCAGACGGAATGACATCTGCGGAAGCGGCGAAGACCTTTGGAGACAATCTTTTCGGTACAGTTGACGATGAAGCTTTTGTTTCACCAACGGGCGGGGAGACGGCATATACATTTGCAAAACGCTATCATGAAGCTATGACGGACCTGGCGGAGGACTCCGAAAACGCTGGAAAGACGCTGCTCGTTACCGGGCATTCGTCGGCAGGCTGGTGGCTGCAGTCCCTGTGGCCGGACCGCTGCGGAGAGAGCCTGAAAAACGGCTCCTTTACCGTGTTGAGATATCAGGGGGGGAATTGGTCCCTTCTCCTATATAATGAAACGGATTTTACGGATTTTGCTGAGAAGTACAAGGAGGCAGTGCAATGATCAATGAAATGTACAGAGAACGCCTGAATAATAAAAGCGTTATTCGGGACCTGGCGGAATATGCGGCCCGACGCGGCAGCGAGATCGGCTATGAGAACGTCTTTGACTACAGCCTGGGGAACCCTTCCGTTCCTACCAATCCGGATTTCACGAAGGCCGTCATCGATATGTATGAAAATGAGCCGCCGATGAAGATCCATTCCTATTCGCCGACGCTTGGCATTACAGCGGTCAGAGAGACGATTGCATCTTCCCTGAAGCGGCGTTTCGGCCTTGACTATGAGGCAAAGCACATCTTTCCTGTCTCCGGTGCTGCCGGAGCACTGGCACACGCATTGCGTGCCGTCACGAAACCGGGGGATACGGTTCTGACCTTCGCCCCCTACTTCCCGGAATATACCCCTTACGTCAATGATACCGGAGCCGTTTTAAAAGTCGTTCCGGCAAGAACGGAAGATTTCCAGATCAATTTCAGCGAGTTTGAAAAGATGCTCGACTCGGATGTCGCAGCAGTTCTCATCAATTCTCCCAACAACCCCTCCGGCATTGTCTATTCGGAAGATACCCTGAAACAGCTTTCTTCCATGCTGGGTGACGCAGAGAAAAAGTATGGCCATGATATCTTCCTGATCAGCGACGAGCCTTACCGGGAGATTGTCTTCGACGGAAAGAAGTGCCCGTATCCGAGCAGGTATTATCCGAATACATTATCCTGCTATTCCTTCTCCAAGGGGCTTTCCCTTCCCGGCGAACGAATCGGCTACATTGCCGTAAATCCGGCGGCTTCCGGGGCCGACATTCTCGTTCCCATTTTCGGGCAGATTTCCCGCGGCATCGGCCACAACTGCCCGACGTCCACCATGCAGCTGGCGGTGGCGAAGGTCATCGATGAGACATCAGACCTTTCCGTCTATGAGACGAATATGAACCTGCTCTATGACAAGCTTGTAGAGCTCGGGTTCACGGTTGTGCGCCCGGGCGGAACCTTCTACATCTTCCCGAAGGCATTGGAGGATGACGCATACGCCTTTTCAAAAAAGGCCATGAAGTACGACCTCATTCTCGTGCCTTCCGACAATTTCGGCTGCCCCGGTTATTTCCGCATGGCTTATTGCATCGACACGGAAAAGGTGGAGCGGTCGCTTCCGGTGCTCGAGGAATTTGTACGTACGGAGTACGGAAGATAATGGGCGCAATTTACGTCTGCCGCCACGGACAGACGGATATGAATGTGAAGGGCTGTCTGCAGGGGCGGACGGATACGCAGCTCAATGAAACGGGCAGGGCTCAGGCGCGTGGGGCGGCGGAGTTCCTTCGGGAGAATAATATTTTAATCGACGAGGTACGGACCAGCCCCCTTTCCCGGGCGGTCGAGTCTGCTGAAATCATTTCCGGAATTCCTCACGAGCTCTTCACCTTAGAGCATGCCCTGATCGAGATGTCCTTCGGAGAGTGGGAGGGAAAGCCCCTGGAGAGCCTGTCGCAGGAGGAGAGGGATGCCTTCTTTTCCAATTCTGACCGGCATCCGGCGCCGGGCGGTGAGACGGCATCGGAGGTCATCGCCCGCGTCGGGAAATTCCTGACAGCGATGAAGATGCGGAAAAGATACATTGACCGGAACATCCTTCTTTCCAGCCACGGGGCTCTGATTCACGGGCTTACGTGCTATGTCAGGAACCTTCCGCCGGAGGATTTCTGGACCATCAAAATTGCCAACTGCGAGATCCTGAAACTGAACCTTGAGGCAATGACGTTGGAGACCATTTTCCCGGGGTATGTCGGAGAAGCCAAGGTCGGATGAAAAAGTGAGGAAACATGACGATGACAAATGAAAAAATGGTGGCAGAGATACAACGTTTGAAGCACGAGCGCGACGCGGTCATTATGGCCCACTATTATGTGCCCGCTGAGGTGCAGGACATTGCGGACTTCATCGGAGATTCCTTTTTCCTTTCAAAGAAGGGGACGGAGCTTTCATGCAGGACCATTGTTCTTGCCGGCGTCCGTTTCATGGCGGAGTCCTGCAAGGTCTTAAATCCGGAAAAGACAGTACTCCTGCCTGCATCTGATGCGGACTGCCCTATGGCCCACATGGCAACCGTGGAAAAAATCCGCGAACAGAGGAAACTGCATCCGGACAATCTGGCTGTGGTCTGCTACGTGAATTCAACGGTGGAGATCAAGGCGGAGTCCGATGTCTGCGTGACCAGCGCCAATGCAGTCAAAGTCGTTTCCCGCCTGAAGGAGCATTATATTTACTTTGTCCCGGATCAGAACCTGGCCCACTACGTGGCAGAGCAGGTGCCGGACAAGGAGTTCATCTTCAATGACGGCTATTGCCATGTCCATCACGGCGTTTCCGTCGATGACCTGAAAGAGCTGAAGGCTTTCTACCCGGAGGCGCCCGTACTCATCCATCCCGAGTGCCGGAAGGAAGTCCTTGACCTCGCTGACCACATCGGCTCCACCTCCGGTATCATAAACTTCGTCGGTACAAGCGATGCGAAGGAGTTCATCATCATAACGGAGTGCGGTGTCGAAAGCGAGCTCAAAAAACGCTATCCCGACCGTGTCTTTCACTTCCTGCCCATGGAACGGGGGAAGAAGGATACGGAAGGCGGCTATGCCATGGTCTGCCCGAATATGAAAAAAGTCGTTCTTGAGCGCGTATACAACGCTCTTAAGAATAATGAAGAGCAGATCGTTCTGACGGATGATCTGATGGCAAGAGCAGCCGCTCCCATGGAAAAGATGCTCGACCTTTCGAAGTAAGCGTGACAGAATATGTGAACAGGCCTGTTCTTTTCCCGGCAGGCCTGCGGTGAAATTTGTAAGCAGGAAGAGAAAAATTATTATGGAAAGATACTATGACGTGATCATTGTAGGATCCGGTGTGGCCGGCTGCTTTACGGCACTTCACCTGCCGTCTGATACAAAGATTCTCATGATCACGAAGGGGGATATCGATGAGTCCGATTCCTTCCTTGCCCAGGGCGGTATCTGTGTCCTGAAGGATGACTCCGATTACGACAGCTTTTTCGAGGATACCCTCCGGGCGGGGCATTACGAGAACCGCAAGGCGTCCGTTGACATGATGATCCGGTCGTCCCGCAGCGTCATTGAGGAACTGATGGAAGATGGCGTCGAGTTTGCGACGAAGGACGGGGAACTCATCTATACCCGTGAAGGCGCCCATTCCACGAACCGCATCCTTTACCACGAGGACGTGACGGGAAAGGAGATTACGTCAAAGCTCGTTGCAAAGGTGCAGAAGCTTCCCAATGTGACCCTTCGCACCCATACCCAGATGATCGACATCCTCTGCCGGGACAATATCTGTGACGGGGTAGTTGTTCGCGACGAGGAGACAGGCGACCTCATTCCGGTCTTTGCAGGCAACGTCATGTGGGCCTGCGGCGGTATCGGCGGCATCTATGAGAATTCCACGAACTTCCCGATTCTGACCGGAGACGCCCTGGCTATTTCCATCCTGCATCATATTACGCTGGAGCATATCAATTACGTCCAGATTCATCCGACGGTTCTCTATTCAAAGAAGCATGAACGCCGCTTCCTGATCTCGGAATCCGTCCGCGGCGAGGGAGCCCTCCTTCGCGACAAGGACGGCAACCGCTTTGTGAATGAGCTCCTGCCGAGAGACCTACTCTCCAAGGCCATTTACGAGCAGATGGAGAAGGACGGAACTGAGCACGTATGGCTGGATCTCACCGCCATCACGAAGGTCGATGTGAAGGAGCGTTTCCCGAACATAGTGAAACATTGCCTGGAAGAGGGGTATGACGTGACGAAGGACTGGATTCCCGTCGTTCCCGCCCAGCATTACTTCATGGGCGGCGTTTTCGTCGACCAGCATAGCCACACGTCCATGCGCCATCTCTACGCGGCAGGCGAGGTTTCCTGCAACGGCGTCCACGGGGCAAACCGTCTGGCATCAAACTCCCTTCTGGAGAGCCTTGTTTTTGCAAAGACGGCTGCCCTTTATATGACGGAGCATCCGGACGACGAGGAGTACCAGGGAACGGTCCGGATTCCGGGATCTTCCCTGCAGGGCTTCTCCCTATTCGGCGACATGGATGCAGGGCCGGCGGAGGATGCGGAAGGACCGGAGCGGTCCGCCGGGACGGCTCACATCTATGATGAGAAGGGCTATCTCACGGCAGCTCAGGCGCCGACCGTCGATGAACTTTCCGCCATCTACGAACTGACGCCGGACGAGTACCGGGATGCCGACCTCTATGCCCAGAAGAACAAGGCCCGCATCTGGAACGAGATCCACAATGAGGAGCGGCGGCAGAAGGAAATCAAAAACAAGCGGTACAATTAGAATTCATAATGCATAATGCACAATGCATAATTAAAAACATTGTGCAGAGTGAAGCTTGGCAGCAAACCCAACAAGCAATTATGAATTATGAATTATGCATTAAAAGATGGTGGATAGATCATGAATAATATTACGATGAAGATGAACGTGGATGAACTGATTTTGTCCGCATTGAGAGAAGATATATCGAGTGAGGACGTGTCGACGAACGCTGTGATGAAGACAGCCGTTGCCGGCGAGGCAGAGCTCATCTGCAAGGAAGACGGAGTGCTTGCGGGGCTTGACGTATTCAGAAGAGTATTCGAGCTGTTCGATGACGGGACAGAAGTGCGCGTCCTTTCAGCCGGAGATGGAGCCCTTCGGAAGAATGTTTTCGCGGATCCTGCAGAAGCAGGAAAGAAAGACCGCCCCTTCCTCGACGGGGACCGCATCAAAAAGGGCGAAAAGATTGCTCTTGTGAAAGGCGACATCCGGACTATCCTTTCCGGCGAGCGCACGGCATTAAACTACCTGCAGCGGATGAGCGGGATTGCCTCCTATACGAGAAAGTGCGTGGAGAAGCTCGAAGGCGACGGCATCACCCTTCTCGATACGAGAAAGACGTCTCCCAACAACCGTATTTTTGAGAAATACGCAGTGCGTGTCGGCGGTGGCCAGAACCACCGCTACAATCTTTCCGATGGAGTTCTCCTGAAGGACAACCACATCGGGGCGGCCGGCGGCGTGAAAGAGGCCATTGCCGCTGCAAAGGCCTATGCCCCCTTCGTGCGGAAGATTGAGATCGAGACGGAAAACCTCGATATGGTGAAGGAGGCTCTGGAGGCCGGCGCTGACATCATCATGCTTGACAATATGTCCGCAGAGGATATGAAGGAGGCGGTTCGTCTCATCGACCACAGGGCGGAAGTCGAGCTTTCCGGCAACTTCACCCTTGAAAACATGGAAAAAGCCTGTGGCATCGGGGCAGACTTCGTTTCCTGCGGTGCCCTGACGCACAGCGCACCCGTGCTGGATTACTCCCTCAAGAACCTGCACCGGCTGGCATAGAAAAAAGCAGACAGTCCCGGATTGAACTTTCTCCGGGGCTGTTTATACTTTTTTTAAAAGCTGTTCACAGAAGGAACATTGGCCTCTGCTAAGGTGGTGCGGAGTACAATGCAGGTGTGGTATACTTTCTTTTGCAAGTTCATAAAGCTGTGAAGCTACCCTTAGAACAGGAAAACTTTTATGAATCCAAATGACAACCAGAACGGAAAGAACGGCGGAAACGACAACAACAGGCAGCCGATCATCATCCTGATCC
>OMTX01000170.1 GCA_900314085.1 uncultured Lachnospiraceae bacterium | reverse complement strand
ACACACGACCCCTTCATTACGAGTGAAGTGCTCTACCAACTGAGCTATTGGAGCAACGAAGTTGATTATAACGGAATTGATTTTCCAATGCAAGTGTTTTTTTGCTCCCTTTTTCTTGTTTCGCTATGGGAGAATTGTTATAATTAATTCTGTTGTGTTTTTAAGCGTTTTCTGCCGCGATGCGGCAGCGGAGGATATAGATTTATGGCAGGAAATAGTTCCAGGAATTCAAAGAATACGAAGGCTGCTCAAAAGAAGCAGGTGAACGGTTCAACGACAGGAAAGAAGACCGTGAAGGTGAAGTTTGCTCCGAAACCGAAGCCTTCGAAGATGCCGGTGATTCTGCTGGCTGCTTTTGTCGCCTACACGATTTTTGCCATTATTTTCGCAGTCAACGGACTTGGCGCCGGTGTTTCTTTTCCGGCGGTCGGAATATTTGTCCTTCTCGAGGCAGGCCTCGCTGCCCTGCTTTTCCCTGTGGCTCTTTGGATTCATGGTCTTGTCTTTCTGGCTCAGATCATTGCCGGCATCGGTTTCCACATGCTGCCCTTCATGATTCTGATGGACATCATCTATGCCCTCGGCGTCGCCCTCATTTACTTCTGGACGAGGAAGGAAAGGGCAGTCTATTGATGGCAGGGGCAGAGAGCAATGTTCCTGCAGCTGACGGGGCATCCTGCGGAAAGCCGGCGGAAAGCGGCGGGCGGATCACGAACCGCCGGAACTATCAGCGGGAACCGGACAGACGCAGCGGCAACCGGCGGAATTATCAGCAGGAGCTGGACAGCTTCATTGAAACCCTGAAGGCGGAAGGCCGGCGGCCGAAGCTCCTTCTTCATGCCTGCTGTGCCCCGTGTTCATCGTATTGCATAGAATATCTCGCACCGTATTTTGACATTACGGTGTTTTTTTATAACCCGAATATCGACAATCCCCTCGAGTACCGGCGGCGGGTGGCCGAGGAGCAGCGCTTCATCAGCGAGTTTCCGGCTGCATCGCACGTGGATTTTCTGGAGGGAACATACGAGCCGGACGTATACCACGAAGCCGTGCGGGGACACGAAAAGGATCCGGAGCGGGGTGAGCGGTGTACAATCTGCTTCCGCCAGCGCCTGCAAAAGACCGCGGAGACAGCGAAGGCAGGCGGCTTCGACTTCTTTACGACGACGCTTTCCATCAGCCCGCAGAAGGATCCGGCGCTTTTGAATGCCATCGGTGGGGAACTCTCTGAAGAATACGGCGTTTCCTACCTCTTTTCGGAATTCCGCAAAAAAGGCGGCTACCTCAGGTCAACACAGCTTTCAAAAGAATACGGCCTTTACCGGCAGGACTACTGCGGATGCTCGTACTCGTTTGCGGAGAGGGAGCGGCAAAAGGAATCGCAGAATGAGGTTATGGCAGCGGCGGCTGTTGCATCGCGCTTGAACTGAATTCAGTCGGAAAACTTTCCGGTTTTGACATACAGAGGTTTTATATTATTCATAAAAAAGGAGAAAAGGCATGGCAACACTCTGGGGCGGAAGATTCACCAAAGAAATGGACGATACGGTAAAACTCTATCAGGATTCTTTTCCCTACGACAAGCGGCTTTTTGAGGAAGACGTGGAGGGGAGTCTGGCCCACTGCAAAATGCTGGTTCGGCAGGGCATTCTTTCCGAAGGGGACGGAAAAGCTATCACGGACGGGCTGAACAGTATCCGGGACGATGTACATGCCGGGAAACTCGAGGTCGCAGGGGATTACGAAGACATTCATACCTTTGTGGAGGAAGTTCTGACCGAGCGCATTGGAGATGCCGGGAAGCGCCTGCACACCGGCCGCAGCAGGAACGATCAGATCGCTCTGGATATGCGGCTCTTTACGAGAAAAAAGATACTTGAAATGCGGGGGCAGATACTTACCCTTCTATCCATTCTGCTTCAGAAGATGAAGGAGAATGAAGATACAATCATGCCCGGTTTTACCCATCTGCAGAAGGCCCAGCCCATTACTCTGGCTCATCATATGGGCTCCTATTTTGAAATGTTCAGAAGGGATGTGACGCGTCTCGATGACCTTTACGAGCGGATGAACTATTGCCCACTCGGCTCCGGGGCTTTTGCCGGGACGACTTATCCGCTGGACAGGGAATATACGGCTGAGCTTCTCGGCTTTAAGGCCGCCACCAATAATTCCCAGGATAGCGTTTCGGACCGCGATTACATCATTGAATTCCTCTCCGATATGTCCCTCATTATGATGCATCTGTCCCGTTTTGCGGAAGAGACGGTCATCTGGAATACGAATGAATACCGCTTCATTGAGATTGACGACGCCTACAGCACCGGCTCCTCCATCATGCCGCAGAAGAAGAATCCGGATATTGCCGAGCTGCTCCGGGGAAAAACGGGGCGCGTCTATGGTTCCCTGATGGGCATGCTGACGGTCATGAAGGGGCTGCCGCTGGCCTATGACAAGGATATTCAGGAGGACAAGGAAGGATACTTTGATGCCGTGGACACCACGATGCTCAGTATAGAGCTGGCCGGACAGATGCTTGATACGGCGCGGTTCAATGAAAAGCGCATGGCGGATTCGGCGTCCGGCGGTTTTACGAACGCGACGGACGCGGCAGATTACCTCGTAACGAAGGGAATCCCTTTTCGGGATGCGCACGGAATCATCGGCCGGATTGTCCTTTATTGCATTGAGAAGAATAAATCCATGAACGAGCTTTCCCTGGAGGAATACAAGACATTTTCTCCTGCGTTTGAACAGGACATCTACCAGGCCATCGATCTCACAACCTGTGTCGAGCGCCGGCTGACGAAGGGGGCGCCCGGAAAGGCCGCAATGGATCAGGAGATCACGGATTCGGAGGAATTCCTTGCTGGTGAGAAGGCGCGGACGTTTCAGGGTATCCCCGGTGGGGAAATTTCCTGAAAAATGCAGGGGGAAGGAAGGCCCCTTGATGGAAAATTCCTGAAAAACGAAAAAGTGCGAAAAATTCCTTGCAATTGAAAAGCGATAGTTGTAGGATACCTATATTCGTAGCGCGGACATTTGTCCGTGCAGCAAAGACAGACAGGGGCGTCTGTTCACAGCAGTAAGGGGGAAGGTCCTGTTTACTGCTATTTTTGCGGGCTTGTGAAGGAAGACGTACAAGCGGATGTCCTCTGGCGGTGTCATAGAAGGCAAGCAGAAAGAGAGAAGGAAGAAATGGAAAAGCTGAATGTGGGTATTCTCGGAGCTACAGGTATGGTCGGGCAGCGCTTCATTGCCCTGCTGGAAAACCATCCCTGGTTCCAGGTCAAGGTCGTCGCAGCGAGCGGACGTTCGGCCGGAAAGACGTATGCTGAGGCCGTAGAAGGCCGGTGGAAGATGGATACCCCGATTCCGGCTGATGTGAAGGTTCTCGTTCTCCGCGACGTCGCCGATGTGGAAGGCGTGACAAAGGACGTCGACTTCGTCTTCTCTGCTGTCAATATGTCGAAGGATGAGATCAAGAAGATTGAGGAAGAGTACGCAAAGACTGAGACTCCCGTCGTTTCGAACAACAGCGCCCATCGCTGGACGCCGGACGTTCCCATGGTAATCCCCGAGATCAATCCGCAGCATCTTTCCGTCATCGAATTCCAGAAAAAGCGCCTGGGCACGAAGCGCGGTTTCATTGCCGTGAAACCCAACTGCTCCATCCAGTCCTATACGCCGGTTCTCGCTGCCTGGAAGAAGTTTGAGCCGACGGAAGTCATCGCAACAACCTATCAGGCCATTTCAGGGGCTGGCAAGAATTTTGCCGAGTGGCCGGAGATGGAGGGAAATATTATTCCTTTCATTTCCGGGGAAGAGGAGAAGTCCGAAAAGGAGCCTCTCCGCATCTTCGGGCACATCGAGAACGGTGAAATCGTGCCGGCGGACGACATCAAAATTTCCTGCCAGTGCATTCGCGTTCCCGTTCTCTACGGGCATACGGCTGCAGTTTTTGTAAATCTCAGGCAGAAGCCTTCGAAAGAGGAACTCATCGAGGCAATGACGTCTTTCAAGGGGCTTCCCCAGGAACTGGAGCTTCCGAGCGCGCCCAAGCAGTTCATCCGCTATATGGAGGAAGACGACCGGCCCCAGGTCACCCTTGACGTCAACTACGAACGCGGCTTCGGCGTTTCCATTGGCCGTCTCCGCGAGGACAGCCTTTTCGACTGGAAGTTTGTCGGCCTTTCCCACAACACGGTCCGCGGGGCGGCCGGCGGGGCCGTCCTCTGCGCAGAGCTCCTGACAGCGCAGAAGTATATTGAGAAGAAGTGACTAATGTAAAACGCGTCATTTCCTGTGACTTTGCTGTGAGAGCGGAAGCTCATTGTATAGTATCTCTCAAAAAGTTAAGGAAATATTACAAAATCGCTTGCAATTGTGCCGCATTGATATTAGAATACTATCAGTTTCGTGGAAAAACTTATGTCCGGCCTCCCAGATGCGGAGCGCCGGACTTTCTTTTGGAAGAGTTTTGCATGGGAAAATCATTATTCATAGCAGAAAAACCATCGGTTGCCCGGCAGTTTGCCGAGGTCTTTTCCGAACCGATGAAGAAGTGCGACGGCTACCAGGAGAGCGAACACATTGTCGTGACCTGGTGCTTCGGTCACCTCATCACGATGTCGTATCCGGAGGTCTATGATCCGAAGTACAAGTCCTGGCGGGAGGATACCCTGCCCTTTATACCGGATACCTACAAGTATGAGGTCATCGGGTCTTCTGCGAAGCAGTTCGACATTGTGAAAGGTTTATTGAACCGGCCGGACGTGGACCGGATCTATGTCTGCACCGACTCCGGACGGGAGGGGGAGTACATCTACCGCCTCGTCCGCCAGGAGGCCGGTGTGACGGGCAAAGACGAGCGCCGCGTCTGGATCAACTCCCAGACGGAGGACGAGATCAAGCGGGGTATCAAAGAGGCAAAGCCCATCTCGGAATACGACAATCTTTCCGATGCGGCCTATCTCCGGGCGGAGGAAGACTACCTGATGGGCATCAATTTTTCCCGGATTCTGACCTTGCGGCACGGACGGACCATGGCCTCCTTCCTTCATCAGAAATACTGCGTCGTGTCGGTCGGCCGTGTCATGACCTGCGTTCTCGGTATGGTCGTGAAGCGGGAGAGGGAAATCCGGGGCTTTACGAAGACACCCTTCTACCGGGTGACGGGAAATGTCCTTCCCGGGGTGGAGACCGAGTGGAAGGCAGTCGGGAAGAGCGTTTACAGGGATTCACCCCTTCTCTACAAGGAAAACGGGTTCAAGAAGCGCGAAGACGCTGAAAAACTGATAGCTTACCTGGCAACAGGCAGACAGGATGAGGCTGCAGGAGACCCTGGCGGGCAGTATGCAGGTAGTAGAGCCTTGCCGCAGGCTGCAGCGGCTGGATTGCCTGCATTTGATGAGGACGGAACGATTTCCGGCCTCTCTGTCCCAGGAAAGGTTTCCTCTGTCAGCCGGAAGCAGGAGAAGAAGAATCCGCCCCTTCTCTACAACCTGGCCGAGCTGCAGAGCGACTGTGCCAAGCTTTTCCACATCAGCCCGGACGAAACGCTGAACACGATCCAGGAACTCTACGAGAAGCGGCTCCTGACCTATCCCCGTACCGATGCCAGAGTGCTGTCTTCCGCGATTGCGAAAGTGATTGATCAGAATATCAAAGGGCTTCTGAACATCCCTTCTGTGGCTCCGGTGGCAAAAGCCATTCTGGACAAGGGGACATACAAGGGTATCGAAAAGACCAGATATACCGACGACAGCAAGATTACGGACCACTATGCCATCATACCGACCGGGCAGGGGCTCGGGGCGCTGAAGGGACTCTCAAAGCGGAGCCTGAATGTCTATGAGGTCGTTGTCCGCCGCTTCCTGGCTATTTTCTGCCCGCCGGCCGTCTATCGGAAAGTGACCTTCGAAATACTTGCCGGGACGGAGACTTTCTCCGCTTCTTCGAAGGTGCTGGAGCAGAAGGGCTATCTTTCCGTAATGAATTACAGCTTCCGGAAGAAGGGGGCAGCGGGCAGTGCAGATGCGGCGAAAGCTGCGGATGCGGGAAACGGCCCTGCAGAGACGTCGGTTCCGGCAGGCAGCATTGCTTATGGTTCGTCTGCGGGTTCAGTCTCTGCAGGGGGAGCTTCAGATGCGGGGGCAGACGAAGATTCCAGGGGCGAAGAGGGAGATGTCCTTGAAAATACCGGGGATCCGGAGGCAGTGGAGAAATTTCTATCCGATCTGAAAAAAGGACAGGATGTGACCTTTTCCGCCTTCTCCATCCGGGAAGGGGAGACGTCACCGCCGAAACGCTATACGACGGGCTCTATGATCCTTGCCATGGAAAATGCCGGAAATCTGATCGAAGACGAGGAACTCAGAGAGCAGATCAAGTCCTGCGGTATCGGGACGTCGGCTACGCGGGCGGATATCCTGAAAAAACTGGTGGAGAAGAATCACTATCTTTCTCTGAACAAGAAGAATCAGGTCCTCACGCCCACCCTTCTCGGTGAAATGGTGACGGATGCGGTGACGTCTTCCATCCCTTCCCTGCTGTCACCGAAGCTTACAGCCTCCTGGGAGAAGGGCTTAAACGGGGTGGCTGACGGCTCCATCGATGCCGGGGAATACGGGGACAAACTCGGCACTTTTATCACGAAGCACGTCAATGAGGTGAAGGGAAACCGGAATTCGGATTCTCTGCTTCCTTATTACCGGTATGATGCGCAGTTCTATGGACCGGGAGCTATTGATAATTCTGCCGGAGATGATGATGAGAAAGAGAAGAAAAAGCCGCGAAGGCGGGCGGCAAAAAAGAAAGAATAATTTTCTCGGGAAATGATATACTGTCTATCCGAAGAACGATGGAACTTTTTAAATCAGCAGAAGCTGTCCTGCTTTATAAACAGCGGCGGAATGGCTTTCGTAGAAAGAAGAAATTATGGCAGAACTTCAGCAGTGCACGATTGAAAATCTCTATGACCTTGACCACACGATTGCCAGCGCCCTCTTTGCCGGAAAGACCTATCCATGGGAGGTCCTGGACCGGATCGGAGACTTCATCCGGGAACTCGGGCCTATGCTTCCCGATTCCATCTTTGAGAAAAGGGGAGAGGACATATGGATTGCGAAATCCGTGACAATCGCTGCGACGGCTACCCTGAACGGCCCACTGATTATCGATGAAAATACGGAGGTACGCCCCGGCACCTTCATCCGTGGGAATGCCATTGTCGGCAAGGACTGTGTTGTCGGGAATTCCACGGAGCTCAAGAATGTCGTCCTTTTCGACCATGTGCAGGTGCCGCATTACAACTACGTAGGCGATTCCGTACTCGGGTACTTCTCCCATATGGGGGCAGGTTCCATTACGTCCAATGTCAAGAGCGACAAGACCCTGGTCGTCGTTCATGACGGGAAGGATTCGGTCGAAACGGGCCGGAAAAAGTTTGGCGCCATGCTGGGCGATCACGTGGAGGTCGGCTGCAACAGTGTCCTGAACCCGGGGACCGTCATCGGACGCAATACGAATATCTACCCTGTTTCCATGGTACGCGGCGTCGTTCCGGCGGATTCCATTTGGAAGAACCTCGCCCCGCACGAAATCATTGAAAAAAAGGCCTGAACGCATCTGACAGGGAATTCCGGTTCAACGATGCCGGTTTGCGCTTTGCTGGTCGTGACCTTCCGGAGGGCGTTGGAGAGCGGAATTTCGTTCACAGAAATATCATAAAGCAGACGGCCGAAAAAGAAGACGCTCATTTTCAATTTGTGCTATGATGAGAACAATTCGGAACCGGCTTCATAGAGAAAGAGGAGAACGGTTCCCTGTTCTACACACAAAGAAAGAGAGGTAATTAAGAGTTATGGCAAATCTTGACAGCAAGGCAGGAGATCCCAAGTTCGAAGCCAGCCAGACAAAGAAGAATCTGGAAGCGGCATTCGCAGGCGAGTCCCAGGCACGGAACAAGTATACTTATTTCGCCTCCAAGGCAAAGAAGGACGGCTACGTTCAGATTGCCAGTATTTTCGAAGAGACGGCGGGAAATGAAAAAGAGCACGCCAAGATGTGGGCGAAGATTCTCGGCCTGATCGGCGACACGGAAGCCAATCTCGAGGCGGCTGCAGGCGGAGAGAATTACGAGTGGACGGAGATGTATCCCGGCTTCGCAAAGACCGCGAAGGAAGAGGGCTTTGACGATATTGCCAAGGCTTTCGAGCTCGTTGCAGCTATCGAGAAGGAGCACGAGGAGCGCTATCGGAAGCTCCTGAAGAACGTTCAGGACAGTGTTGTATTCTCTTCTGACGGAGATGCCATCTGGCAGTGCAGTAACTGCGGTCACATCGTTGTCGGCCCCAAGGCACCTCAGGTATGCCCGGTCTGCAACCATCCCCAGTCCTATTTTCAGAAGAAAGCAGAAAACTACTGATAGCTGATATGCAGGAAATGGCCCGGCGCTGCGCGCCGGGCCACTTTTTTATTGCTTTTTCAGATAGGTGAGCAGTCGTTCCGGCATGGTGAGGTCCGTATAGATCTCTGCATATTCCGGGGCAGTGTATTCTGTGACGTAGTTTTGGGGAAAGCTCTTTCCGATGCCTGCGGCAATAGCCAGATCAGCGGCCTTGTTGTAGGCGACAGCCGCTTTCGCTTCTGTTCGGAAGCGGCCAATCACGAAATCGCCGTTTAAGTGAATGCGGGCCTCGTAGCGGATGACGCCGTTCGTGTCGATGCGGTAGACGCCGTGGTAGTGGTTCAGGACGATGATATTTTCGTAGCGGAAATCCTTCGTGTCGCCATTTGCAAAGACGTAGTCGCGGCCGGCCACGGACCAGGGGCGGATGCCGAAGCGCTCGAGAATGCCGTACTGCATGCCGTAGTCGTTCACGTAGTAGTGGCCGTCGTGAACGAGAATGGCGTGGGCGGAATAGTAGAAGAGGTCATCGTTTGAAAATTTGAGTTCTTCCTTCCCCTTCACGAAGTAGGAAAAATACCCCTGCCGGAGATAGACCGGGTTTTTGATATAGGTATGATTGTCACGGAGATTTAACAGGATAACGGCTTTTTCAGGAGCGAGCACCTTTGCATGGGAGAGGAAATTCTCCAGAGTAATATTATTTTCATGCAGGATCGAAAGACCTTGCGCGTAGGCGGCTGCCGCAGCGCTTTCCGTCTCGTAGCTCCCCAGACTGATGTGGCGCCGCCTGTAGGTGAGAGAGGAGCGCCAGTAGACGCTTCCATCCTTTTTTTTCGCCTGACATGCCCCGGTCATACCGTCGCCCTTTCTTTCGAAGAAAACTGTATTGCAGAAATCGGGCAGCAATTCAAATCCCAACTTGCGGATTCCTTTGAAAATCCCCTAGTGTGGAGCCCGGATGCCTTTCACAATTTCGCCGGAGTGGAAGAAAATTCACCCTGCCTGTGCCCGCCGTGCCAAAGTTTCACGGCAGGAAGTTTGCAAAAGCCTTTTTCCTATCTTATAATAATTTGGCTGCGTAGAAAAGATGCATATTTTGAGGGAGCATACGTTTATTATGGAAATCAGCTATGTAAGCACACGAAACGGTCACGAGGCCATCACGGCCTCCCAGGCGATTCTGAAGGGATTGGCGGACGACGGCGGCCTTTTTGTACCGACTGCCATGCCGCGTCTCGATAAGTCCCTGCAGGAGCTTTCCGGGATGGACTACCGGGAAGTGGCCTATCAGGTCATGAAGTTGTTTCTCACTGACTTCACGGAAGAGGAGCTTCGCCATTGCATCGACAGTGCTTACGACAGCAAGTTTGATACGGCTGAAATCGCTCCCCTGCACGAGGCGGACGGAGCATATTACCTCGAGCTTTTCCACGGGAAGACCATCGCTTTCAAAGATATGGCCCTTTCCATTCTGCCGCACCTGATGACGACGGCGGCGAAGAAGAACGGCGTGACCAATGAAATTGTCATTCTGACAGCCACATCCGGAGACACCGGAAAGGCTGCGCTTGCAGGCTTTGCAGATGTTCCGGGAACGCGCATCGTCGTCTTCTATCCAAAGGGCGGTGTTTCTCCCATTCAGGAACGGCAGATGGTGACGCAGACAGGAGCCAACACCTGTGTTGTCGGTATCCGCGGTAATTTCGATCAGGCGCAGACCGGCGTCAAGCAGATGTTCGGCGACAAGGCTTTAAACGAGCGGATCGGGAAGGCAGGGTTTCAGTTCTCCTCGGCGAACTCCATCAATATCGGCCGCCTCGTTCCCCAGATCGTATACTATGTCTATGCCTATACCAGACTGCTGAAGACCGGGGGAATTACGGACGGAGAAGCAGTGAATATCTGTGTTCCCACCGGCAACTTCGGCAATATCCTTGCAGCCTTCTATGCGAAGCAGATCGGCCTTCCGGTGAAGAAGCTCATCTGCGCTTCGAATGAGAACAAGGTTCTCTTTGATTTCTTCACAACCGGTACTTATGACCGGAAGCGGGAATTCCACCTGACCAG
This sequence comes from uncultured Lachnospiraceae bacterium, assembly GCA_900314085.1. Lineage (GTDB taxonomy): Bacteria > Bacillota > Clostridia > Lachnospirales > Lachnospiraceae > RUG306. Next base: position 1,009 of record OMTX01000170.1, on the reverse strand, counting down.
CTCCCCTTCCATGGACATCCTGATTTCTTCAAATCTGGAACGGCTGATCTACCGCATCGCAGGATACGATCCGGAGAAGCTTTCGTCTCTGATGAAGGATCTCACTGAAAAGGGCGAGTATGAGATCACCCCGGCCATGAGGGAAGGGCTGAAGGACTTCTATGGGAATTTTGCGACGGAAGAGGAGACGGCTGCAAAGATCCGTTCCCTCTACGAGGATACGGGCTACGTCATCGATACCCATACGGCAGTGGCGGGAGCTGTCTATGACAAATACGTCGCAGAAACCGGTGACAAGGAGACCACAATCATCGCCTCGACGGCGTCGCCCTTCAAGTTCACGCGGAGCGTCATGAAGGCTATTGGTAAGGACCGTCCCGAGGTTGCTGACATCGACCTGACGGACGACCTGTCAGCTATTGCCGGCGTTCCCATTCCTCCGGCCATCCGGGAAATCAAGGACGCGCCGGTCCGTCACACGACGGTTGTTGACATCGATGGGATGCGGGATGCCGTGACGAACTTCCTGGGCGCGTGAGGGCATGGGGAAATGGATACTGCTTCTCGGCAGATGGCATCCCTTTTGAACCCTTGCAGGGGCAAAGAAGGGATGAATCCTGCAGATGGCATCCCTTTTGAACTCTTGCAGGGGCAAAGAAGGGATGAATCCTGCAGATGGCATCCCTTTTGAACTTCTTGCAGGGGCAAAGAAGGGATGAATCCTGCAGACGGCATCCCTTTTGAACTTCTTGCAGGGGCAAAGAAGGGATGAATCCTGTAGACGGCATCCCTTTTGAACTTCTTGCAGGGACAAAGAAGGGATGAATTCTGCAGATTGCATCCCTTTTCAACAAAACAGGCGGCTGAGACGCAAGTCTCAGCCGCCTGAATCACTCCTAATGAAAATATACAACGCCGACAGCGGATAGATCGTTCTGAATGAAAAATTACAGCATCAGCAGCAGGTAAATCGTTCCGAATGGATAGATGACCGGGATGACGAAGGAAT
>OMTX01000030.1 GCA_900314085.1 uncultured Lachnospiraceae bacterium | reverse complement strand
TTTCAAAAGGTACACCATCTGAAAGCCCCAAGAAAGCATACGATATGGTCATTGCGCACAACATGGCGGCCATGAACGCCCAAAGACAAGTGAATATCGTAACGGACAAAAAGCAGAAGTCCACAGAGAAGCTCTCTTCCGGCTACCGGATCAACCGGGCAGCAGACGATGCGGCAGGATTATCTATCTCCGAAAAGATGCGGAAGCAGATCCGGGGACTGAACCGGTCTGCCAAGAATATCGAGGACGGCATCAGCCTGGTTCAGGTCGCAGACGGAGCCCTTGCCGAGGATTCCGATATCCTGCAGCGGATGAACGTTCTGGCTGTTCAGGCTGCCAACGGAACCAATAGCGCCTCCGATCGGGCTGATATCCAGAAAGAGATAGATCAGCTGACGTCGGAGATTGACCGAATTGCGGAAACCACAAAATTTAATGAGGTATATCCGCTGAATTCAAAGAATGCGCAAGCTATTACAAAAAGCGAATCATGGCAATGGAAATATTCGGATGAGCTTACTTACACATATGAACGCTTTATAAATGAAACTGGTCCATATTCAGTCTATGTAGATGATTTTGAAGTAAAACCCGGCGGCTCAATTTCTCTACCGTTTTTTGCTAGCAAAGGTGAAAACTTACCTACTAAACATGGTCTTTTATATGACAGCATTACTGGTTTTAATGTAGATGGAAAAATGGAAACTCATTTAAACGGCAGCTCTGAAGGTAACAAAATATATACAAATAGAGTATTGGAGAGCGATCTTCAATATGAGAAAGACGGTCGAATGTTTTATATCAGTAAAAACTCAGGTGATAAGACATATATCACTATTGTTAATTCGGACAAGACAATACACCGAATCACTGAAGACTATCTTGCGGATAAGGACAGAGCGGCCTATTCATTACAATTCATACATTTTATTTATGGGACAAAAGAAAAAGTTGTATCTACAAACAGTACCGATAAAGATAAAATAGGTGGGATTTGGCTCCAAACCGGTCCCGACACATTAAGTGGCTTTTCCCTTGAGCTTTGCGACGCCACCACCAAGAGCCTGGGTATTCATGATCCGCCCATCGATGTTTCGACCTACGACAACTGCATGGACGCTCTGAACCGGGTTGGTGATGCCATCACGAAGGTCAGCAGCTTTCGGAGTATCTTCGGTGCCCAGCAGAACCGGCTGGAATCCGCTTACCGCAACAATACAAACACGGCAGAAAACACTCAGGCGGCTGAGTCCCGCATTCGTGATACAGACATGGCCGATGAGGTCGTCAACAACGCGAAGCAGGAAATCCTGCTACAGGCCGGCCAAGCCATGATATCGCAAGCAAACCAGCAGAACCAAGGCGTATTGTCACTACTACAATGAAGGAGCATTCAAGCATGGAACTTAATGATGACATTTTTGAAATCATATCAATTCTTCTGCATCGAATTGAGGATAAGGAAAATCCATTAACCATCTACTATTCTACGCTATCAAATCTGATGTCTTCACATCCTGATATCGAATTTCAACTTGCAGATGAACTCGGTACAGTTGTGACTATATGTAAAGAGCATAAAGTTCCGCCACTTTCTGTCCTTGTAGTTCGAAAAGACAGCGGGATTTCAGGCACTGGTCTAAAGACTGCATTAATGGAAAACGGCTATCTTCCATTCGGAACAGATAATATTCAAGTTGAGATATTTGCCGGAAAGAAAATTGAGGAAATTGAAAAATCATCCTTCTCCCTTTGGCAGCCACTAATCGACTGGCTAACCGAGCAAGGGCATCCATATCACTCTACTAAATGATACCAATACAGCCCCGATTCCTCTCGAATCGGGGCTGCTCTTTGCATTACAGGGATTCTTCTGCCGTGCGTTTTTGCTGCCGTTTCTGCCCTTTCCCGGGCACGCTGCGGGCAACTGCATCGGCTTCCCTCCTGCAATCTGCACGTGCCTTAGCAGCCTTCAACTTCGCCCGGATGGATGCCTTCCCACCCCGGTCGTTCGTGTGCTCTGCATCCACTCTGCTCTTCCGATAGCGCTCCAGCAATTTTTCCGCCTGCTCCGCAAGGGCCTTTGAAAGTTCCTGAATTTTCTCCTTCAGGAGGATCTTCAGATTGTTACGCTTCTTCACCTCCCGATTGTACTGGCACTTGTCGGAGACGGCTCCCCGTGCCTCCATCTGCCGGGCAGCAAAGCCTTCATGAATGGTCGGCTCCATCTCGACGCCCTGACGCTCGTAGGACCGGTGATCAATCTTGGCTTCCGATTTCAGGTACCGATTGCAGTGCTCTGCCCAGGAGGCCCGCCACTCTTCCGCCTTCTTCCGGTCGTTCCAATCATTCGACGGGACGGACACCCTGACCCATAGTTTTTCTTCTCCCTTGCCCTCCCTTTTTCTGACCTTCTGCTGCCCGGTCTTCGGATCGATCTGCGGAATCCGCTGGCCGTTCTCGTCCAAAGCAAAAACGGATTTCTGCTTGCTGATCCACTTCCCATTTTCGTCAAAGCCGCGGACCGTCAGCAGGATATGGGCGTGGGGATTGCCGTTCCCTTTGTCGTGGATAGCCCAGTCGGCACACATGCCCTGCGAGACGAAATTGTTCTGCACATAGGAACGGAGACATTCGACCTGCTCTTCACGGCTCATCTCGACCGGAAAGGTCACCTCCACTTCTCTGGCCAACTGGGCATCCGACCGTTTCTCGATCTTCTGAACTTCGTTCCAGAGGACATTCCGGTCGGCATATTCGGGAGGCGCATTGGGGGGAAGCATGATCTCTGTCATGACGACGCCGCCCTTCCTGGTGAAATCATGAACGAGGCCGGTCTCATCATTACAGAGTTCTTCCCCGGACCGGTAGGCCGCCGATGCTACCGCCGACTGGCCGGAGCTTCTGCTGATAATCTTGATACTGCAGTGAAACATTGACAAATCACATCACCTCTTTCAGAGCAGGGACATCCTCAGGAAAACGCTCCGGCGCACAGCCGGTCCCTCCGGGTGAAACCCGGCCTCCACGGAGTGGCCCTCGGAGAGCGCACGCGAGATATGGGCTTCGCCCATATATAAGTGCGCCCTTCTCAAAAGCAGCGAGAAGGGAAAGAGAAAATTTCAGGCTGAGATTATTT
>OMTX01000006.1 GCA_900314085.1 uncultured Lachnospiraceae bacterium | reverse complement strand
AAAAATTTGTGCAAAATGTACAGAAACTTTCCTGTTCACTGGCAAAACACAAGATGTAGTTGCCTGCCGATTGATAAATTCAATATTTAGTTTCAGAAAGCTCCCCACCGTCCTCCACACGGTGGGGAGCCTTTGTTTTCGGGCTTTTTCCCCTTGCGCTGACGACAAAAAGGGGGTATATTATTGGCAAAAGTGGAACGAAGTGGTGTGAAGTGGTGAAAAGTGGATACTGTTGAAAACTCTGTTGATAAGTCAGGTTATCAACAAATGACAGCAGGACGGCGGCAGCAATGCCATCCGCATTTCCTTTGCACATCAGAGAAGAGATTGTTTTTAAGACTTTTGGGAGAAAGGAGGGAGACGCCCTATGTTTATGGGTCAGTACAGCCACAGTATTGATGAAAAAGGGCGCCTCATCATTCCTGCCAAGCTCCGCGAAGGTCTTGGAATGCGCTTCGTTGTCACAAAGGGCTTCGACCGCTGCCTCTACGCCTATCCCGCCGCTGAGTGGGAACGGATAGCGGAGCAGTTTCTCCATGTGCCGTCCAAAAAGGAAGCCCGTCAGCTCGAGCGGATTTTCATCGGCTCGGCCCGGGAAATGGAAGTGGACAAGCAGGGAAGGGTTCTTGTCCCCCAGGACCTCCGGGAATTCGCCGGTATCGACAAGGACGTCGTTCTCATCGGGATTATGAACAAGGTCGAGATCTGGTCAGCTGACCGTCTGGAAGAGACCGGTGACGGTGACATGGACGCCATGGCAGAAGACATGGCAGACCTGGGAGTCACGATATGAGCGCGGATTTTTCCCACATACCCGTCCTTCTGAATGAAGTCATTGATGGCCTTGCCATCAAACCGGATGGGATCTATGTGGATGGGACGCTGGGCGGCGCCGGGCATTCCTCGGAAATTGTGAAACGGCTTTCAAAAGAGGGACGTCTCATCGGAATCGACCGGGATGACGAAGCCATCGCCGCAGCGACGGAACGCCTTTCTCCGTATGAAGACCGGGTTACAATCGTCCGGGAAAACTACGGGAATATGGCATCTGTCATTCACGGACTGGGGATTGAAGCCGTCGACGGAATTCTTCTGGATCTCGGCGTTTCCTCCCACCAGATTGATACGGCAAGCAGGGGCTTTTCCTATATGGATGAGGAAGCACCGCTTGACATGCGGATGGACAGGAGATCTCCCCTGACTGCGGCAGATGTCGTAAACACCTACACGGGCGACGACCTGACACGCATTCTCCGCGACTATGGTGAAGAAAAATTTGCTTCCCGCATCGCGTCAAATATTATACATGAGAGGGAGAAGGCGCCGCTCCGCACCGTTGGAGAATTGAATGCCATCATCCGGGACTCGATTCCCGAAAAGGCGAGACGGACCGGAGGCAATCCTTCCAAGCGGACCTTTCAGGCCATACGAATTGAAGTGAACGGGGAGCTCACGGTACTCGCCGACCACATAGATGAGATGATTGACCTCCTGTCAGAGGGCGGCCGTCTCTGCATCATTACCTTCCATTCTCTGGAAGACCGGATCGTGAAAAATGCCTTCCGGAAGAACGAAAACCCCTGTACCTGTCCGCCGGACTTTCCCGTATGTGTATGCGGGAAACGGCCAAAGGGCAGCAGTATTACGAAGAAACCCATCCTTCCCGGCCAGGAAGAGATGGAGGAAAACAGCCGGGCGAAGAGCGCGAAGCTTCGCATATTCGAGCGCCATCTCGATCTGCCGGCAAAACGTCCGGGAATGTAAAGGCCTTTCCTTCAGGCGAAAGGGAGGCAGGGACTTTACAGACTCCTGAAAAAAGCGAAAGCGGGTGTGTGAAATGGAATTCAGAACCTATTCTTTTTATGACGGCAATGCCGCCCTCGAAAACGAAGAAGTCCTTCCCGACCGGGAAACCCTGCGCGAGCAGGAGCGAATGGAGAGGAAGTACCGCCGGAGACAGGAAGAGCGGAAGAGAGCCCGCGCCCTTCGTTCCATGCGCCTGCAGGCTTTCGGCTTCACATTTGCCATCATTGCCCTGGCCGGCCTCTTCACCGGCTATGTTCACCTGCAGAATTCTATCACGAGAACGAAGAATAATATTTCCTCCCTGCAGGAGGAGGTAACCACACTGAAGGCGGACAATGCGGCAGCCAAGAACCGTATCTCCACCTCCCTGAATCTGAACGCCATCAAGGACGCGGCAGTGAACAATCTCGGCATGGTCTATGCTGACACCGACCAGATTGTGTACTATAATATGGAGAACGAAGATTACATGAATCAATACGAAGAACTGCCGTGAGCCATAGAAGAAAAAATGAAGGGGGCAATATCCGCCCCCGTATTTTACAAAGAATGCAGAGGAGGCTGATGCTGGTATTTTTGGCCATCTGCGTTCTTTTTGGTATATTGATTGCCCGCCTCATGTATATCGAATATACTTCCGGGGCGAAATACGAAAAGATCGTCCTTGCCCAGCAGAAGTACGATTCTTCCGTCATCCCTTACCAGAGGGGAGACATCACGGATCGAAAGGGCACTGTCCTTGCCACTTCAGTCGATGTCTACAATGTCATCCTCGATGCGAAGCTCATGAACGAGACGGTTTCTTCGGCGGAGAACGAGGAGAAGAGGGCAGCTGCCCAGGCAAAAGTCGATTCAACTTTCTCCCATGTTGCAGCCTGCTTTCCGGAGATCGACATCGAGGCGGCCAAAGCCTGTCTCACGACGGATGCGGACAGCCAGTACAAGGTACTTGCGAAGGATGTCTCCTATGAGGAGATGAAGGCCTATCAGGACCTGTCCTCCGACAAGGATACGAAAAAAGAGCTCGTCAAGAACGGCATCTGGTTTGAGAAGGAATACAAGAGATCCTATCCCTACGGTTCTCTTGCGGCCCAGATGATCGGCTATGCGACGGATGGCACGAACGGCGTCATTGGCCTCGAAAGCGCGTACAATTCCACATTGAACGGGGTGAACGGCAGATCCTACGGGTATCTCGAAAGCGAAAATTCCGTGGAGCAGACCGTTGTCGAACCGAAGAACGGCAATACCCTGGTCACCGCCATGGATACGAATGTCCAGTCCATTGTGGAGCAGTGCATCCTGGACTGGAACAATGCCCATCTTTCCGATGGCTCTCTCGGCAGCAAAAATACCGCCTGCATCGTCATGAACCCGAAGAACGCCGAAATTCTTGCCATGGCGACGTATCCGACCTTTGACCTGAACAATCCCCGGGATCTCAGCCCTTTTTTCACAACGGAGCAGATTGATGCCATGTCCGTTGAAGATCAGCTGAACTATCTGAGCAAGCTCTGGCAGTGCTATCCTGTGACACAGACCTACGAGCCGGGCTCTACCTTCAAGCCTTTTACGATTTCCGCCGGACTCGATTCCGGCGCCCTGTCCGGAGGAGAGACTTTCTTCTGCGACGGAGGCGAGCAGATCGGACCGAACTATGTCCGCTGTACCTCTCACCACGGTATGCTGACTCTGGCCGGCGCCCTGCAGCACTCCTGCAATGACGCCCTGATGCAGATTTCCGGCCTGGTCGGTTCCCACAATTTCTATACCTATCAGCATCTCTTCGGCTTCGGGCAGAAGACGAATATTGACCTGCCGGCAGAGGCCCGGACGGACTCTCTCCTCTATTCGGAGGAGGACCTGGGGCACACGATCAACCTGGCGACGAACTCCTTCGGCCAGAACTTCAATGTCACAATGGTCCAGCTGGCGACCGGTTTTTCCTCTATCATCAACGGAGGCACCCTTTATCAGCCTCATGTCGTCACTGCCATCCAGGATGCTTCCGGAAACACGGTGAAGGACATTTCGCCTACCGTCGTGAAAAAAACGATTTCAGCTGAGACATCGGCTGAAATGCGGGACATGCTCCGGTCTGTCGTGACGGAAGGTACGGCGAAAACGGCTGCCGTCGCGGGCTATGACATTGGCGGAAAGACCGGTACGGCAGAGAAGCAGCCCCGAAGTGAGCACCGCTATCTCGTTTCCTTCATCGGCTTTGCCCCGGTTTCCGATCCGGAAGTCGTCTGCTACGTCGTTGTCGATGAGCCGAATGTAGCGGATCAGGCCCATTCCACCTATGCCCAGGAGATCTGCCGGAACATCATGTCCCAGATTCTCCCCTATCTCAATGTAGAGAAGGTGGAGGCGGACTCCGCGGAGGGGCAGGCCGCCCAGGCAGCTGCCGATGCAGCTGCGAAAAAAGCGGCGGATGAAGCGGCTGCCGCTGCGGCCGGGCAGGAAATAGTTACAGAACACAACTGATCAAAACATTCAGCACATCCAAGAGAAGGACGCTTCTGAATGGTTTTTATTGGAGGAAGGAAAATGGTTTCCGACATCACACACGAATTGCTGATTCCCTTTTTTACAGCATTTGCATTGGCGCTTGTTCTCGGGGAAATTCTCGTTCCCTGGCTCACGAAAAAGAAGGTGGATCAGACGGAGCGGGCCATCATGGAGTCCCATGTGAAGAAGAACGGGACGCCGACAATGGGCGGGTTCATCTTTCTCCTTCCCTTCATCGCGGTGGCGATCGCCTGCTCGGGCAGCAATCCCCACATCATCCCGGTTCTGATCGGGACCATCGCTTTCGGACTCATCGGTTTTCTCGATGACTTCCTGAAAGTTGTTCTGAAGCGGTCGGACGGCCTTCTTGCCTGGCAGAAGTTTCTCCTGCAGTTTGTGGCGGCAACCCTGGTGCTTGTCTATATCCGTTTTTACTCCGATATCACCCTGTCCCTGACGATTCCTTTCATGCACGGAAACGAAGTGGAGATCGGCTTCTGGGCCATCCCTCTTTTCTACTTTGCTGTGCTCGGTACCGTAAACGGTGTCAATTTCACGGACGGCATCGACGGGCTGGCAACAACTGTCACGATTGTGACGAGCGGCTTTCTTTTCTTTGCGTCGGAATATCTGGGACGGACGATGGGACCTGCGGCATCTGCCATGTGCGGCGCCCTGCTCGCCTTCCTTTTCTTCAATGTAAATCCCGCGAAGGTTTTTATGGGGGACACGGGATCTCTGGCCCTGGGCGGCTTTGTGGCGGCATGCGCCTATGTCCTCAATATGCCGGTCTTCATCATTATCTTCGGTTTCATCTACCTGCTCGAAGTCGTTTCCGTTATCCTGCAGGTGGCTTCTTTCAAGCTGACACACGGGAAGAAGCGCATCTTCCGCATGGCGCCGATCCATCATCATTTCGAGCTCGGCGGCTGGTCGGAACCCAAGGTCGTGGCGGTCTTTTCCGGCATTACCCTGCTGCTTGCCATCCTTTCCATGGCGGCTCTGATGTAGAGAGCTTATGACTAATATAAAGCGCGTGGGTATGGTATAATTGCCTGGTTTGCAGATGGAATTTCAGCCGTCGGCGGCGTGTCCCGCCGGCGGGCAGCAGCTTAATTTGCGAAGAAACAAGGAGTATTAACGAAATGGAAGAGAAGGGCTATCTCGTAATCGGAACCGGCATCAGCGGCGTCTGCGCGGCGCAGCTTCTGAAGGAAAAGGGGGAGAAGGTTACCCTCTTTGACGCAAATGAGGAACTCGACAAGGCTGCTTTTTTTGCCAAGAATCCCGATCTTTCTGACCTGCCGCTTGTCGTGGGAAGCCTGACAGAAGAGGAGATGGGGAACTTTTCCACAGCCGTTCTTTCTCCCGGTGTTCCCCTGGACCAGCCCCTGGTGCAGGAACTGAAGAAAAAAGGTGTGAAAATCTCCGGCGAGATCGAGCTTGCTTATCAGAATGCCAAAGGCCGGCTCTGCGCGGTGACGGGAACAAATGGCAAGACGACAACGGTTTCCCTGATCGGTGAGATCCTGAAACGCTTCTACAAGGATGTCCGTGTGGTGGGAAATATCGGAAATCCCTACACGGCTGAAGCCCTGACGACCACGGATGACACGGTGACGGACGCGGAGATTTCCTCTTTCCAGCTGGAGACCGCAGATACCTTTCATCCGGCGGCTGCTGCAATTTTAAATATTACTCCGGATCATCTGAACCGCCATCACACGATGGAAGAGTATATCCGGGTGAAGGAACTCATCACAAAGAATCAGACGGAAGATGATGTCCTGGTATTGAACTACGAGGACGACATTCTCCGTTCCTTCGGCGCCAATGTAAAGGCAAGCGTCGTCTGGTTTTCTTCCAGGCGGGAACTTGAAAACGGCTACTTCGTGAAGGACCGGGTAATCTACCGGGCCATCGGCGGAAAGGCAAAGGAATTTCTACCGGTGTCCGACCTCCTCATCATCGGCCCCCACAATTGGGAAAATGCGATGGCAGCAATGGCTGTCTGTGAGGCAATGGGTGTTCCGAAGAACGTCATCAAAGAAGGCTGCAAAAACTTCCATGCCGTCGAGCACCGGATTGAATACGTCTGCACGAAGAACGGCGTGAAATTCTATAATGACAGTAAGGGAACGAATCCCGATGCGGCCATTAAGGCGGTTGAGTCCATGGATGCCCCGACCTGCCTGATCGGCGGCGGCTATGACAAGGGCTCGACCTACGACGAGTGGATTGCCTCTTTCAAGGGACGGATCAAAAAACTTGTCCTCATCGGCCAGACACGGGACAAGATTGCAGAGTGCTGCCGGAAGAACGGCTTCATGAGTTTTGAAACGGCGGATACCCTGGAGGAAGCCGTGGATATCTGTGTTGAAGCGGCCGTGCCCGGGGACAATATTCTCCTTTCCCCGGCCTGCGCCTCCTGGGATATGTTCAAAAATTACGAAGTGCGGGGACAGATTTTCAAAGAGTATGTCCGCTCCCTGCCCGGAGATGCCAAATGAAAAAGCGGAAGAAACTGTATTATTATGACTACAGTCTGCTTCTGATCCTGATCCTTCTTGTGGCCTTCGGTATGGTGATGCTGTACTCCGTCTCCGCCTATCAGGGAAACCTGAAATACGGGGATCCGGCGCATTATCTGAAGCGGCAGGCGGCCTTTGCGGCGGGCGGTTTCATCTGTATTCTTCTTGAGTCGCGGATGGATTACCGGAAGCTGAGGCGGCTTGGTCCGGCTTTCTACGCTCTGGCCCTGTTCCTGTGCGTAGCCGTCAATTTCGTCGGAACAGACGGAAACGGTTCCACCCGCTGGTTCAAAATCGGCCCGATCACCGTTCAGCCCTCGGAGATTGCCAAGGCGGCGGTTATCATCTTTCTGGCAGCCCTCATCGCCGGGTCAAACAAAAACCTGAATGATACGAAGTATATTCTGCTGGTCTTTGCCGTTCTTGTTCCCCTGCTGGCTGCCATTGCCTACAACAACCTCTCCACGGCCGTCATTGTGGCCGGCATCGCCTTCATCATGCTTTTCATCGCCAGCCGCCGTACCGGCATATTTGCCCTGATTCTTTTTCTCGGCTTTTTCGGTATTCTTGTTTTCACGGTGGCAGCGGGTTACCGGTCGGAACGAATCGGCATCTGGCTGCACCCCGAGAATTATGAGAAGGGCTATCAGACCTTGCAGGCTCTCTATGCCATCGGCTCCGGCGGCCTTTTCGGCCGGGGGCTCGGCGCTTCCATGCAGAAGATGGGCTTCGTTCCGGAGGCTCAGAACGACATGATCTTTTCCATCATCTGCGAGGAACTGGGAATCGTCGGTGCCGTCGGCCTCATTATTCTGTACATCCTTCTGATCTGGCAGTGCCTGACGGTGGCGAGAAAGTCCGTGGATCAGTTCGGCTCCTTTCTTTGCATTGGCATTATGACGCACATTTCCCTGCAGGTGATTCTGAACATTGCTGTTGTGACGAATACCATTCCCAATACCGGCGTCACCCTTCCCTTCATCAGCTACGGCGGTTCCGCCCTCATTATTCTGCTGATTGAAATGGGACTTGTGTTGTCCGTTTCCCACCGGATCCCTCTGGACAGCGATATCCTGGAGGCCTGAGATGAGGAAAAAAGCACGGTTTTATATTCTCAATATCATCCTTTTCCTTGTCATTCTGGGCGTCATCGCTTTTCTCTTCATCTACATCTGCTGCGGGGTGAAGAGCAGGACATTCGCAGGCTCGACGGTCTATTCGGACGAAGAGCTGACGGAGATGCTCTTCAAAGAAAAGTATGATGATAATGTGGTTTCATCCTGGTTTATGGGGATTTTCCGCCCAAAGACCGGCATTCCCTTCGTTGAAAAAGTGACGATCATGCCGACATCTCTGACGGAGGTGAAGGTCACAGTCAAAGAGAAGGAACGCTACGGGGTAGTGCAGACGAGTGACACGGATTTTTATTATTTTGATTCGAAATACAATCTGACGGAGCACTCGGACCGCTATATCGAAGGGACGCCCCTCTTCATGCTGCCGGCGTTTTCCGGGAAGGCAAAGGAGGGAAGCCCGCTTCCCACGTCCGGCGCCAACAAGAAGACCATGGGCACCATCATCGATGAAACCGCAAAACGGGGAATCAGCGTGGCAGATACCGTGATCAGCGACGACGGATCCATTGTCATGAACTACGGAACCATCGAAATCCGTCTGGGTACGCGGACGAATCTCAAGGAAAAAATCATGCGTCTGCCCTATGTCCTTCCCAACCTTCAGGGACTGTCCGGAATACTACATTTAGAGGACTGGACGGAAGAAAATACAGATATTGTGTTTGAAAAGACCGGATAATTGACAAAAGCACTTGATAAATAGGAGTGAAACCTATAAAATAATCTGTGATTTTTATGTGGGAGGACTGTGCGCACTGTGCGGATGGTCCGTCAGGTTATATCAATATAAAAGAACTCACTTTTTGAATACAAGGAGGAACCACCGTGCTTGAAATTGCCCAGCCGGAAGACGCAGCTGCGAAGATCATCGTCATCGGAGTCGGCGGCGGCGGAAACAATGCGGTCAACCGCATGGTAGAGGAAGATATCAAAGGCGTAGAGCTGGTCGGTGTCAATACGGATAAGCAGGACTTGCAGCTCTGTAAGGCTACCAATCTCATTCAGATCGGCGAAAAGCTGACGAAGGGACTCGGAGCCGGCGGAAATCCTGAAGTTGGAGAAAAGGCAGCCGAGGAGTCCGCGGAAGCTATCCAGAGCGCAGTCAAGGGCGTGGATATGGTCTTCGTCACGTGCGGCATGGGCGGCGGTACCGGAACCGGCGCTGCTCCCGTAATCGGGAAGATTGCCAAGGAACAGGGAATCCTGACCGTCGGCGTTGTTACCAAGCCTTTCAACTGGGAAGGCAAGGCAAAAATGGACAAGGCGCTTTCCGGCATCGAAAAGATGAAGCAGGCAGTCGATACCCTGATTGTCATTCCGAACGAACGTCTCCTTCAGCTTACGAACCGGGGAACGACTTTCAAGGATGCTTTAAAGATCGCGGATCAGGTCCTGCAGCAGTCTGTCCAGGGAATCACGGATCTCATCAATGTGCCCGGCCTCATCAATCTTGACTTCGCGGATGTATCTTCCGTCATGAAGGACAAGGGGCTTGCCCACATCGGAATCGGCACCAGCAAGGGCGACGAGAAGGCTTCCGAGGCAGTCAAGCAGGCTGTCGAGTCTCCGCTTCTGGAGACGAATATCAAGGGAGCGACCGACGTCATCATCAATATCACGGGAGATATTTCCCTGCAGGATGTTACGGACGCGTCGAACTATGTGCACGACCTGGTCGGCGAGGATGCCAATATCATCTTCGGCGCCAATGATCAGACGGACAGCCCGGACGAAGTGACGGTTACCGTCATCGCCACCGGCCTTGAGGATACGGAAAGCGACAAGGAACCTTTCCCCGGCCTGCAGTATGGAAATGCTGCTGCCAGAAAGCCTTTGGCAGGAACGGCCGGCTTTGCGCCCCGCCCGACGACAGGGGCAGGCGCATCGCATCCCCAGACCAAGCCCGCAGGAAGCAGCGCGGGAACCGTGAGCGGAAGCGGAAGCGCAGCGCCCAGCGGAGGATTTGACGGTCTTGTCAAGCCGAGGCCTGCAAGCTCCGTCGAGGAAAAGGATATCAAGATTCCTGATTTCCTGAAGAAAAATTACGGCGGCAAGAATTAAGCTGTTTTTATGAGAACCTTTAGGGAACTGAACTTTTTTTCAGTTCCCTTTACTTTTGCAGGGGGAAAATATGAAAATAGAATTTCTGGGCGCAGATCATGAGGTTACGGGCTCCTGCCACTATGTGGAAGCCTGCGGAAAGAAGTTCGTAGTTGACTGTGGAATGGAGCAGGGGGCGGATACCTATGAAAATCAGGATATCCCGGTCAATGCAGCGGAACTCGACTATGTCTTTGTGACGCATGCTCATATCGATCACTCCGGCCTGATTCCCCTTCTCTATGCGAGAGGCTTCCGCGGCAGCATCTTTGCGACGGAGGCGACGACAGAGCTCTGCGACATCATGCTGAAGGATTCAGCCCACATTCAGGAGTACGAGGCCGAGTGGCGGAGCCGGAAATCCATCCGGGCCGGCGGGGACAAGGTGGAGCCCATGTATTCCGTAGATGACGCAAGCCACGTCATGTCCCTCTTTGCCTCCTGTCAGTACCATGAGCGGATCACTATTTGTGACGGTATCGATGTCCGTTTCATTGACGCCGGTCATCTGCTCGGTTCTTCTTCCATCGAGTTCTGGCTGACGGAAAACGGGGAAACACGAAGCATAGTCTTCTCCGGTGATATCGGAAATGCCACTAAGCCTCTCATCAAGGCACCGGAATATATCCACAATGCGGACTATGTCATTATGGAGTCCACTTACGGCGACCGGAACCACGGATCGCCGGACGGGGGTGACTTCGCCCAGGCGCTGGCCCGCATCATCGAGCAGACGATGGAGCTCGGCGGAAACGTCGTCATCCCTGCCTTCTCAGTCGGCCGTACCCAGGAGATTCTCTACTTCATCCGCCGGATCAAGGAAGAGGGGCTCATGAAGAAGCATGAGAACTTCCCGGTCTATATGGATTCTCCCCTGGCTGTGGAAGCTACGCATGTTTTCAATGAAAACGTCCGGGACTGCTTCTCTGATGAGGCGAAGGCATTGGTTGACGCCGGGAAGAACCCGATCGGCTTTGCCGGCCTGAAGGTGGCCGTCACGTCGGACGAGTCAAGAATGATCAATATCGACAAGACGCCGAAGGTCATCATTTCCGCATCGGGCATGTGCGAGGCAGGCCGTATCCGCCATCACCTGAAGCACAATCTCTGGCGGAAGGAGAGCTGCATCGTCTTCGTCGGCTACCAGGTGCCCGGCACCCTTGGCTATTCCCTCCTGAACGGGGCAAAGGAAGCCCGGCTTTTCGGAGAGACGGTTGCTGTCAATGCCCGGATCGAGAACCTTCCCGGAATCAGCGGTCACGCCGACCGGACGGGACTTTTAAAGTGGGCGAATGCCTTTGAAGTTCCGCCGAAGAAGTTCTTCATCGTCCACGGCGACAATGATGTCGTGGATCCTTTTGCAGCGGAAGTTGCGAAGGAGACCGGGGCAGAAGCTTATGCTCCCTATTCCGGCGACGCCTTTGACCTGATTACCGGCGAGCAGCTCGTGAAGGCGACTCCGGTCGTTTCGACAAAGAAGAAGAAGTCTTCGAAGGCTTCCTCCAATGTCTTCGAGCGCCTGGTTGCTGCCGGCAAGCGCCTGATGCACGTCATCGAAAAGTGCGAGGGCATGGCAAACAAGGATCTCGGCAAGTTCGCCGACCAGATCAACGCGCTTTCAGACAAGTGGGACAGGTAAATGCATAATTCATAATTTTAAAGGTGTACCTCTTCAGCAAAATCCGCGGAAGGACTTCTGAATAGATACAAGCAACGAAAGATGAGGCTTGAAACAAAAATGGGAAACATCTACGCAAAGCATCTTGCAGGCATTCGGGAACTCATGCGGGAAGAAGGGATAGACATTTACCTCATCCCCCATTCCGATGAGCACAATTCCGAGTACGTCGGAGACAGCGATCATGACATCACCTTTGCCTGCGGCTTTACCGGGGAAAATACGACGGTAGTCATCACGAAGGATGAGGCAAAAGTCTGGGCGGACGGCCGCTACTTCCTGCAGGCGGAACGCGAAATCGAAGGAAGCGGCACCGACCTCATGAAAATGGGCGTCGACGGGGTGCCGACCGTCAACGAATATCTGAAGAATATCGCTACAGACGGAGCAGTCTTTGCTTATAACGGCCGCAAGGTCACCTTGTCCCTGGCACGGGAATATGAGAAGGCCGTCAAAGGAAAGGGCGTGACCATCCGTCCGGATACAGACCTTGTCAGCCGCCTGTGGACAGACCGGCCGGCGAAGTCCGCTGAGCCTGTCTGGGTTCTTGAGGACCGTTTTTCCGGAAAGAGGGCAGAGGAGAAGATTGCCGATGTCCGGGCCCATATGAAGGAAATCGGGGCAGAGGGCTTTCTGCTTTCCAATCTCACGGACATTGCCTGGCTTACGAATCTCAGAGGCAATGATATTGAGTGCACGCCCGTTTTCTATTCCTACTTCTGGCTGACACAGGAGGTTGCCATCCTCTATATCCAGTCGAAGGAACTCGATCCGGAGGTGGAGCAGTACTTAAGCGACAGCCATATTATCGTAAAGCCGTATAATGAGATCTACAGCACCCTGGGAAATACCGGGGCAAAGACGGTTGCTGTCGATCCGGAGATTGTGAACGCGGAGCTCATCGAAAAACTCGGGGATGTCCGACTCATTGAAGAACCGAATGTCACCGAGCGCATGAAGGCGGTCAAGAATCCGGTTGAGGTAGAGAATACAAAAAAGGCTCACGTCATTGATGCCGTGGCCATGTGCAAATTCATTTATCAGTTGAAGACCGGTGTCATTGACATCGAGAAGGAAGACGAATATTCCGTTGCGGAAATCCTCTACCGTCTGCGGGAGCAGGGAGATGGATACATAGAGCCTTCCTTCGGAACCATTGCGGCCTACGGCCCCAATGCAGCAATGATGCACTACGCGCCGACGAAGGAAAAGAAGAGCCCCCTGCACCGGGAGGGCTTCCTTCTCGTCGATTCCGGCGGCACCTACAAGTGGGGCACGACGGACATCACCCGAACCATTGTTCTCGGAAAGCTCACAGAGCAGCAGAAAAAAGATTTCACCCTGGTACTCAAGGCTGCCATGCGCCTTAAGATGGCGAAGTTTCCTGCCGGAACCACGGCACAGATTCTCGACGTTCTGTCCCGGGGCGTCATGTGGGACTATGGCCTGGACTACCGCTGCGGCACAGGCCACGGAGTCGGCCATATCCTGTCTGTTCACGAGGGACCGAATGCCTTCCGGCCGAAAATCTCGTCCATGTCTTCCATTTTCCCTCTGACAGAGGGCGTCATCACAACGGACGAGCCCGGTCTCTACTATGACGGGGAGTACGGTATCCGGACGGAAAATGAGCTCCTCTGCGTGGCAGATGAGAAGACAGAGTACGGGCAGTTCTACCGCTTTGAAAATATTACCCTCGTGCCCATCGACGTCGACGGCATCGACGTCTCCATGCTGACCGCAGAGGAGAAGCGGGAGCTCAATACGTATCACGCCAGGGTTTACGAGACCATTGCCCCGAAACTCACGAAGGAAGAGGCTTCCTGGCTCAAGGAAGCCACAAAGGCGGTCTGAAAATGAGGCTTGCAGGTGTCAGAGCCCTGCAGGTTGTTCCCAACACAGTTCCACTTTGAGAGCGGAGTGAAGATGAAATTAGTACTGATTGACGGATATTCGATGCTCTTTCGGGCTTTCTACGGCATGCCTTCGAATCTGACGGATTCGGAAGGCCATCCGACGGGGGCAGTCTATGGCTTCCTTACGATGCTTTTCCCCATGCTGAAGACCGAGCAGCCGGATGCCCTGATTGTAGCTCTCGACTCGAATGCCCCGACCTTCCGCCACGAGAAGTTTGCGGCCTACAAGGGGACGAGGAAGCCGACGCCGGTAGAACTGAAGTCCCAGTTTCCCCTCCTCAGGGAAGTCCTTGATTCCATGGGCATCTGCCGGGTGGAAAAGCCGGGCTACGAGGGCGACGACATCCTGGGAACCCTTTCACACCGGGCTGAGGAGAAGGGCTATGATGTCACCATCGTTTCCGGCGACCGGGACAATCTGCAATTGGCCACCGACAAGGTCAAAATCTACATGCCGAAAACAAAGGCCGGCCATACGGTGGTTGAAGAATATTATGCTGCGGATGTGAAGGAAGCCTACGGGGTGACGCCAGTGGAATTCATTGACGTCAAAGCCCTGCAGGGAGACACAGCCGACAATATTCCCGGCGTTCCCGGCATTGGCGAAAAGACGGCTGCCGCCATCATTCAGCAGTTCCATACGGTGGAGAATGCCCATGAGCATGCGGATGAGGTGAAGCCGCCGCGGGCTGCGAAAAATATCGTCGACTACTATGACCAGGCCCTTCTTTCCAAGGACCTTGCCACGATCCGCACGGATGCACCGATTGAGGCGGATGAAGAGCAGGCACGTCTCGGAAATATCTTCACGGACGAGGCACTGGAGCTCTACAAAAAACTGGGTTTCCGCCGCCTGCTTCATTATTTTTCTGATTCTTCGGATGAGAATAATATAAAGCAGGAAGGCAGCGCGGATTTCCCGGCGCCTGAAAAGGCAGAGGGATTGGCCGCTGCCCAGACAGTCCTTTTCTATTTTACGGAGAAGGCCAGGGAGGCGCCTGTCGGCATCACGGTTCTTTCCGATGCGAAGGGGACTTACGGCATGGCCTTTTCCGACGGAATTCGGTCTGTCTACCTGCCTGTATTTCTTGATTTT
Source organism: uncultured Lachnospiraceae bacterium (assembly GCA_900314085.1). GTDB lineage: Bacteria > Bacillota > Clostridia > Lachnospirales > Lachnospiraceae > RUG306. The sequence continues at coordinate 32,843 of OMTX01000006.1, read as the reverse complement.
TCAGAGGATGCGGCAGCTGAGGCTCTTTCCGGATTCTTCGCTGCCGGAAGCAAATGCGCAAGCGATGACCTGAAGCGGGACTTTCATTTTTCGGCTGTCGAAACGGATCCGGCAGGAGCAGAGGATGTGACCATTCTCGCCTACCTGATCGATCCCCTTCCCAAGGAGTATCCCTTCGACGCCTTGGCGCAGACGTATCTTCACATTTCTGTTCCTTCGCTTGAAGAAATCTGGGGGAGTACCCGGGGACTGAAGGATCCGTTCACGGATACGGAAAAGGCTTGTGTGTTCGCCTGCAGCCGGGCGGAGACAAACCGCCGTCTGCTCCCGGTTCTGCTTTCTGAAGTGGAAGAACAGGGCATGGCCGGTCTTTACAGGGATGTCGAACGCCCCCTGTGCTTTACATTATTCTCAATGGAAAAGCAGGGCATATATGCAGATCCGGATGTCCTGAAGGAATACGGGGCGCATCTCGATACGGAAATCGCCCGGCTCGAAAAAGCAATCTATGAGGCCGCCGGGGAGGAATTCAATATCAATTCGCCCAAGCAGCTCGGAGCCATCCTCTTTGAAAAGATGGGGCTTCCGGGAGGCAAAAAGACGAAGACCGGCTATTCCACGGCGGCGGATGTGCTGGAAAAACTCGCTCCGGAAGCGCCTATTGTTCACGACATTCTAGACTACCGGACGTATACGAAGCTCAAGTCCACCTATGCGGAAGGTCTCCTTTCCTGCATTGCCGCAGACGGCCACATCCATACGACTTTCCAGCAGACCGTGACGGCAACGGGGCGGCTGTCCTCGACGGATCCCAATTTGCAGAACATCCCGATCCGCATGGCACTGGGCAAGGAAATCCGGAGGGCCTTTCTGCCGGAAGAGGGATGGACCTTCACGGACGCTGACTACTCCCAGATTGAGCTCCGGGTGCTCGCCCATATGTCGGGCGATGAAAATCTCATCAATGCCTACAAGTCCGACGCGGACATCCACCGGGCAACGGCAGCCCTGGTCTTTCACAAGGATCCGGCGGATGTCACTGACCTGGACCGCCGGCGGGCAAAGGCCGTGAATTTCGGAATCGTCTACGGCATTTCCTCCTTCGGGCTCGGTGAAAACCTTCATATCAGCCGGGCGGAGGCGGAAGAGTATATCGAAAACTACTATCTCGCCTATCCAAAGCTGAAGGAGTATCTGGATCGCCTGGTTTCTGATGCAAAGAAATGCGGGTACGCCCTGACCATGTTCGGCCGTCGGCGCCCCATCCCGGAGCTTGCCCAGAAGAATTTCATGACGCGGCAGTTCGGTGAGCGGGTGGCGATGAATTCCCCCATCCAGGGAACAGCTGCCGATATCATGAAAAAGGCCATGGTAGGCGTCTTCCGGGCCCTGCAGGACAGGAAGCTGAAATCGAGGCTCCTTCTGCAGGTGCATGATGAGGTTCTGATCGAGACAGCGCCGGGAGAGGAAGAGGCCGTGAAGCAGGTCCTTCTCGATGAGATGCAGGGAGCGGCATCTCTTTCCGTTCCCCTGGTCATTGATATAGAGACCGGGACGAACTGGTATGATGCAAAGTGATTTTCCCGGGAATCCGAACCGGCAGCCGGTTCTCTTGTTTCTCCGGAAGAGGGTTTAAAGCATACTTTTTCTGCCTATGAAATTTATCGGAATCACCGGCGGGGTCGGGGCCGGAAAGAGCCTGATCATGGATTACTTGGCGGGAAAGCCCCGGACGGCAGTTCTCTATTCCGACCGTTTTGCCGGAGAACTCGAGCAGCCCGGACAGGCCTGTTACGGATTGATCCGACAGGCTTTTCCGGATGCAGCTCTTTATCATGAAGACGGGACCATGAACCGGGCTGCCTTTGCGGAACTGGTTTTTAAAAATCCGGCAGCTCTTGAAGCTTTAAACTCCATTGTGCATCCGGCTGTCCGGGAGGCCATCCTCTCTGATGTGCAGGAAAAGAGAGAAAGCCGGGACTTCGATTTCTACTTTCTCGAAGCGGCTCTTCTCATAGAAGGCGGTTATGACCGGATCTGCGATGAGCTCTGGGTGGTCAGCGCTTCCCTTGAAACGAGGAAACGGCGGCTGTCTGAGAGCCGGGGCTACAGTGAGGAAAAGATCGATAGCATCCTGAGCCGGCAGGAAAGCGATGAGGTTTTTCTGAGCCGGGCGGATTTTATTATTCATAATGACGGAGCGCCGGAGGAAGCCTTCCGGGAAGTGGATGCAAGGCTTGCGGCAGAAGCAGGCAGCGGGATTTCATGAGCAGGAAGAACAGAAAAAACACCGGGAGAGAGACGATGATTGAAATCGCTGAAGAAAAGACAGAGAAAACGCGTGAAAAGGTGATTGGACTAAGGGCAGTCGAGTCAAAGGATGCCCACGACTATGTTTTCGGCCTCGACATCGGAACACGGAACGTCGTCGGAACCGTCGGCTACAAGACAGAGAAGGGCTTTCATGTGTCGGCGGAGGTCTCCGTTCCCCATACGACGCGGGCCATGCTGGACGGACAGATCCACGACATTCAGCGGGTCGCCGATACGGTGCAGGTCGTGAAGGAAGACCTGGAGCAGATGATGCAGTTTCCCCTGACGGATGTCTGCATCGCGGCCGCAGGCCGTGTGCTTCGGACCGTCACGACCCGGGTGGAAATGAACTTTGACGAGGAGACCGTGGTCACAGGCGAAGACTTAAACAACCTCGACCTTCTCGGTGTGGATCAGGCCCAGCGGGACATCAGTGAGGACAATCCCCGCTATCACTTCTACTGTGTCGGCTACTCTGTCATGAAGTACTATCTGAACGGGGAACTCTTCACCCACCTGGAAGGGCACAAGGCGAACCGGATTGAGGAGGTCATCATCGTGACCTTCCTGCCGGAGGACGTCGTGGACGGCCTCTATACCTCGGTGGAGCGGGCAGGGCTTTCCGTCGCGAACCTCACCCTCGAGCCTATCGCCGCCATCAACCTGGCCATTCCGGAATCCTTCCGCATGCTGAATATCGCCCTTGTCGATGTCGGCGCCGGAACGTCCGATATCTGCATCACGCGCGACGGCTCCATCATCGCCTACGGCATGATTCCCCATGCCGGGGACGAGCTGACGGAGGTCATCGTCCAGGCCTTTCTCTGCGACTTCGATACGGCGGAGAAAGTGAAGATTGATTCGACCATCAGTGATACCGTCACCTATTCCGACATCATGGGCATCGAGCATACGGTGCCTTCGAAGGAGGTCTGGGCCCTGACGGATCCCGTCATGGAAAAGATCACGGACGAGGTTTCGGCAAAAATCATTGAGTTGAACGGAGACAAGGCCGTGGCAGCGACCTTCGTTGTCGGCGGCGGCGGAAAGGTTCATGACTTCTGCCTGGCTCTTTCAAAGAAGCTCGGCATTGCCAAGGAACGTGTCGCCCTGCGCGGGGAAGAGGTCATGCAGTACATCGACTTCGAGCAGACGGATATTGAAAAGGATCCCCTGCTCGTCACGCCTATCGGCATCTGCCTGAATTACTATGAGCAGAAGAACAATTTCATCATGATCCATTTCAACGGAGACCGGATGAAGCTCTACGACAACGGCAAGCTTCGCATCGTAGACGCAGCCCTCCAGGCCGGCCTCTCTACGGACGAACTTTTCCCGAGGCGGGGAAAGGAAATCCGCTACACCGTGGACGGGGAAGAGCGGATGGCTGTCGGCGGAGCCGGCGAGGGCGCCCGTATCACGATGAACGGGGAGACGGCGGCACTGAACACCCGGCTGAAGCAGAATGCGGATATCGTCATTGAGCCTTCCACGGAAGGGGAGCAGGCTGCCCTGACACTCGGCGATACGGACGAATTCAAGACATCCACCCTGTCATTCATTATCAATGCTGTGACCGTCCGCTGTCCCAAGTTCTTTGAGGTCAACGGAGTCCTCGAGCCCGCCACCTATGAGATCAGGGACGGAGACCGGATTGAGACGAGGAAGTATTACACGGTGTCCCAGATTGCGGAATTCATGGATGTAACTATCTCAAAGGATCACGAGATTCTCGTCAACCGCATGCCGGCGGACATGAACACCCTGGTCTATGAGAACTTCAATGTCGAGTGGACCATCTCCGGCTATGGGGACGATGCGGCTGCTTCAGAGGGAGACGGGACTGCTGCAGATACCGATGACGCAGAGCAGACGCCTGAGGAAAAGGCGGAAAACGCTGCAGCAACTGATAATTCGGACAGTCCGTCTGCTGCGGAGGAAGCTTCTGCGGTTGAAGGCATCGGAGATGCGGAACTGGGAGCTGCTTTTGACCGGGATTCGGATATAGGACCTACGCGCCCGAACACAAAGCGGATGGATCCCCTGCCGAATGCAGGCACATCAATAGGAATTACGGTAAATGATACGCCCATTACCCTGACCGGGAAAGAGAGCTACATCTTTGTCGACATCTGGAATGTCTACAATTTCGATACCCATTCCGGAAACGGGCTGGCAATCGTGACGACCATCAACGGAAAGAAGTGCGGCTTCTCGGATCCCCTTCACGACGGCGATATCGTAAAGATCTACTGGGAATAAGAAGTATCGAATGGAAAGCGTCTCTTTTCATTCCTGAGGAATTTATGGACATATTCAGTATCGGCTCCGGTTCGAGCGGAAACTCCATCTGCGTGGGCGGAACTTCCAGTCACATCCTGATTGACGCAGGCCTCTCCGGCAAGCGGATTGAAGAAGGCTTGAATGGCAAAGACTTGAAAGCGGAAGAACTTTCGGGCATTCTCATTACTCACGAGCATGCGGACCATGTGTCCGGTCTCGGCGTCATGGCCCGCCGCTACGGTCTCCCCATCTATGCCACGGCCGGCACTATCCGGGCCATCCGGACGAGCGGAAGCTGTGGAAAGATTGATGACAGCCTCTTTCACGTGATCGAGCGGGACTGCGACTTTACGGTCGGAGACCTCACGGTTCATCCCATTCACGTCTCCCATGATGCGGCGGATCCCGTTGCCTATATCTGTTCGGACGGAAAAAAGAAGATCGGTGTCGTGACAGACCTCGGCATGTACGACGACTATACGGTGACCAATCTTCAGGACCTGAACGTCATTTTCATCGAAGCAAATCATGACGTAAATATGCTGCAGGTCGGCCCTTATCCTTACCCTCTGAAGCAGCGGATTCTTTCCGATTCCGGCCACCTCTCGAACGAGCGGAGCGGGGACCTTCTCGGGCATATCTTAAACGACTATGTCGAGCATGTCTTCTTAGGCCATCTTTCCGCCCAGAACAATTACCCGGATCTCGCCTGGGAGACGGTGCGCCAGGAAGTGACGCTCGGCGACAATCCCTATAAGGCTTCTGACTTCAACATCACGGTTGCCCGTCGGAGCGAGCCGTCGGAGCGGGTAGAAATATGATTTTACAGTTCACGCGTAGCAAAAGTCCGGAAAAATTGGATGCTTGCATTCATATTTGCCCGGACTTTGCTACGGGGTGGACGCCATTGCATAAGCATTTTTAGCCGCGAAGCGGCGGGAAAGCGTGTGAAACACGCGAAAATGCGCATGAAATGGCGTGTGAACTGTAAAACACCTGCCGCTTGCAGTTGCAATTATTATAAAAATAATGTAAAAAGATACGAGTGATTTTCAGAAAGTCGATTTTCTAAGGAGCGGAGCATGGCAAAAGAGAACAAGGTCGTCATCACAGTTGTCGGCAAGGATACGGTCGGTATCATCGGGAAGGTCTGCACGACGCTGGCCGGACACGGAATCAATATCCTGGACATTTCCCAAACCATTGTTTCGGGCTTCTTCAATATGATGATGATCGTCGATATGACGGGTTCTGACATTTCCTTTGCGGAATGCCAGAAGGAACTGGATACAGCCGGCAGGGAGATCGGCGTTGAGATCCACTGCCAGCGGGAAGAAATCTTCGACATGATGCACCAGGTCTGAATCCGGCATATTTTTTCTTATGACTAATGTAAAGCCCTTTACGTAGGAGAAATATTTTGATCACCAGCAAGGAAGTCATAGAAACGAACCGCATGATTGAGGAGCAGAACCTCGATGTGCGGACCATCACCATCGGCATCAGTCTCCTCGACTGCATTGATTCGGATCCGGACAGCGCCTGCGACCGAATCTATGAAAAGATTACGCGGACGGCGGAAAAGCTCGTGCCCACGGGGGAGAAGATTGAAAAGGAATACGGCATCCCGATTGTAAACAAGCGGATCTCCGTGACGCCGATCTCCCTGATCGGCGGCGCCTCCTGCCACATCATGAGCGACTTCGTCAAGTTTGCGCGTACCCTGGACCGGGCGGCAAAAACGCTGGGCGTCAACTACATCGGCGGCTATTCGGCCCTGGTGTCGAAACAGATGACGGCTGCGGACGAGCTTCTCATCAAGTCCATTCCCGAGGCCCTCTATGTGACAGAGCGGGTCTGCTCCTCCGTGAATGTCGGCTCCACGAAGACCGGTATCAATATGGACGCAGTCCGCATGATGGGCGATGTCATCCTGGATTCCGCAAGAAATACCAGGGAGATGGACTGCGTCGGTCCGTCGAAGATCGTCGTTTTCTGCAATGCGCCCGATGACAATCCTTTCATGGCCGGCGCCTTCCACGGGGTAACGGAAGGAGACTCATGTATCAATGTCGGTGTTTCCGGTCCCGGTGTCATGCGGAAGGCTTTGGAGTCCTGCCGGGGATCTGACTTTGAAACCCTCTGCGAGACCGTGAAAAAGACGGCCTTCAAGATCACGCGTGTCGGTCAGCTCGTTGCCAAGGAAGCCTCGAAGGAACTCGGCATTCCTTTCGGCATCATCGACCTTTCCCTGGCACCTACGCCGGCGGTCGGCGATTCCGTCGCGGATGTCCTCTGCGAAATGGGACTTGAATATGCCGGCGCTCCCGGAACAACGGCAGCGCTTGCTCTTCTGAACGATCAGGTGAAGAAGGGCGGCATCATGGCGTCTTCCTCCGTCGGCGGTCTGTCCGGAGCCTTTATTCCGGTTTCCGAGGACGCGGGCATGATCCGGGCTGCGGAAGCCGGTGCCCTTACGATTGAAAAGCTTGAGGCCATGACCTGTGTCTGCTCCGTCGGCCTCGACATGATCGCCATTCCCGGCGATACGCCGGCGACTACCATTTCCGGCATCATTGCCGACGAGATGGCCATCGGCATGGTGAACCAGAAGACGACGGCTGTCCGCCTCATTCCTGCCATCGGAAAGAAGGTCGGGGATTCCCTGGAATTCGGCGGTCTCTTCGGAAGGGCACCCGTCATGCCGGTGAATACCGCATCCTGCGCGGGGTTTGTCAACCGCAAGGGCAGAATTCCGGCACCCATTCATTCATTCAAAAACTAAAGATTGCAAGCTGTCATCGGGTGCGGCAGTCCGCATCCGATGATTTTGTGTCTGCCTGCAAGCGGGCAGTAAGCGCTTTTGGCGGGCACATCATATTGTTCAGACAAAGTTTTGTTGGAGGTAGTTAACTCATGATACAGGCATCGAACATATCCCTGCGCTTCGGCAAGAAGGCCCTTTTTGAGGACGTGAATATCAAGTTCACGGAGGGGCGCTGCTACGGCATCATCGGGGCCAACGGGGCAGGCAAGTCTACGTTTCTTAAGATCCTGTCCGGTAAGCTCGAGCCCACAAGCGGGAATATCAGCATGGATCCCGGCCAGCGCCTTTCCGTCCTCGAGCAGGACCAGTCCAAGTACGACGGGTTTCCGGTCATCGATACTGTTATTATGGGAAATCAGCGTCTCTACGACATCAGCAAGGAAAAGGACGCCCTCTATGCAAAGGAGGACTTTTCCGATGAGGATGGAATCCGGGCATCCGAGCTCGAGGCCGAGTTTGCCGAAATGGACGGCTGGAATGCGGAAACCGATGCGGAGACACTTCTTAATGGTCTCGGTGTGGCGGAAGAGTACCATCATCAGCTGATGGGGGATATCCCTTCAGCGGTGAAGGTCAAGGTCCTGCTTGCCCGGGCCCTTTTCGGAAATCCCGATGTCCTTCTTCTTGATGAGCCGACGAACCACCTGGACCTCGATGCCATCGAGTGGTTGGAGGAGTTCCTGATCAATTTTGAAAACACGGTCATCGTCGTATCCCACGACCGCTACTTTCTGAACAAGGTCTGCACGGATACCTGCGACATCGATTACGGCAAGATCACAGCCTTCGCCGGAAACTACGATTTCTGGTACGAGTCATCTCAGCTCATCCAGAAGCAGCGGAAGGAAGAAAACCGGAAGAAGGAAGAGCAGATCAAGGAACTGAAGGAATTCATCGCCCGCTTCTCCGCGAATGCATCGAAATCCAAGCAGGCGACGTCGAGAAAGCGCGCATTGGAAAAGATTGAGCTCGATGACATCCGCCCTTCGTCGAGGAAGTATCCCTACATCGACTTTAGGCCCCGGCGGGAGATTGGAAACGAGGTGCTTACGGTAGAAGGCCTCACGAAGACCATCGACGGAAAGAAGGTTCTCGACAATATCTCCTTCGTTGTCGGCAGGGAGGACAAGATCGGCTTCGTCGGCGGAAACGAGCTTGCGAAGACCACCCTGTTCCGGATCCTGATGGGAGAGGAGGAGGCTGATTCCGGCGACTTCAAGTGGGGCGTCACGACATCCCAGTCCTATTTCCCCAAGGATAATACAAAGATCTTCGATTCCGACGATACGATCGCGGACTATCTCACGATGTTTTCCGAGATCAAGGATGCGACCTATGTCCGCGGCTTTCTCGGCCGCATGCTCTTCGCCGGCGACGACGGTGTCAAGAAGATGCGGGTTCTTTCAGGAGGCGAGCGCGTCCGCGTGCTGCTTTCCCGCATGATGATCGAGGGCTCGAATGTTCTTGTATTCGATGAGCCGACGGACCACCTGGACATGGAGTCGATTACCGCCTTAAACAAGGGCATGCAGAAGTTCCCGGGCGTTATATTATTCTCATCACGTGACCACGAGATCGTGCAGACGACGGCGAACCGCATCATCGAGTTCCTGCCGGACGGATCCATGATCGACAAGGTGACGACGTACGACGAATATCTTGAAGCCGATCAGGACGCCCGCAAGAGGACCGTCTTTGCCGTATCCGAGGACGAAGACGAGGACGACTGATCAGGAGCTTTCGGTGGCAAAAGGCTTTAAGGCAGCGCATGCCCCTTTTGGGCGGCCCTTTCTTCGGCGGCTCATCTGCCTTCCGTTCAGAAAGGCCGTAGCGGTAAGCCCCTCGAGCTCCGGCCTTCATACTGTATTTTCTCGTTGGTGCAATTGCAGCTCCATGATGTACGTCTTTTCAACCGATGCGTATGAAGCGCGTATGCAGGAAAGATGCCCCTCCCGGTCACTTTGGCGGTCTACGGACCGCTCGCGGTGTCCGATGAGGGGCATCTTTCTGCTCCCGTGTTTTTCCTTGGCGGCTGGCTGAAAAGACGCACATGGCGGAGCGATTTGGCCGATAGAGCTATATTTGGCCGGCCTGCGTCGAGGCGGCTTCCTTCGGCTGCTATTCCGCCCTTGCAGACCGGCAGACTTGCCGCCGTTTCTTCATGTCGGGTGTGGCGCAGACGATGAACAAAGATCAGATTGGCACTTCCATCTTTACCCGGATGTAGTTCCAAATCAGCCGGCGCGAGCCTGCCGGTCTGCAAGGGTAGTATTGAAGCCGCAGGAATCCCCCTCGGAGGAGGCCGACAGGAAAACGTTCCATCGGGCCAAACGGCTCCGCCTTTGACGGCTGTGCAGGGCAGGGGCTTTTGAAAGATACGGAAGCAGAAAAAAATTCCTCAAGGGCGCCGCGAGCGGTCCGTAGACCGCCCGGGCGACCGAGAGGGATTTTTCTTCTGCGAACGAAATCCGTACGCACTGTCCGGAAAAGCCGCAATCGGACGGAGCCACACTTGCTCAAAATGCGAAATACCGTCTGAAGGCCGATTGCCGAGGGGGTTCCGATACCGGCCTTTCAGAGAACAAGGCAGGGGAGCCGCCGGAGAGAGGGCCGTGCCGAGAAGAACGAAAACGGGCTTTTTGTCTGTTGCTTTGTCTCTTGTTTTGTACAGTGTATACAGTTCTTTCGTGTTGATTTTTGCGGGTGAAAAATCTATATTTATTAATCAGAGGCAATAGCAACCGCGGGACAAGTGCGGGCTTTTTTCGGACTTCGGCCGTTTTTTGACGGGGGAGGCAGAAAGGTACCCGGCGCTTCACTTTGCGCTGCTTTTGACTATAGGTTTTATTCAAAGGTTTAGGAGGATTATCAACATGGCAAGAAAAATGAAAACCATGGATGGTAACGAAGCTGCAGCATACGCATCGTATGCCTACACTGAAGTTGCCGCCATGTACCCGATCACTCCTTCATCCGTCATGCCTGAGCATGTCGATGAATGGGCAAATCAGGGAAAGAAGAACATCTTCGGCCGCACCGTGCAGATCACGGAAATGCAGTCCGAGGGTGGCGCTGCAGGCGCAGTTCACGGTTCCCTCGTTGCAGGCGCCCTGACTTCTACCTACACCGCTTCCCAGGGTCTTCTTCTTATGATCCCCGATCTGTACAAGGTTGCAGGTGAGCGTCTCCCGGGCGTATTCAACGTATCTGCCCGCTGCGTCGCTACCCACGCCCTGAACATCTTCGGTGACCACTCCGATATCTATGCATGCCGCCAGACCGGCGCTGCAATGCTCTGCGAGTCTTCCGTACAGGAAGTTATGGACCTGACGCCCGTAGCTTACTGCGCAGCCATCGAAGGCCGTCTTCCTTTCATCAACTTCTTCGACGGTTTCCGGACCTCCCACGAGATTCAGAAGATCGAAGTATGGGATGACGAGCAGGAGAAGAGCCTCATCAATATGGATGCCGTTCGTGCTTTCAAGGCCAACGCCCTGAACCCCAACCATCCCCGTGAAATGGGCTCCGCTCAGAACCCCGATATCTTCTTCCAGACCCGTGAGGCCTGCAACACGGCTTATGACGAGATCCCTGCCATCGTTGAGAAGTACATGGACAAGGTCAATGCCATGATCGGCACCGACTATAAGCTTTTCAACTACTATGGCGCACCCGATGCCGAGACCGTCATCATCGCCATGGGTTCTGTCAACGATACAATCGAAGAGACCATCGATTACCTTGCTGCAAAGGGTGAGAAGGTCGGCGTTGTCAAGGTTCGTCTGTATCGTCCTTTCGTTCCCGAAAAGCTCATCGAGGCCCTTCCTGCTTCCGTAAAGCGCATCGAGGTTCTCGACCGTACAAAGGAGCCCGGCTCTCTGCATGAGCCTCTCGCTCTCGATGTCATCGCTGCCCTCAAGGGTTCCAAGTTTGAGTCCGTTCCCGTAATGTGCGGCCGCTATGGTCTTGGTTCCAAGGATACGACTCCTGCCGACATCGTCGCTACTTTCCACAATACGACGAAGCCCGAGTTCACCCTTTCCATCCATGATGATGTCACAAACCTCTCTCTGGATGCCGGCGAGCCCATCGTTACCACTCCCGAGGGCACCACGAACTGCAAGTTCTGGGGCCTCGGCGCTGACGGTACCGTAGGTGCGAACAAGAACTCCATCAAGATCATCGGCGACAACACCGATATGTACGCACAGGCTTACTTCGATTATGACTCCAAGAAGTCCGGCGGTGTCACCATGTCTCACCTCCGTTTCGGCAAGAAGCCCATTAAGTCCACCTACCTGATCCACAAGGCAAACTTCGTTGCCTGCCACAATCCTTCCTATATCCGGAAGTTCAATATGGTTCAGGAGCTTGTTGACGGCGGTTCCTTCCTGCTGAACTGCCCTTGGACCGTTGACCAGCTCGAGGAGGAAATCCCCGGCCAGGTCAAGAAGTTCATGTATGATCACAAGATCAACTTCTACATCATGAACGGCTCCAAGATCGGCGTAGAAGTAGGTATGGGCCCTACCCGTATCAACACCATCCTTCAGTCCGCATTCTTCTCCATCACGAAGATCATTCCTGAAGAGGATGCCATCAAGTTCATGAAGGACGCTGCTCAGAAGACATACGGCCGTAAGGGGCAGGATGTCGTTGAGAAGAACTGGGCCGCAATCGATGCCGGCGCAGATCCCAAGAACCTCATCAAGGTAGAGATCCCCGAGTCCTGGAAGGACGCAAAGGATGAAGGCCTTGACTTCCCGAAGGCCACCAAGGGCGCAAAGGATGCCATCGACTTTGTAAACAATATCCAGATCAAGGTTTCCGCTCAGGAAGGCAACACCCTGAAGGTTTCCGATGTCCTTCCTTACCAGGACGGCTCCACACCTTCCGGCACCGCTGCTTACGAGAAGCGCGGTATTGCAGTCAATGTTCCCGCATGGGATCCTGCAGCCTGCATCCAGTGTACGTTCTGCTCCCTTGTCTGCCCTCACGCAGCAATCCGTCCGGTTGCTCTGACAGCAGAAGAGGCTGCAAAGGCACCTGCATCTCTTAAGACTACGGATATGAAGCAGATGGACGGCTACAAGTTCGCCATCGTCATCTCCGCTCTCGACTGCACGGGCTGCGGCTCCTGCACGAATGTCTGCCCCGGCAACAAGAAGGCAGAAACCCTCAAGCTCTCCGCTATTGCTGACAATATGTGGGAGCAGGAAGGCTTCGACTATGCCGTATCTCTTCCTACGAAGACCGACGTTGTAGAGAAGTTCAAGGAATCCACCATCAAGGGTTCCCAGTTCAAGAAGCCTCTGCTCGAGTTCTCCGGCGCATGCGCTGGCTGCGGCGAGACTCCTTACCTGAAGCTTGCTACCCAGCTCTTCGGTGACCGGATGTACATCGCAAACGCTACCGGCTGCACCTCCATCTGGGGCAACTCTTCACCTTCGACTCCTTACACCAAGGCAGACAACGGCCACGGCGTAGCTTGGGACAACTCCCTGTTCGAAGACAACGCCGAGTTCGGTTTCGGTATGGTTCTGGCTCAGAATGCCCTTCGTGACGAGATCAAGGAGAAGGCAGAGCACCTCGCAGAAGCAGGCAACGCTGCTGCCAAGGAATACCTTGACACCTTCATCGACGGCGCAACCAATACTGCAGCTACCGAGAAGCTCCTTGCTTCCATTGCTTCCGATAATTCCGAGGATGCTGCCTTCATCAAGGAGAACAAGGACTTCGCTTCCAAGAAGTCACAGTGGATTGTCGGCGGCGACGGCTGGGGCTTCGATATCGGCTACGGCGGACTGGATCACGTCCTCGCTTCCGGCAAGGATGTCAACGTCCTCGTTGTAAACACCGAGGTTTACTCCAACACAGGCGGACAGTCTTCCAAGGCTACTCCTATCGGCGCAGTTGCCCAGTTCGCTGCAGGCGGCAAGGCCGTTAAGCAGAAGGACCTCGCAGCTATGGCTATGTCCTACGGCTATGTATACGTAGCACAGATCGCTATGGGTGCCAATATGAACCAGACTCTTCAGGCTCTTCGTGAGGCTGAGGCTTACCACGGACCTTCACTTGTCATCGCTTATGCACCCTGCATCAACCATGGCATCAAGGTCAACGGCGGTATGAAGGGCGTTATGACAGAGGAGAAGAGAGCCGTTGACTGCGGTTACTTCAACATCTTCCGTTTCAACCCTGCAGCCGAGGGCAAGAAGCTTACCGTAGACTTCACGGCTACCAAGCCCGAGGAGTATCAGGACTTCCTGAACGGCGAGGTTCGGTACCTGTCCCTGAAGAAGTCGAACCCGACTCACGCAGAGGAAATGTACGCAGCCAACGCTCAGAACGCGAAGGATCATCTCAACTACCTGCAGCGTCTTGAGAAGCTGTACGATCCGGCTGAGCAGTAAAGAAAACAAAATCTGTTTCACAGGTTTTAACGGCCTGCCCCTTGCGGGGCAGGCCGTTTTTCATTACAATAGGGCTATGTTTGATGAACTGATAAACAATTTTTTGCGTTTTTTTGGAATATCCAAGGAGAAGACGATGAGCGAAGAAGAAAAGTCCGTACTGGACCGGGCGGAAGAGGCGGTTTCCGAAAACGAAAAGAAGGATGCGGAGGAGAAACTCATGCAGCCGGATGCGGAAGCGGACGATGCCCTCCTGAAGCAGATTGACGCCTTCCGGGCCAAGGCTCAGGAGCTTTCGAACCTGATTGCAAACAAACAGGCGAAAGTCGCAGATCTTGAGAATATGGTCTCTACACGGGAGCAGCAGAACGAGAAGCTGCGGGCAGAGCTTGAGCTCACCAGAAAACAGTACAAGGAGATTGAAGCCCAGCTTGACGCCCGCTTCGACACTATGAAGGACGGCCTTTCCCGGGATATGGGAAAGTATACGGCAGACCTGCTCGAGCAAAACAGAGAAGCCCAGGCTCCGGTTCTTGAAAAGGTCGAGAGCGTGGGAACAGCTCTCACATCTGTTGATTCCACGGTGTCCGACGTGAACAAATCTGTGAGTGGCCTCAAGGAGCAGATCTTCGACAAGGTTCACACGGAGAGCATCCAGTCATATAAGAACCTGCAGGAATTCATCAAAGAAAACGACAGGAGTGAAGAGAACCGCCTTTCCATTGTGACGGCCGTGGAAAAGGTCAAAGGGGCTGTCACCTTCGTAGGCGTTCTCTCTGTCATCAACCTCGGAATGCTGGTCTGCATGCTCCTGCATATCCTCGGCGTCTTCTGATTTTCGGGTTTCTGCAAGGGGTAAAATCCGTTCTGCTCGGCGCAATTTATATTATTCATGAATGTCTATGACTGAAAATAATGAAAAAGAAGCGGTGTGGGTTGTCGGCCACCGGAATCCGGATACGGATTCCATCTGCGCAGCCGTTTCCTACGCTTACCTGAAAAACAGAATTGACGACAGTCGTCTCTACATCGCAAAGAAGGCGGGTCCCCTCAACGGGGAGACCCGCTATGTTTTACGCCGCTTTTCATTTCCGGAACCGGAGACCGTGCACGACGTGAAGACGCAGATCCGCGACCTCCATATCCGCCACACGCCCGGCATCTCTTCACATTATTCCCTGAAGAAGGCATGGGAGCTCATGAAGGCGGAGGACGTCGTTACCCTGCCCATCGTGGACGAGGACAACCGCCTCGTGGGCATTATCAACAATGGTGACATTGCCTACTCCTATATGGATGTCTATGACAATAGCGTCCTGGGGCGGGCACGCACCCAGTACAAGAATATCGTCGAGACCTTGAACGGCCGTCTCCTGACCGGCAATATTCACGGCTACGTCGTGAGGGGGAAGGTCGTTGTCGCTTCCGGAAACCGGGAGGCCATCCGAAACGAGATAGAGGAAGATGATGTCGTCATTCTCGGGAATGTCCGGGAGCGGCAGGAGATTGCCCTTGAAAAGAAACCCTCCTGCATGATTGTGACCGGCGTCTCTGACGTGGACCGGGAAATCGTAGAGGAAGCTGCTTCCATTGACTGCGTCCTGATTGCGACGGAGTACGACTCCTTCACGACGGCCCGCCTCATCAATCAGTCCATGCCGATCAAGTATTTCATGACACGGAAGGACTTAGAGACCTTCGAGCTTGATGACACCATCGACGACGTGAAGGACCGCATGGCAAAGATCCGCCACCGGGACTTCCCGGTTCTCGACGGGGACGGGCACTACATGGGCATGTTTTCCCGGCGGAACCTTCTCTCTATGGAGCGGAAGAAGCTGATTCTCGTCGATCACAATGAAAAGTCCCAGGCCGTTGACGGCATTGACGAGGCGGACATCCTCGAGATCATCGACCACCATCGCATCGGCTCTCTCGAGACCATTCAGCCCATCTACTTCCGCAACCAGCCGCTCGGGTGCTCGTCTACGATCATCTACCGGATGTTCCTTGAGAATAATGTAGAGATTCCGGGGCAGATCGCAGGCCTGATGCTTTCCGCCATCATCTCGGATACCCTGATGTTCCGGTCGCCGACCTGCACGGAATACGACGTGGAGGCAGGCCATGCCCTTGCTGAAATCGCCGGTGTGGAAATTGAAGAGCTGGCGAACGCCATCTTTGAGGCGGGCTCCGATTTTGCCGGAAAGAGTGACGAGGAAATCTTCTACCAGGACTTCAAGGTCTTTCACGAGGGGACGGTCGCCTTTGGTGTTGCCCAGGTTTCCGCGGTTTCTTCCCAGGAGCTTGAAAAGGTAGGTGAGCGTCTGCAGCCCTATCTGAAAACGGTGCTGGCGGACCAGAATCTCTCGATGGTTTTTATGCTGCTTACCAATATCATCAGGCAGGGATCTGCTGTCATCTATGACGGGCGGGAGGCCAGGGAGATGCTGGGGAGCGCCTTCGGAAACGAAGTCTTGAAGGAAGATGAGGCAGAACTGCCCGGTGTTGTATCGCGGAAGAAACAGTTCATTCCCAATCTCTGTGAGGCCATAGCGAATCGAAATGACTAGAAACCTTTACTGTGTCTATGAAATTACAGGAGTGGAGGACAGAAACCACATCATGTCCCGTCTCTCGAATCCCCGCCGCCTGTATGCGGAAACAGCGAAAAGCGAGATTCTGCTTTCAGAGAGAGTCTTTTCCTCTGCCCTTGTGGAAGGCCTTCTCCGGAAGGCCGGCTATAAGGGTTCTTATGATTATTCTTTCAGTGAGAGAGGGAAACCGTATCTCACGGACGGAGACCTATATTTTTCCATCAGCCATTCCTATCCCTTTGTAGCGGCAGCTGTCTCTGAAAAGCCAGTAGGCATTGACATAGAAAAGATGGACGAGAGCCGGCGGAAGGGCTGGAAGGAGATTGCCCAGTCCCGCTACGGCTCAAAGCACGGCAAGGCCTGGGCAGAGCTCGGGGACTTTGCCGCTTTTCTTTCCTATTTCACCCGGGCTGAAGCCTACTCCAAAATGAATGACATTCCGCTGGCAGGTCTTCTCACGGATGATTCCTGGGAAGATGAGGCAGAAAAATTCTTAGATTCTTCCATCGGACCTTCCTACATTGTTTCCTTCTCCGGAGTCGCCTTGAAAGAATGCTCACCCCAAGCGTTTGTGACTTGAAACTTGGCCCGAAAGCCTTGAAAACAGGGCATTAAGTGATATTATTCCATTGTTGCGAAAGAAAAAAGAGCAGTGGAGTTTTTTCATGAGGCAGGTCTTTTCCATCCTGGTCGAAAACACATCGGGTGTGACGAGTCACATCTCCGGTCTCTTCTCGAGGCGGGGCTACAATATCGATTCCTTTTCGGCGAATATCACATCGGATCCGAAGATCACCCGCATCACCATCACGACGAGCGGGGACGAGATGATTCTCGAGCAGATCGAAAAGCAGATCGCCAAGCTCGAGGACGTCATCGACGTCTATGTCCTGCCGCCGGAATCCTCCGTTACCCGCGAGCTCATGCTTGTGAAGATTGCCGCAACAGCTGAGATGCGGACCGGGGTTCTTTCCCTCATCGACATCTTCAAGGGCAAGGTCGTTGACGTCACCCACGACACGATGGTCATCGAAGTGACCGGCCATACGGAAAAGCTCGAGAGCTTCCTCGATATGCTTTCGGATTACGAGATTCTCGAACTGGCCCGGACCGGAGTGACCGGCCTCCGGCGGGGCGGGGCGGTATCGACGCCACCGGCGGATCTCGACTGAAGGATACTTCGTAAAGCGGATGGATCAGTTGTTTCCGCAGTTTCTACGCAAAGCAACATTTGGACAATACGGGCATTCCCGTTTTGCCGTGCAGGAAAACCCTGCACTATATTATTCTCAAGTCATTTGAAATCAGGAGGAAAGAAGAATGTCGGATCAGGCAAGAATTTTCTATCAGGAAGACTGTGACCTCAAGAACCTTCAGGGCAAGAAGATTGCCATCATCGGCTACGGCAGCCAGGGCCACGCCCACGCGCTGAACCTCAAGGATTCAGGCTGCGACGTCATCGTAGGTCTCTATAAGGGCTCTAAGTCCTGGAAGAAGGCAGAGGACCAGGGACTCAAGGTTTACACGGCAGCAGAGGCTGCCAAGCAGGCCGACATTATCATGATCCTGATCAATGACGAGCTGCAGGCGGATATGTACAAGAAGGACATCGAGCCCAACCTCGAGCCCGGCAATATGCTGATGTTCGCCCACGGCTTCAATATCAACTACAAGTGCATCGTGCCTCCCGCTGATGTCGATGTTGCCATGATCGCTCCCAAGGCCCCCGGCCACACCGTCCGCAGCGAATACCAGGAAGGCAAAGGAACGCCCTGCCTCATCGCAGTCGAGCAGGATGCCACCGGAAAGGCCTGGGACATCGCATTGGCTTACGGCGCAGGCATCGGCGGCGCCCGTGCAGGACTTCTGGAGACCACCTTCCGTACCGAGACCGAAACCGACCTCTTCGGTGAGCAGGCTGTCCTCTGCGGCGGTGTATGCGCCCTGATGCAGGCAGGCTTTGAGACTCTCTGCGAGGCAGGCTACGATCCCCGGAACGCATACTTCGAGTGCATCCACGAGATGAAGCTGATCGTCGACCTCATCTATCAGTCCGGATTCGCCGGCATGCGGTATTCCATCTCCAACACCGCCGAGTATGGTGACTACATCACCGGACCGAAGATTGTCACCGAGGATACGAAGAAGGCCATGCGTGAGATTCTCGACGACATCCAGTCCGGAAAGTTCGCATCCGAATTCATGCAGGAGATGTCCTCCGGCCGCAAGGCTCACTTCCTCGCTATGCGGAAGCGCGCTTCTGAGCATCCTTCGGAGAAGATCGGCGCAGAGATCCGGAAGCTGTACTCCTGGAACAACGAGTCCGATAAGCTTATTAACAACTGATAGTGGATTTACAGGGTCGAAACGTGAGCCGCCGGGCAAATTTATTTGCCCGGCGGCTTGCGTTAACGACCCGCGCCACGTATCGCGAGCGTGACGCCGGTAGGCGAGAGCGCGAGCAATACGGGGAGCCCTGCGAGAGCTGCGAAGCAGCGAAGCAGGGCGGTAAATCCACGAAATATCGAAAGGAGAAAGCGTATGGGAATGACAATGTCGCAGAAGATTCTGGCGGCCCACGCGGGCCTTCCGAAAGTCAAGGCCGGACAGCTGATCGAGGCAAATCTCGACCTGGTCCTCGGCAACGACATCACAACCCCCGTCGCCATTGACGTCTGCGAAAAGATGCACGGGAAGGGCGTTTTCGATAAAGAAAAGATTGCCCTGGTCATGGACCACTTCGTTCCGAACAAGGACATCAAGTCTGCCGAGCACACCAAGCAGGTCCGGGAGTTTGCCGCGGAATACGGGGTCGTCAATTACTTCGACGTCGGTGAGATGGGCATTGAGCACGCCCTCCTTCCCGAGAAAGGCCTGACCGTGGCCGGCGACCTCATCATCGGGGCCGATTCCCATACCTGCACCTACGGGGCTCTTGGCGCCTTCTCCACCGGCGTCGGCTCCACGGATATGGCGGCCGGCATGAAGACCGGCAAGGCCTGGTTCAAGGTCCCTTCGGCCATCAAATTCGTTCTCACGGGAAAGCCTGCTCCCTTCATTTCCGGTAAAGACATCATCCTCCACATCATTGGAATGATCGGGGTGGACGGGGCCCTCTATCAGTCCATGGAATTTGTCGGCGACGGGATTCAGTATCTCACCATGGACGACCGCTTCACGATTGCCAATATGGCCATCGAGGCCGGCGGCAAGAACGGCATCTTCCCTGTGGATGAGAAGACGGAAGAGTATATGAAGGCTCATTCGCATAAGACACCGACCGTATATTCGGCCGATCCCGATGCGGAGTACACGGCGGAATATACGATTGATTTGTCTGCACTTCGTCCGACGGTTTCCTTCCCCCACCTGCCTTCGAATACGAAGACGGTTGACGAGGCCGGCGACGTAAAGATCGACCAGGTCGTCATCGGCTCCTGCACGAACGGGCGGATCAGTGACCTTGAAATCGCTGCGAAGATTCTTTCCGGAAAGCACGTCGCGAAAGGCCTCCGCGTCATCGTCATTCCTGCGACTCAGGCTGTCTACCTCGAAGCCATGGAGAAGGGGTACTTAAAGACATTTGTCGAGGCCGGTGCGGTCGTATCGACTCCAACATGCGGGCCCTGCCTGGGCGGCTATATGGGCATCCTCGCTGCCGGCGAGCGCTGTGTCTCCACGACGAACCGCAACTTCGTCGGCCGGATGGGGGATGTGACAAGTGAAATCTATCTGGCGAGCCCGGCGGTAGCCGCCGCGAGCGCACTTACAGGCTATATCACGGATCCTGCAAAGGTCTGAAAGGAGGAGGATATCATGGAAAACGCAAAAGGACACGTATTTCGCTATGAAGATAATGTGGATACGGATGTCATCATTCCTGCCCGCTACCTGAACTCCTCCAAGCCGGAGGAACTGGCAGTCCACTGCATGGAAGATATCGACAAGGACTTCACGAAAATAGTTCAGAAGGGCGACATCATCGTGGCCGGGAAGAACTTCGGCTGCGGGTCTTCACGCGAGCATGCCCCGATTGCCATCAAGGCCTCCGGCATCTCCTGCGTCATCGCGGAGACCTTTGCCCGGATCTTCTACCGGAACGCCATCAATATCGGTCTCCCCATCATCGAATGCGCTGAGGCTTCCAAAGAAATCAAGGCCGGAGACACTGTAGCCGTCGATTTCCAGACCGGCGTGATCACGGATGAGACGACGGGTAAGTCCTATCAGGGCCAGTCTTTCCCGCCCTTCATGCAGAACCTCATCGACGCCGGCGGGCTTGTAAACTACATCAATGCCAAGTGAATTATTTCTTCATAGATTGAGCAGAGGCAGAGGAAAATTCCCCTGCCTTTTTTTCGTAAAGGATAATTTTACCGATATGGAGTAGCGGACTTTACATTCGTCC
This sequence comes from uncultured Lachnospiraceae bacterium, assembly GCA_900314085.1. Lineage (GTDB taxonomy): Bacteria > Bacillota > Clostridia > Lachnospirales > Lachnospiraceae > RUG306. The sequence goes on along the minus strand of OMTX01000006.1, from coordinate 12,002 downwards.
GTTAAAATAATTCAAATGAATATCCGATGAGAGTTTCCGGGGAGAGAGGATTCGTTTCAGGTTACAGAGGGTATTCACGAGGGAGTGAATAATCTCTTTCCTTAGCGGTAAGTGCCGCGTCCCGGAAGGATACCGGGGCGCGGCTTTTCTTTTTGCAGGCAGCAAATTCATATTTTTTGTGGAGGATTCATGGATTATTCTAATCAGCAGCGGGAGCGTCAGGAAGCAGAAGCGCGGTGGCAGGCCTACGAGCGCCGGAGCAATATAGAGATGGCTGTTGCTCTCGTGATATTTCTTTTGATCGGAATCGGGGCCAATCTGCTGATCAGAGTGTCAGGCGCGGCCAAACAGATTCCGGACAGCTATCAGGTGGAAGAAAAGCAAGAGCCTGTCATTGAACTCAGGTACCCGGACACGGCGATTCCTGTTGAAAATTGGAGGACATTTGCCATAAACGGGGTGACCGTCTCTCTCGGGGATACCGTGTCTTCATGTGCAGCAAAGGGGTTTGAGATTCAAAAGATGTCCTTTGAAAAAGAGGCAGCAAATCTCGAAGCGGAAACGCTCTTTGATACTTTGTATCTGGCAAAGGACGGGGAGAAGTTGGCCGCCATCACTGTGGGGGCGCCGGAGGGCGGAAAGATGGCCAAGGTCAAAGACTGCGTAGTTACTTCCGTTATTCTCGACTATTACATAGAAGATTACGGGGTCGAGCTCTGCGGCGGCATCCGTCTCCGGACGATGATGCATTACAATGATGATCTGGAGAACCGGAGCACGGATCCTGTTTTCAAGCGCGGTGTATACAAGGCAGCGGATATTTCAAATGCCCTGTCCGCCTATCCTTCCAAAACGGACGGGGACGAGGTCATCTGGTATTTCGGAACAGAGGGGGACGAAAACCAGTCCCTGACCTGTGAGTTCATGGACGGTTTCCTATCGAAGGCAGAAATTAAAGATAATCCGTATTGAAAAGACGGAGGGCAGAAGATATTGAAAGAATTTCCGGAGGGAGAAGAAAACGCATGAAGGTTGGCAGACCTTTGGAACCGGTGGAAAACAAGCAGATGCCGGAGGATAGCGGACAGGGACATACTGCCGGACAGCCATACGGACAGGGCGGACCTGCCGGTCAGGAGTACAGCCGGCAGGGTTCGGAGCAGAGCACGTCTGATGTGCCTAAGGCAAAGGCACCGGGACGGGTGAATCCGCTCCGCGTCATACTCCGCATCGTTCTTATTATTTTTGTTTTAAACCTCCTCCGGGTCTTTTTCGTGGGACTCGGGGCAAATCCCAACCACAGCAAGGGAAAAATGAACCGCTTTTTCGGGAAAGGCAACTGGGAAGTCACGGATGTGGAGAGTCGGAAGTCCACGGTAAAGACCTATCAGCCGGATCTCGATTACTTCTCAACCAACGACTATGACTATGAGACCTACACGGTTTGGACCGTTTTCTATACAGATCCCTGGGGGGATGAGTGCGAAACGGAATTCGATTCCCGGGAGTCCGTTCCAAAGGAACTCCTCGACGTATACCTCCATACGGCGAAAAAAAGAATGGAGCACGACTATGTGTCCCAGGTCTATTCCCAGGAGGACATCGACGACCGCCGATTTGACTTCTCCCGGATCAACCCGTGGAAGAATGATCACAGCTTTATCTACTATTGGAGGCTTCTGCGTCAGTCCTGGTTTACCTTACAGGATGCGGACTACCTGAAGCTCTACACCTTTGATCCGAACTATTATTACGAGGTGAAGACGAACTTCGACCACGGACCGGCCATGGGAGCGTCGAAGGAAGACGTGGAAGGAATGAAGCAGAAGGCAGAGAAACTGTCGGAGCTGCTGTGTGAATATCTTGGGGACAAGGCCACGTTTGAAATTTATTTTTCCATTGCAGACGAGGCCATCCCTATGCTGAACTTTGATGTGACAGAAGAAGACTTAAAAAACTACGAGACCTACATCGCCTATTGCAATGGCAAGGAGGTGCCGGCCCATACGGACCTCATATACTATATCAAATATGGGAAGGAGAAGCGAAAGTGATTGATCCGAGAACAATACCCGATGACATGCTCTGGTTAGAGCCTGTCGGAGGCGGGGCAAAATTATTCAAAAGAGCGCTGATTGTCGTCGGCTTGGCGGCGGTCGTATTTGTCGCGACGATCATGCCCATGATGGGGCAGACCTTTGATAGCGGAGATTCGGAAGGCCGCATGAATGAGATGCTGATGATAGATGACTTCGGTTTTGCCATGATCTTCGGCATTTCCATGGCAGTAGTCCTTCTGGCCATCAAGGCGAGGGAGCGGCATTATTACCGGTTCGGTTACGACCGCCTGCCTGCGGAAGTGGCGGAATATCTGATGCCGAATAGAAAAGAATACGGCCTTTTCATCCGGCAGATCTGGATCGGGGTGGCCCTTGTCGGAGCCATTTTTGCCATCAGCTTTCCGATCGGCTTCATTGCGGAGACCTATGGCTTCGGCACGCGGATGGTTTCAATCATTATAGGAGCTGTTTTTGGCGGCATCGCCGTATCTCTGGACAATTCCTTCGGCTTGAACGGAAAGTACAAGAAATATTATCCTGTCCAGTGTCCCTACTGCACGAATCTGATCAAGGTACGCTACATCTACTTCGATGACCTGGCAAAGGGAGAGCGGGATGCACAGGGGGAACCTATCTATCACTGCCCGACCTGCGGCAAGGCTTCCGGTATTCCGGACTTTGAAAAGGAATACCGAAAATACGACAAGTACCGGCAGAAGTACCTGATGGATCCGTCTGCCTGGGACTGGTGAGAAGCAGACAAAGCGGCTTTTGTAGGAGAAAATTTTTCAGGAGAATAATATTTTTATGCTTGCCCTCAGTATGACGCAGCATGTCGGGATAGCGCTTTTAAGCATAGGCTTGCTGGTTCTTATTTTCGGTGCCTTTATCGGCTTTTATTCCGGGATTCATCTTGCCGGACTGAAAATTCACAACAGCAATTTTGCAAAAGGCTACCTGCAGGCGGATGCCCTCTTTAAGGACTTTCATGCCGTCGATACGGATGGCGGGTATTCCTACTACCCCATAGTCTCTTTCCTGAATAAGTACACAGGGCAGGAGATGACAAAGGTCCTTTATGAGCTGTCGACCAGTCCGGGCAGCTTCTCATTGAAAAAGGGAACAGACACCATCCATGTCCAATATACGCCGAATGATGTACGTCTTTATGACACCCGGTTTCAGGATTTTTCCAAAGGAGATCCCTACAACAGCCAGCCTGCGGGAAAAACCTTTGCAGTCTGTCTTGTGCTGATTGTTGTCGGCGCTGTTGTCGCCTTTGTCGGGGTCATCTGCTGCGCAGTCCTGGACAGATGACAGCTGCCAGGCAGATTGTAAAACTATGTAAAAATGTGTTAACCAGGTCAGATAGACCGGTCGGAGAAAATCATGATCTGTAAAAACTGCAGGAAAACCATAGCAGACCATACGACTTTCTGTCCTTTCTGCGGAGCAGCGCAGGAAATGAACAATGAAGCACAGGAGACGCTTCCGGCGCAGGCGGAAGGCTTCGCCACCGGCGATCCGCGGGCTTTGGGGTACGGTCAGGAAGGCAGCAATAACGGAGGCTTCGCCCCTGGCGATTCGCGCGCATTTGGCTATGACAGCAACAATGGTCAGCCGCAGAATTCCTACGGTGATCCCAACCAGGAGCAGTATTATAGTGAGTCTGGCTCCATGAGTCCGCGCGTGACAGCAGTCGTCGCCTACATCACCTGGGTCGGCTTCCTCATAGCGTCATCCTTGGGGGACCGGACGAAGGCGGGCCGCTTCTACTTAAATCAGGCACTGATTTACCATCTTTTTTCTTTACCATTGCTTCTCGTTTTTTCTAACACTTATCTTGTGATGCTGGTCACGTTTACTTTTTACCTGCCCCTTGTAGTCATCTTCTGGTTTATCGGCCTGATCTTCGCCATTGCACAAAACGGTAAGCGCCTGCCGCTTGTGGGTCGGATTACCCTGATCAAGTAAGTTTACTAGGCATTGACATATACCCGACAGACGGGTATATTGTTTTTATGATAAAGTCGTTTGCGGATAGCGAAACAGAAAAGATATTTCACCAGCAGTTTTCAACAAAGCTGCCGCAGGATATTCAGAAAACAGCTTTACGCAAGATGATGATGATTGATGATGCAGAAAGCCTTGAGGATTTGCGGGTGCCGCCGGCGAACCACCTGGAGCAGCTGCAGGGAGATCGGAAGGGACAGTACAGTATCCGGATCAATGACCAATACCGAATATGTTTTTCCTGTTCAGATGGTGAATTTTTTTCTGTGGAAATTGTAGATTATCATTGAGGGTTTGAAGATGATGAAGCTGATAGAAACACCAAAGATGAGTGAAATTTTGCTCGAAGAATTCATGCAGCCGATGGGAATTTCAGCTTATCGCCTTGCAAAGGATATTCACGTTCCCGTATCCAGGATTCAGGACATTCTACATGATCGGAGGAAAATCACAGCGGACACATCCGTGCGGCTGGGCCGGTATTTTGGGGTGTCCGCCCGGTATTTTCTCAATCTGCAGAATGATATTGATGTAAGAAATGTCGAATTGGCCGGCAGTGACGATATAGCAAAGATTCAAAAAATTAAGTATGCATGATTTTCTCATTTGTTGATCAATGAAAATCCTTTGTGCGCTCAATTTCGGAAGCACAAAGGATTTTTTTATGAAACCTTTTCGGCTTTCGGGCTATAGTTATAGTGTAGGAGATCTCTTCACAAAAATAATAGGGAAGGGTTATGGAGAAAGACACGGGGCGGAACAAATTACAGGACTTTGCGGAGGCGCACGGAGCGGAAATCCTTCGCTTCTGCATTATTCTGACCGAATCCCGGGAGCGGGGGAACGACCTCTATCAGGATACAATGCTGACCCTGCTGATGAAGAAAACACATTTCGGGAATACTGAAAAGCAGAAGTCCTATGCCTTGTCTGTCGCGATCTTCCTTTGGAAAAATGAGAGGAAGAAGTATGCGGTTCACAATCGAATCGCACCGACAGGCAGTCTGGAAGCCCTGCAGGAAAAGGGCGGAGACGACGTAATCGGGGGCATGGATCCGGGACCGGAAGAAGCTGCTTTGAAAGAGCACGAGAGGGAACTCGTCCGGACGGCGATTTTTGCCCTTCCGGAAAAATACAGGCTTCCAGTGGAATTATATTATTCTGCGGATGCAACTCTTCAGGAAATTGCGGAGGCTTTGCATCTGCCTCTATCGACAGTGAAGACCCGGCTCAGGCGGGCGAAGCAGCAGCTGAAAAAAGCGTTGGAGGATGATTTTGATGACAGATGAAAAACTGGACGGGCTTCTGAAGGAAGCACTGAAACCGGAGATCCGGTCGGGAGAGCTGGCAATTGATCAGAGCCGGAAAGATGCCTTTGAGAAGAAAGAAATGCGGAAAACCGGTGCAGGCAGAAAAGAAAAGTGGATAGCTGTTGCAGCGTCTGCGTCAGCTGCCTGCCTGCTTCTTGTGTTTGGCATCACTTACGGAAACCACGGAAATGGTTCGACTGCCCTGCAAGAGGTGAAGCAGGTGGAGACCGCGGCTCCCACAGACGACGAAACGAAACAGCTTTTCTCCCGCTCGCAGATTTACAGTGAAGCGGATATTGATTCGGCAGAGGCTGTGGTCCGGGCGGAGTTCGATTCCTGGCAGGATGCGGAAAATCTACAACTTTCCTACATGGGCGATTCCTGCAATGTCATAGAGAATATTCAGTGGATGAATGACCTGAACGAGAGGCAGAAGGTCTCAGATGTGCCCTTCACCCAGTGCCTCGCCTTCACCTCGACATTTCATACAAAGAAGGACCTGAAAGAATATACCTGGGAGCCGGACGAGGACTACGACGGCTACCAGTGGTGGCTGGCCCGGTCCGACGGCGGCGAGTGGCACCTGATGACGTGGGGGTACTGAAAAAAACTGGCATTATGATCTGGGCGGGTACCGAAAGGTGCTCGCCTTTTTTTGCGTATCAGTTTTTACTTGCTGAAAGTTATAAAAGGATATAAAATATGTAAAAGTTATAAAAAGATATAGATAGATATAAAACAATACTGAAGTTATAAAAAGATATAAAAGGACAATGGGCAGGAGACGGTATTATGTATGAAAGTGCAAAAAACCCATATACTCTGCAATTCGGATCAGAACCGGGACAGATTATCACTCGGGAAATGCAGGGAGAACAGATTATAGAGACTTTTTCCGCCGAGCGGCCGCCTCAGCAGACTTATATGATCACAGGTGTTCGCGGCTCCGGCAAAACAGTCTTCATGGGGGCTATTGTAGAGCATTTTCAAAAGAGGAAAGATTGGGTTTGTGTGAATTTGAGCACAGGACAGGATATGCTGACCGGCCTGATATCCAAAATGGGGAATCGGCAGGGACTTGTCCGTCAGTTCAAGGCAGCCAGTATAAATCTTTCCCTGTTTGGCGTCGGTGTCAGCATTTCAGGTTCCCTCCCTCTTTCCGATCCGGAGACTGCACTTGAAAAAATGCTGGCGAATATGAAGGAACACGGCCAGCGGCTGCTGATAGCCGTAGATGAAATTACAAATACGGCGGAAATCAAGAAATTCTGCAGTTCCTTTCAGCTTTTTGTGCGGGAAAAACTGCCGGTATTTCTCATTATGACCGGTCTTTATGAGAATATTGAATCCCTCCGTAATGCCCCTGATATGACGTTCCTTTACCGGGCGGAACGGGTAGTGATGGAACCTCTGAACCTTATGACTATAGCGGATCATTACCAGCAGACGTTTTCTCTGGAGAGGGAGAACGCATTGCAGATGGCGGCACTTACAAAAGGGTATTCCTTTGCATTTCAGGTGCTCGGGTATTATACCTGGGCTCACAAGGGAAAGTATGAAGAGGCAAGAGAAGATTTCTATCAAAGGCTGTCTGAATATTCTTATATCAAAATTTGGACATCTGCTTCAGAAAAGGATCGTCAGGTCATGCTTGCCATGGCCAATGCAAAGACAAATCGGATTCAGGACATTCGAGAAGAACTCGGCTGGCAGGCTGGTCAGTTTTCACCCTACAGAGAGCGTCTGATTCGTCGTGGGCTGGCGGTCAGCAGCAGTTATGGCTGCCTGGATTTTACATTGCCGGATTTTGGACGGTTTGTAGTAGAGTATCATCTGCTGCTTACCGCAGAGTGATTTCAGAGGTGGACTTATATGGATCTCGCAGAAAAATTCGTAAAAGAAGAGGGCAGGAAGTCCCTTCTGATTGTGATTTTGTCCGTCCTTTTTGCGGCTGTGACGAACTGGTTCATCGTGCCTTACGGCCTCTACTCCGGCGGAATTCTGGGCTTCTGTCAGCTCATCCGAACCCTGATTACCCAGGCGACCGGTGTTAAGCCGCCTTTTGATTACGCCGGTCTTCTTTACTACGCGGTGAATATCCCCATCATGATTGCGGTCAGCCGGCTCATGGGAAAGCGCTATTTCGCAAAGACATTGCTGTGCGTCACGTCCCAGTCCATCGGAATGGCCCTGATTCCCATTCCTTCAACGATCCCGATTGCAAGCCCTCTCGCTGCCGTCCTTGTCGGCGGCATCCTGCGCGGCGCCCTGATCGGCCTCTGCATGAAGTACGGGGCCAACGATGGGGGCATGGACCTCGTCGCCATCCTCATGCTGCAGAAGAACCGCCACATCACGGTCGGAAACCTGAATCTCATCATCAATGCCATCCTCTATATTGCAATGGGTATCCATTTCAATCTGACGACGGTGGTCTACTCCCTGATTTCCTCAGCCATGATGGCCTATGCCCTTGACCGCTTCTATTCCCAGGGCATCAATATCGAGGTCCACATCATCACGAGGCAGGACCCGTCCGAACTGGAGGGAGCCATCCTGAAGGAACTCCGTCGGTCCGTCACGACCTGGGACGGAGTCGGCATCTATGCGGGGGAGCCCGTTCACATTCTCTATGTCGTCCTGAACAAGTATGAGATGTCTACCCTTCGCCGTCTTGTCCGCATCTATGAGCCGGACGCCTTTCTCGTCGAGACGCAGGGCGTCACGGTCGGCGGCAACTTCGAGAAGCATTTGGGGTGAACCGGAAACTTCAGGTATTAAAAGATATAAAGAGATATAAAACAATAGAAAAGATATAAAAGAATATAAAATAGCATATGCCGATTCGTATTGCCTGCCTGGAGGACGAGGCGCCCCAGGCTGAGGCCCTGAAAGACAGCCTGCTTTCATGGGGGTATGAGAATAATATAAAGCCCGGGGTGGACCTGTATCAAGGCGCGGAACAGTTCCTTTTCGAGCTGGACGGGAAAGGGCAGGTCCCCTATGACCTCCTCCTTCTTGACATTTCCATGGGGGAGATGGACGGCTTTTCCCTGGCGGAGAAGATCCGGGAGAAGGACCGGTCTGTGAAGATTGCGTTTCTCACATCAGATCCTTCCCGGGTTTTCGACGGCTACGAGGTTGGGGCTTTCCGATATCTCTTAAAACCGGTGACGCAGGAAAAACTTGCAGAGCTGATGACGGCCTTTCTTGCCGGGCAGAAGGAAAGGGAAGAAAGCTACGTCCTTCTGGAAAGCGGCGGAGAGAATGTGAAGGTGGCACTGTCTGCCGTCAAGTATATCGAGGCGGACGGTCATTATGTGAATGTGGTGACGGATGCGGAACACTTACGTCTGCATCGGAATTATAAGGACGTGCTGGAGCAGCTCAATGCGGCCGGACAAAAAGCAGATACGGAGATGGACAATGCTGCTGTCGGAACAGCAGGTACCCTCCTTTTTGTCGAATGCCGGCGCGGCCTTTCCGTCAATATTTCCCGTGTCGATTCCATCGGAAAAGAGGAACTCTGCCTCGACGACGGAACCCGCCTTCCGGTCAGCCGGGGCTGTGTGAAGCAGGTAAACTCCGCCTTTATAGTATGTAACCGGAAGGAGGACATGTTTTGAAGACTCCCGTTTTTGTCTGCCTGCTCCTTGTCGTCATCTTTTTTATTATTCTCCTGTCTGTTCTTGTCATCCGGCAGATTCTGAAAAAGTCCTACGAGAAGGCCGTCATCAACTACCAGAACAAGCTCCTGTCGCAGGAGATGGAAGAGGTGCAGCACATCTACCTCACCATGCGGGGCTGGCGGCACGACTACCATAACCACATGCAGTCCATCAAGGCCTATCTCGCGAAGGACAATATCGAAGAGGCGAGAGCCTATCTTGACAAGCTGGAGACGGATCTTGACGACATCCGCCTTCTTTTCGATACCGGAAACCTCAATGTGGACGCGATCTTGAACGCAAAGATTTCTCTTGCCCTCGAGAACGGCATCCCCTGCGATTATAAAGCTGTGATTCCGAAGGAACTCCCTGTCAGCGACCTGGATCTCTGCGTCATCATCGGAAACCTCATAGACAATGCGGTCGAGTCCTGCCGCAACGTTCCGAAAGAGAAGCAGTTCCTTCGCCTCTATATCGGTCCCCTCAAGAAGCAGTTATACATCTCGGTCTCCAATGCCACGAATGAAGTCGTGCGGAAGCTCGATTCCGAGTACATCTCGAAGAAGCGGGGCGACCACGGACATGGCCTGCAGCGGATCAACGATGCCGTGGAGAAGAACGCAGGCTTCATCAATCGTAAAAATGAGCCCGGTGTCTTTGTGACGGAAATCATGCTGCCGCTTGCCGGAACTGCCGTCAAATGAAGAGGGCAGAAGTGCCCTCTGCGCTTTACATTAGTCATGTAACTCGTGCACGGATGGAATCCATTCGTGCATTTTTTGTGACCGAATGAAAAATTCTGCTAGGATAAAATCTGTTGAAAAGAAGAATTCCATGAACAGGATGAGCGGAGGAAAGTATGAGTGAAGAAATGAAACATGAACAGCCGCAGCTCGAGCGGCACAGTATCCTCAGTAATATTATTTATGCCTTTCAGCCGGTGCTGAAGAGGAACCCGACATTTCTGCCTGGTTTCCTTGCAGAGATTCTTCTGAAGGTCTTCCTGCCGGTCCTCGGCTCTTACGTCAGCGCCAGGGTCGTTGCGGCAGCGGCCGGCCGGCAGCCGGTTCTTACGGTGATTCTTTCCATAGGGACCATCTTTTTGATCTACGGTCTGGTGACGGGTCTTTCTTCTTTCTTTAAGCAGATGGATGAGATGCGCTACATGGAGGGACGTGTTGCCATCTTCTTTCCGCTTGCGATGCAGAAGTGGCTTTCCCTGTCCCTTTCCCAGATGGAAGATCGTGCCGTGAGGAAAAAGGCGGAGGCCGCGGAAGAAGCTACCGGAAATAATGACGAGGGCTTTGAAGACCTCATGAGGGATACCATAGTTTTCGCTGCGGATGCCCTGGGTCTTCTCGTATATATCGCATTTTTCGGCTTCCTGGATGTCCGGCTCATGCTGCTGATCATCCTGGTCGGCCTGACCACAGCCATCTTGTCTCTGGTTACCGAGAAATGCTTTCGTAAGGAGATGCAGCGCTATTTCGAGCTCTACGGGCAGAAGGCTTATCTGGACAAGACGGCGGCCAATATTGCTGCCGGAAAGGATATAAGGGTATTTGACCTGTCTCCCTATCTGTCAAAGAAATTCAATCATGTGGCAAAGGATATGACCCGGGCCCGAAGCCGATATTTTCTTGTCCGCTTTCTCTGTTCCGATGCAGCCGGGGCAGTGCTCGCGGCCTTGCGGGATCTGGTCTGCTACATTTATCTCATCGGAAGGATGCAGTCCGGCATGCCCATAGACAGCTTCGTCTTCTATCTGGGGCTGATTTCGGGCTTCGCCGCCTGGTTCACGGAGCTTGGAGGGTGCTTCGCTGAGTTTCGTATCAATTCCCATATGATTGACAGCTACCGGGATTATCAGGACCTGAAGACAGATCTTTCCGATGGAGGGAAAGTGCCGGAGGAAGGCTTCGGGGAAATTTCCATTGAATTCGACCATGTCTCTTTCGCCTATCCGGAAATGAAGGGGAAGAAGGTTCTGGACGATGTTTCATTTTCCGTTTCAGCCGGGGAGAAGATTGCCCTCGTCGGAATCAACGGGGCGGGAAAGAGCACCCTGGTGAAGCTCATGTCCGGTCTCTACCTTCCGACTTCCGGCGCTGTCCGGATCAATGGAATCGATACGCGGGACTTAAACAGGCGGGAATTCATGTGCCGTGAGGCTGCCATTTTTCAGCAGACATTTCTGACGGACTATTCCATAGGCGAAAATGTGACCTTCTCGGAAAACTATGAAGAGGGGAAAGTGCTTGATGTTTTAAGGCAGGCTGGACTTTCCGAAAAGGTCGATTCTCTTCCGGAAGGCCTTGCCACCTGTCTCGGGAAACGGGTGCGGGAGGACGGCGTCAGTCTGTCGGGCGGAGAGGCCCAGAAGCTGCTTTTAGCCAGGGCGCTCTATCGGAACCCTTCCTTCGTCCTTCTGGATGAGCCGACGGCTGCCCTTGATGCCCTGGCGGAGGCGGCTGTCTATGAAAATTATTCTGAAAATATGAAGGGGAGGACAGCGGTTTTCATATCCCACCGGCTGGCGTCGACCCGCTTCTGCGACCGGATTCTTCTCCTTTCCGGCGGACAGATTAAAGAAGAGGGAACCCATGACGAACTGATGGCGAGATCAGGAGAATACGCGGCCCTTTTCAATGTTCAGGCGAAATACTATCAGGAAGACGCGGCAGAGGAGGCCCGGGCATGAATAATGAAAAGCGTGAAGAGCGGATGTCCATCATGGATATGCTGCATTTCGTTTCTTTTCAGGCAAAGCACTTTCCCCAGGTGAAGATCTTTCTCTTTCTCGGGGCAGTGAGCGGGGCGCTGATTTCCTATGTGAACAGCTTTCTCTACGCAGGAATTCTGAATGCGCTGCTTGTCAGGGATTATGCGGATGCAGAGCGGACAGCCCTTCTGCTGGTCGGAATCGTCCTGCTTCTGGGTCTCCTGTCGAC
>OMTX01000042.1 GCA_900314085.1 uncultured Lachnospiraceae bacterium | reverse complement strand
TGATTCATATCCGTGACGGATTTCCGAAGATTATTCTCGTTAATCAGAAGGTTCCTGCCTATTATTCCGAGGACGGAATACACATCTTGTCTGTTCGGGATTTTCTGCTGGCGGAGAAGTGGGATTTTTGATGAAACCGGATCCGCCAACTTTTTTGAAATTTTCTCCGTTAGTCCGCTCGGAGCGGACACATTTTGGAAAGCAATGGATTATCCTGTATTTGCTTCAGGAGGTGGAAAGACTCCCGGGGCGGATACAGGATAATTTTGTTTTCGGACTGGAGGAGAAAAATGGCAATGATCAAATGCCCGGAATGCGGGAAAGAAATCAGCGATAAGGCGACTACCTGCCCCAACTGCGGGGCACCCATTAACACTGCTGCCCAGGAGGCACCGGCTCAGCCCGATTTCGGACAGTACAACGGGCCGGCGAAGAAAGCTCCCAAGAAGAAAAAGAAACACATCGGACTCATCGTCCTGGTTGTCATCGTTGTACTGATCATCATTATCGCCGCGGCAAATTCCGGCGGTTCCAATTCGGACAAGGAGGCAGCAAGCAATCAGCCGGCAGACACCACAGAGCAGTCGGATGCATCTGCTAACGGTTCTGCAGATGCAGGGAAGGATGCCACCACAACGGACGGAGCTGATGCTTCCACAGCAGAGTCAAGCGACGACTATGCCAAGTATCAGCAGATTGCCATCGGCCAGTCCCTGCAGGACGTAGAGGCCATTCTTGGAACGTCTGAAACGGTTTCCTCTTCCTCTGAGGTGGCAGGAACCAAGAGTGAAGTTTATGCCTGGTCTGTCGGTCTTGCGTCGTCTGTTACGGTTACATTTACTAACGGAGCAGTTTCAGGAAAGGGGCAGATTGGCCTTACTGCACCTGATGCTGTCAAGATCAACACGGACAAGTTTAATGCCATCAATACGGGCATGACCTATGACGAGGTCGTTGCCGCTGTCGGCGGGCCCGGATCGGAGGATTCCTATTCCGAATTCATGGGAACATCCATGATCTCCTACATCTGGAGCGGGGAGTCTCTGGGAAGCAGCGCATCCGTGACATTCACGGATGGCAAAGTAAGCAATAAGACACAGTTCGGACTGTGAGAGGAGTCAGGGAAGAGTGGCAAAGCCCAGGCGGTCTAAGATTTCATTACAATCCATCAGGCTTTTATGGTTCTGCAGGCAGAAGAGGACGACGGAGTCGGACGCGTCCTTGGCGTACAGGGTGGAGTAGGAGGAATGCTTCAGGACGTCCTGGGCTTCTTCCTGATTGAGCCCCATCACGAGGAACAGGGCCAATACTTTTTCCCGGGAAGGATGCCTTTTGCCGGACAGGATGTCGTAACCGTACGAGTGCGGGATACCCGCCATGTCGAACACCTCACCCGGCTTGAGGCATTTTTCTTCCAGTTTTTTCTTCAGTTCTTCGCCTATGGACGTATGGATCAGGGAGGACTCGACTGCCGCCAGATAGTCCTGCACATCTCGTGAATGGTTCAGAATGCTGAGAAGGCTGCCTGTTGCGGGTTCCTGTTTTTTAACGCTGTCTTGAGCCATATATGCTATAGTTTCTATGTAGAGAGCATGTTTGCCAACGCGTATTATTATACTATATTTCGGTTTTGAGGAACCACCCGATGTCGGATGCATTTGACGCCTATCTGAAAAGTACATACGAGGACCTGTTCCCGCTGGATCCCGCCGGGAAGGCCTGGGCCATCCGCCGGAAGGGCACGAACGAGATCCTCGTCCGGAAGGAAGCGGATGAGAAGACCTGCGAGGTCGTGAAGCAGGCCATGGCTGTGCAGAACATCCATATCGTTAACATCAAACACATCATTGATGACGGTGAGAGGCATTTCATCGTCGAAGAGTATATACAGGGGGCGACTCTGCAGGAGCTGCACGACAACGGGAAGCAGTTCCGGGAGGACGAGGCAGTGAACTTCGAGCTGCAGCTCCTGGATGGGCTCTCTGCCCTGCACCGGGCGGGTATCGTGCACCGGGACATCTCGCCGAAGAACGTCATCCTGACCAACGACGGGATCATCAAAGTGATCGATTTTGGCATTTCCCATCTGCTCGATCCGGAGCGGCGGGAGGACACGCAGCTGCTTGGCACGGTCGGCCTGGCGGCGCCGGAGCAGTTCGGGTTTCAGCGGTCCACGGAGCGGGCGGATATCTATTCTGTAGGAGCCATGCTGAACTGGATGCTGACGGGAGCCCTGCCGAACGAGTACATACCGGTGAATCCGCAGCTGGCGAAAGTCGTGTGGAAGGCCACGCAGATGGACCCCCGCAACCGGTACGCCTCTGCGGAAGAGATGGCACGGGCGATCCAGGGCATTCCGAAGATACCGCCGCTTCCGGGCTTCCGGACGGGGAAGCTCTGGAAGAAGATCATTGCAGGCATTATCTATGTATTCTGCGGGCTCTTCATTATGGTCTATACCCTGGATGCCCTGCTGGTGACGCACGACTATTTCATGGAGATCACATCCGCCGTGATCACGTTTGGCATTTCGCCCCTGATTCTGGGGAACTACGGGTATTTTGACCGGCGCATACCGGTTATACGATTGCTGCCGGCGTGGGCACGGTTTCTGATACGCCTGGCGCTATTCTGCATTGTCTTTTGCATTGGAGCGGAGATGTATGTGGGAGGGAATACGGTGACAACATCATAAAGCGATGGTGGGTGTTTAGAGGGGAGACAGGCCCCTTTGACCGACCTGCGGTCGGCGGTAGGGAGCCAGTCCCCCTAACCGGGGTGTGACGGGCAGGAAATAAAGAAAACAAAGGGGAAACAGGCACCTCGCCACAGGGCTCGGGAGCCTGTCTCCCCATTGCTATTTGCAGCGCCTGCGGTTAGTAAGAGACAGTAGGAGAGGAGACGGATGAAATGACGAAAGAAGAGATCCGGAAGTACAAGCAGGCCATAAAGCCGGGCATGATGCGCTATATGGAGAAAAAAGATCCGGGAAAGAGTGAAAGCACATACAGCACCTATGTCTCGGACTCCAACTACCTGCTGAACAATGACCTGGATGCTTATCTCGACTTTATGAAGGCTGATAAGCCCATGCCGCAGGCACAGGACCGGATCCGGGAGCTTCTAATTGAGCACAGAGGAGCGGAAAAGGTCACGGACGGCGGAGCCTATTACTACGAAAAGCTCTGCTGGCACAAGGAATACATTGATTCGACCGGCGGGATGAAGGCATGGATGTAAGCGATTACAATGATATCTGCTTTCCCGTCAGTCGCAGAAAGACTATAATAATGGAAACGCAAGAAGGCATTGCAGACCTCCTTTCCGGGAATCCCTGCTTTTTGGATCTTTGGTCCAGGAGGTGGGGATTTCTTGGTTATTAGCTGGAGGCATGTTTTAGAGGGGGACACATGGATATATTTCCAGCTCATATTGTCGACGGGCAGGTGCAGACCGTTCATGAGCACTGCATCAATACAGCATCTTATGCGGCAGCGTCTCTTAAAGATATCGGCCTGGAGAAGACAGGGTATCTGGCCGGGCTTCTGCACGATATGGGAAAGTCTACTAAAGAGTTCAAGGCCTATATTGAAGCGGCGGCTGCAGGAGAAGATGTATATAAGGGATCTGTCAATCATACCTTTGCCGGTGTCCGCTATCTGCTGACCGAAGTGCTGTCTGAAGAAGACCGGAAGGATTTTTCCGCAGTCATGACGGCCGAGCTCATCGCCTATGCTATGGGGGCTCACCACGGGCAGTTTGACTGCGTGGATGAAGACGGGAATAACGGATTTCTCCACCGGCTGGAAAGCAAAAGCGTTAAATATGAGGAAACCATCAGCAATTTCTTCTCCGGCGATGTTCAAAAAGAAGACATTGAAGATCTGTTTTACCAGGCTGCCGGAGAGGTATCCGGATATTTAAACAAAATCAGGTCCCTTTCCATTAAAGAAGGGAGCAAAAGTCCGGATTCTGTGTGCGCCTGTTTTTTCTTCGGAGTTCTGGCCCGGCTGATCCAGTCCGCCTTGATCGATGCCGACCGCCGGGATACAGCTGAATTTATGCAGGGGGAAAAGTTCCCTGCTGCTCCGTCCGGGAATACGGAAATCTGGGGCAGAGAACTTCAGTTTGCTGAAGGAAAAATGGCAGCATTTGATCGGACTTCAGCAATCAATAAGGCACGGACCGTTATTTCGGATAAATGCAGGCAGGCTGCTGACCAGGAGCCCGGGCTTTTTCGATTGAATGTGCCGACCGGAGCCGGCAAGACCATCAGCTCTCTTCGCTTTGCTCTGGCCCATGCTGGAAAATGGAACAAAAAGAGGATCGTTTTTACAGCGCCGCTTTTAAGTATCCTTGAGCAGAATGCTGCAGTTATCCGCGAATATATTTCAGACCAGGACCTGATTCTTGAGCACCATTCCAACGCGGTTCAGCCGGAAACGGACGGGGAGAAGCTCAATCCAAGCGAACTCTTAACCGAAAACTGGGATTC
>OMTX01000079.1 GCA_900314085.1 uncultured Lachnospiraceae bacterium | reverse complement strand
ATAGAGCGCCCGGCGGCCTGTTTCTGTCTGCGTTTAAATATTATTCTCGTCGTTCATCGATCGGAACGTAGTCATGGTGGGGAGCAACCGTCATATAGGCAGGACGCATAATCTTGTCGTGGTGGCAGATTTCTTCCATGCGGTGAGCACTCCAGCCGGCAATCCGGGCAATGGCGAAAATGGGAGTGAAGAGTTCCATCGGCAGCCCCAGCATCTGGTAAACGAAACCGGAATAGAAGTCGATGTTGCAGCAGACGCCCTTGTAAATCTTCCGCTCTTCATTGATGATCTGCGGAGCCAGTTTCGCGACGGTCTGATAGAGGGAGTATTCGTGCTCCATACCCTTGGCATGGACGAGCTCTTCCACATAGCCCTTGAAGGTTTCTGCACGGGGGTCACTGAGGGAGTAGACGGCGTGGCCGACACCATAGATGAGGCCGGCCTTGTCGAAGGCTTCCTTGTGCAGGAGGGCACGGAGATAGGCACTGACCTGATCTTCATCGGTATAGTCTGTCACGTGTTTTTTCATATCCGCCATCATCTTGACGACCTTGATATTGGCGCCGCCGTGGCGGGGGCCTTTCAAAGAGCCGATGGCTGCGGCAATGACGGAATAGGTGTCAGAGCCGGACGAAGATACAAGATGGGTAGTGAAGGTTGAATTGTTACCGCCGCCGTGCTCCATGTGGAGGATGAGGGCGACGTCAAGGAGCTTTGCCTCGAGTGGCGTGAACTTCGAGTCGTCGCGGAGGCAGTGGAGGATATTTTCCGCTGTCGAATAATCCTTCTTCGGCGGGTGGATGATCAGGCTCTCTCCCCGGTAGTAGTAGCGGTAGGCGTTGAAGCCGTATACCGATAGCAGGGGGAACATGGCGATGAGCTGCAGGCACTGGCGGAGGACGTTTTCCTCCGTGATGTCGTCCGGATTGTCGTCGTAGGAGTAGAGGGTGAGGACAGACCGCGAAAGCGTATTCATCATATCCTTCGAGGGCTTCTTCAGGATGACGTCCCGGACGAAGTTCTTGGGCAGGGACCGGTAGTCGGACAGGATGTCCGTGAAAGCAGCAAGTTCATCGTGCGTCGGCAGTTTCCCGAAAAGCAGGAGATAGGCGCAGTCCTCAAATCCGAAGTGGAAGTCGAAGGGCTGATTTTTCACGATGTCCTTGACGTTGTAGCCCCGGTAGAAGAGCTCACCGTCGATGGGAACGCTTTTTCCGTCGATGACACGCTGGGCGTTGACTTCGGAAATATTTGTAATGCCGACTAAGACGCCGCGGCCGTTTAAGTCACGCAGCCCCCGCTTGACGTCGTACTTTTGGTAGAGCTCAGGGTCGATATAGCTGGCTTCCTTGGTCTTTTCCGCCAGTTTGACGAGTTCGGGCGTGATTTTCGAAAATGAAGTTGCCAAAGCAATCGGCTCCCTTCTGAATTACGTTGAGAAAATTTACGAAATATTTGCAAAACATTCTAGCATTGCGCCAGCTGTTTCGCAAGAACATACTTTAACACGGTGTAGCGTTAATGTTCACGGGGCATAAGCCCCGTAAACATTAACGCCTGGACCGTAAGGCGGCCCGCAGCGTCGCATGGAAAGTTCGCAAACTCGTGCGAAGCGACGCTTCGCTGCTGCACGTCTTTCTCGGGACTGCTTCGCAGCCCTCGCGATACCCGTGAACTGTAACAGTGTAGTCATAACGCATCACGACGTGCTTCACGAAATTTCGCAAATGTCAAGACGTGACATTCCCTATGTACCTGTTATAATGAATTCAGCCTGAAATGTTCGATATCGCCTGCAGTTTTTGAACCTACAAATTCTTAAACAGGGCTTCCTAAATCTGTCGCCGGCTGTCAGGCCTCACTCCCTGCGGGGAGTCCAGTGGAAGGCAAAAAGCGCCATGCGGTCGCCCACCTGGCTTTGCGCTAGGGAGTCAAAAAACAGGTCCGGCATTTCGGGTTTTTGTTTAGCAACGAGAAAAAGGCGCCATCTGCATGCTTGCATGTGAGATGGCGCCTTTTTTTCGACTGCCCGCAGCGAAAGGCCGAAGGCCTTGAGCTGCGGGCAGCGTTGCTAAAATTTTCAAGGAGGAACTCCTTGAAAATTTGTGAAGAATTGAAGTTTGATGCGCCTTGTGCTAGACTGTTTGCCGTTGGACTGTACACAGAAATCCATAGATGGAGGACATTTCATATGATAAAGGAAGACCTCGAAGCCATCCGCGCGAAGGCGGCTGAAAAAATCGCCGCAGCGGAGGGGACGGACAGCCTGAATGACATCCGCGTGGCCCTGCTCGGAAAGAAGGGCGAGCTCACCAGTCTGCTGAAATCCATGAAGGATGTGGCTCCTGAAGACAGGCCGGCCGTCGGCAAGATGGTGAATGAAACCCGGGAGGAGATTGAGAAGCGGCTTGCCGAGGCAAAGAAAACCTTTGAAGAGAAAGAGCTCGAGGCCCGGCTTTCCCGTGAAAAAATCGATGTCACCCTGCCTGCAGCGCGGAACCGTATCGGCCATCCCCATCCCAATACGCTTGCCCTGCAGGAGATTGAGAAAATCTTTACGGGCATGGGCTATGAGGTCGTTGACGGACCTGAGGTCGAGCGCGACTATTACAATTTCGAGGCGCTGAACATTCCTGCCAATCATCCCGCCAAGGACGAGCAGGATACTTTCTATATAAATAAGGATATTCTTCTCCGCACCCAGACTTCCGGCGTTCAGGTCCGGCAGATGGAGCGGGGCAAGCTTCCCATCCGTATCATCGCTCCCGGCCGCGTCTACCGGGCGGATGAAGTCGATGCCACCCATTCCCCCGTTTTCCACCAGGTCGAAGGAATGGTCATCGACAAGGGCATCCGCTTTTCCGACCTCAAGGGAACCCTGGAGGAATTCGCCAAGCAGCTTTTCGGAGCGGACACCCGCGTCAAATTCCGTCCCCACCACTTTCCCTTCACGGAACCTTCCGCGGAAATGGATGTTTCCTGCTTCAAGTGCGGCGGAAAGGGCTGCCGATTCTGCAAGGGCGAGGGCTGGATTGAAATCCTCGGCTGCGGCATGATGCACCCGAAGGTCCTTCGCATGAGCGGGGTGGATCCGGACGAATACACGGGCTTTGCCTTCGGCGTCGGACTCGAGCGAATCGCCCTCCTCAAATACGAGATTGACGACATGCGCCTGCTCTACGAAAACGACACCCGTTTCCTGGACCAGTTCTGATTCGCTCTGAAAACAGGACAGACTTCGGAGATTGATGCCTGTCAGAAGCAAGAAGCGCTATATTCATCTGAAAATTCTTCCGGAAAGGATTATTGATAATGAAAACCTCACTTGAGTGGATCCGGGCGCTGGTACCCGGCCTGACGGCCAGCCCCAAGGAATATTGCGACCGCATGACCATGTTCGGACAGAAGGTCGAGTTCTATACGGACTTCGGCAAGGACCTGGACCGGATTGTTATCGGAGAGATCAAGTCCATGGAAAAGCATCCCGATGCGGATCATCTCGTCATCTGCCAGGTCGACATCGGTGCAGCTGAACCGCTTCAGATTGTGACAGGAGCGCCAAATACCGCAGTCGGCATGAAGGTGCCTGTCGTTCTGGATGGGGGAAAGGTAGCCGGCGGTCACGACGGTTCCAAGACCGAAGGCGGCATCAGGATCAAGAAGGGCAAGCTGCGCGGCGTGGAGTCGAACGGCATGATGTGCTCGATTGAAGAACTGGGAAGCTCCCGCGAGGTTTTTCCGGATGCGCCGGAGAGCGGCCTTTATCCGCTGCCTGCTGATGCACCGCTCGGGGAGGACTGTGTCCACTACCTTGGCCTTGACGATGTCGTTGTCGACTACGAGATCACAAGCAACCGTGTGGACTGCTTTGCCGTCCTCGGCATTGCCCGCGAGGCGGCCTGTGCTTTCAACCTTCCGTTCAAGCCGGACGTTGTGACGGAAACCGGATCGGAAGGAAACGTCGCAGACGACATCACGGTTGAAATCGAAAACAAGGAACTCTGCTCCCGCTATACGGCCCGCGAGGTGAAGGATGTCCACATCGCCCCTTCACCGGCCTGGATGCAGAAGCGCCTGCGGTCCCAGGGTATCCGCCCGATCAACAATATCGTGGATATCACGAATTATGTCATGGTCGAGTACGGCCAGCCCATGCATTCCTATGACTATGACAAGATTGCCGGGAAAAAGATCATCGTACGAAACGCTGCAAACGGTGAGAAGTTCACGACGCTCGACGGACAGGAGCGGACGCTTGATGACCGGATGCTGATGATCTGCGACGGGGAAAAGGCGGTCGGCATTGCCGGCATCATGGGCGGTGAAAACTCCATGATCACGGATGATGTGAAGACAGTGCTTTTCGAAGCCGCCACCTTCGACGGGACGAACATCCGCCTTTCTTCCAAGCGCCTCGGCATGCGGACGGACGCTTCCGGCATCTTTGAAAAGGGGCTCGATCCCAACAATGCCATTCTTGC
This sequence comes from uncultured Lachnospiraceae bacterium, assembly GCA_900314085.1. Classification (GTDB taxonomy): domain Bacteria; phylum Bacillota; class Clostridia; order Lachnospirales; family Lachnospiraceae; genus RUG306. The sequence goes on along the minus strand of OMTX01000079.1, from coordinate 3,736 downwards.
CATGAACAGGGCCTGTCAGCTCGTTGAGGAGCTCGGCGCCGGAACGGTGGTAAATGGCGTCGTCGATATCTATGAAAATCCCGTGAAAGAGAAGCACATTCCCTTCGAACCGGACAAATACAACGCCTTCCTGGGGACGGATATTCCTGCAGATACCATCAAAGAATATTTCGAACGGGAAGAACTGAAGGTAGAGGGCAATGAGGTTATCATCCCCACTTTCCGTCAGGATCTCGAAGAATTTGCTGATCTCGCGGAAGAGGCTGCCCGTTTCTACGGCTATGACAAAATCCCGACGACACTGCCGAATGGCGGCGCTGCCATGGGCGGCATCGCAAAGAAGGAGCGGGTTGCGAACCTGGCTCGTGAAGTCGCCCGTTTCTCCGGTTTTTCCGAGGCGGAGACCTTCTCCTTCGAAAGCCCGAAGGTATTCGATAAGCTCCGGATAGCAGCAGATGATCCCTGCCGGCAGACGGTAACGATTTCAAACCCGCTCGGAGAGGACTTCTCCATCATGCGGACGCTTTCCATCAATGGAATACTGACTTCTCTTGCCACGAACTACGGCCGGCGGAATCCGGATGCCCGGCTCTTTGAGATTGCAAAGATCTATCTCCCGAAGGCAGTTCCTGTGGTGGAGCAGCCGGATGAGCGCGAGCAGTTTGTCGCCGCCTTCTATGGCGAGGGCGACTTCTTTACGATGAAGGGCGTTGCGGAGGAATTCCTGACGCAGGCCGGTCTCAAGGGCAAGATTACTTATGATGGCTCCGCAGGTATTCCCTATCTGCATCCCGGCCGTCAGGCAAATATTATTTATGAAGGGAAGACTCTGGGCTTCCTCGGCGAAGTTCATCCGCTCGTTGCTGCCTCCTACGGCATCAAGGACCGGGCTTATTTCCTGAATATCGACCTGCCGACGGTTGTAGAGCTTGCTTCCTTTGACCACAAGTATGAGGGCATTCAGAACTTCCCTGCTTCTACACGTGATATTTCCATGACGGTTCCTGAGGACATCACGGCCGGCCGGATTGAAGAGGTCTTTGAAAAGAAGGGCGGCGCGCTTCTCGAGAGCTTCCGTCTCTTCGATATCTATGAGGGCATTCAGGTCGGACCGCATCGGAAGTCCATGGCCTACAGTCTTACATTCCGGGCGAAGGACAGGTCCATTACGGACGACGATGTGAACCCCGTTATGGAAAAAATCATCGCATCCTTAGGCGAGCTGAAGGTGGAACTTAGAAAATAATAGCGTAAGAAAACTATTCAGAACCCCATACTCGGATTTCTTTGAAATACGCGTTTTCGGGGTTCCGGGCGGCTTCGCCGCCAGGCCACACAAAAACAGAAAATGCTTATGAATGCAGGCATTCAACGCATCTTCTGCTTTTGTGTGCTGAATAGTTTATATATTCGTATCATGACAGTAGAAGATTTTGACTATGACTTGCCGGAGGAGCTCATTGCCCAGGATCCGCTCGAAAAGCGCGATTCCTCCCGCCTCATGGTTCTCGACAAAAATACGGGGGAGATTTTCCACCGGACATTTGACGACATCAAAGACTACCTGCGGCCAGGTGACTGTCTGGTGGTGAACAATACACGTGTCATTCCTGCCCGCCTCTATGGCGTCAAAAAGGATACCGGCGCCCATGTGGAAGTCCTGCTTTTAAAGCGGGTGGATGCTGACGTCTGGGAGACTCTGGTACGGCCGGGAAAGAAGCTCCGGCCCGGGACGGAGGTCGTTTTCGGCGACGGGGTGATGACGGCGACCATTGAGGATATCGTCGACGACGGGGACCGGCTCGTACGGTTCCATTACAACGGTATCTTTGAGGAGGTTCTCGACAGACTCGGTGAGATGCCGCTTCCTCCCTACATTCACCACAAGCTGAAGGACAGGGACCGTTACAACACGGTCTATGCGAAATATGACGGCTCTGCTGCGGCGCCGACGGCCGGCCTCCACTTCACAAAGGAACTTCTCGAAGAAGTGAAGGCGATGGGCGTGAATGTCGCTGAAGTCACCCTTCACGTGGGGCTCGGCACCTTCCGGCCGGTGAAGGTCGAAAACGTCGAAGAGCACCACATGCATACGGAGTGGTACCGGATCAATCAGGAGACGGCTGACCTCATCAACCGGACAAAGGAAAATGGCGGCCGTGTCATTGCGGTCGGGACGACATCCACGCGGACGCTGGAGTCGGCGGCAGAGGAAGACGGCCACGTACCGGCGAAGGAAGACTGGACGTCCATCTTCATCTATCCCGGCTACCGTTTCAAGGTCATTGACGGGCTGATCACGAATTTCCACCTGCCCAAGTCAACGCTGATCATGCTGGTGTCTGCCCTTGCCGGCCGCGACCACATCCTTGCCGCTTACAATGAGGCCGTGAAAGAGAAGTATCGTTTCTTCTCCTTCGGCGATGCTATGTTTATCACGGACACGCAAAAATAATGGTAACTATTCAGAACCCCATACTCGGATTCCTTCGGAATCCGAGTTGTTGTGGTTCCGGGCGGCTTCGCCGCCAGGTCACAGAAAATATGCAAATGCTTATGGATGCAAGCATTCAACGCATTCACATATTTTCTGTGCTGAATAGTTACAAATAATGTAAGATCTGCCGGAGCCGGGTTTTGATGCGGATTTCCGGCAGAACTTTTTTCGGAGAATTTTAATGACAGAACATTCTATTTATTTTCCCCACCTGCACATCCTCTTCAAGTATGTTCCCAAGTCCTTCATGATCGGGAACTACCGCATTGCCTTCTATGGCATCATCATTGCCGTCGGAATCATCGTGGCGGAACTCTTCGTCCTTCACGAAGCGAAGCGGACCGGGCAGGACCAGGAGACCTATCTCGACCTCACAATCTGGGGCGTCATCTTTGGCATCATTGGTGCCCGCATCTACTATGTGGCTTTTTCCTGGGACTACTATAGCAAGCACCTAAATGAAATAATAAAGATCCACAGCGGCGGAATGGCAATCTATGGCTCCGTCATTGCGGCCATCCTCACCTGCTTCGTCCTCTGCCGGATCAAAAAGCTGCAGTTCTGGAAGGTGTGTGACACTGCCTGCATGGGGCTTCTGATCGGGCAGATCTTCGGCCGCTGGGGAAATTTCATGAACCGCGAAGCTTTCGGGGAGTACACGGACAGCCTATTTGCTATGCTGGTTCCTCTGGATGCCGTGAACCGCCCCCAGGACATTACGGAAAATATGATGGCTCACCTCGTCACGCAAAACGGCATCGACTGCATCAGCGTCCATCCGACCTTTCTCTATGAGTCCCTGTGGAACCTGGGTCTCTTCATCCTCCTGCTCTTTTTCCGGGACCGGAAGAAGTTTGAAGGCCAGCTTTTCTTCCTCTATATGGGGCTCTACGGCGTCGGCCGCTTCTGGATTGAGGGCCTGCGCACAGACCAGCTGCAGGTGGGGGATAGCGGTGTGGCCATTTCCCAGGTGCTGGGGCTTGTCCTTTTCTTTGCTTCGGCAGCAATCATCATTATCTGTCTTCTTTTGTACCGGGAGGGGAATCTGCCTGCCATGTTTCGGAAAGGCGTTTCCGGACAGGCGGCAAAAGCCGACATTGCACCGGATGAGGGCGTTGGGAAAGAAGCGGAAGAAAAGCCGGAGGATTGAAAAAAATATTCTGCCATTTCGGTGGTGAAAAGGGGAGGGCAGCCGCGCGGATGCGGCTGCCCTTTCTTTGTCAATACTTACAAAAATGG
>OMTX01000062.1 GCA_900314085.1 uncultured Lachnospiraceae bacterium | reverse complement strand
AAGTCGCCTACAACGAAGCGAAAGAAGACGCCATCGAGCAGCTCGACGAGCCCGTTCCCATGAATATCCGAAACGCCCCGACTGCGCTCATGAAGGACGAAGGGTATGGCGCCGGCTACATGTACGCCCACGACTACGAGGGCCACATCACCGCGATGCAGTGCCTGCCGGATTCCCTCGCCGGCCGCGAGTACTATCACCCCGGAACCCTGGGGCAGGAGGCAGCTTTCGGGAAGCGCCTTTCTGAAATCAAGGAGTGGAAGCAGCAGCACCGCGGGGAGACGGAGTGATTGTACCAGCGAATCCGCAGAACCGCTATTTTCCTGCATCCGCATAGCTTGCCTGTTAAATCGATATACGTTTGCCTGTTAAATCGATACAATTAAATACAATTTCAGGCTCCGAAAGCCTTTGTTTGCAGGCACTCCAGGAAACTGAAAAATTGGGCGTAACAGGCAAATCGATACAATCGCGTACAATTTGAGCCTTAAAATGTCTGCCTCAGCGAGCCTCTGCTTTTTTCTGCGTGCCTGTCAAATCGATACAATCCGATACAATAGCGACTTCGGAAAGCCACCACTGGTGTGCCTTTCGAAAAATGGTACAGATAGTGTGTACCTGTCAAACCGGTACAATCGGGTACAATCCCCGATTTTATAAACGTTTCACTTGTGTTAAAGAAGCAATAGGGATATTCTTTACTATATATGGACGGACGCGGACAGAGAAAAGTTTCACGCGGTCCGGACAGGGAGATATACGGATTGCAGCATCGGGCGGGCAGGATGCATTCCTGCTTTTGCTGGATGCCTGGGATAGAAAGTGAGGGCGTACCTATGTACCGGATTGTCGTAGACAGCTGCGGGGAACTGACGCCTGAAATGAAAGCGGATAGAGAACACTTCGCGACGGTGCCGCTGACTCTGAATGTCGGCCCGGAAGAAATCATAGATGATGAAAATTTCAATCAGGAGTATCTGCTGGCTTCTATGAAGGCCTGCCCGACGGCACCTCATTCCGCCTGCCCCTCGCCGGCCGTCTATATGGACCGGCTGCTGGAGGAGGACGCGGACAATTATTATGCCGTGACGCTTTCTTCCCAGCTTTCGGGATCCTACAATTCCGCTGTTCTCGCAGGAAATCTCATGCGGGAAGACTGGGAGGACGACGACGTCGAGGGGAAGAATTATCATGTCTTCAATTCCCGCTCTGCCTCCATCGGGGAAACCCTGATCGCGCAGAAGATTGCCGAGTGCGAAGAAGCTGGGCTATCCTTCGATCAGGTCGTTTCCACGGTCGAGACCTATATTGAAACCCAGCACACCTACTTCCTGCTCGAGTCTCTTGACATGCTGGAGAAGGCGGGGCGCCTCGGCCACGTTGCAGCGAAGCTCATCAACACACTGAATATCAAGCCCGTCATGGGCTCCACCCCCGAGGGGAATATCCAGCGCCTCGGCCAGGCCCGCGGCATGAACGCCGCCATCCAGAAGATGGTTGACTGCATGCGGGCGGAGGTTGAATTCCCTGACGAACGCGTTCTCATGATTTCCCACTGCGCCGCCCCGGAGCGGGCCGCTATCCTGAAGGAGAAGGTTCTCGCCTCCGGCACCTTCAAGGATGTTGTCATCCTCGACACCCACGGCGTCTCGTCTATGTATGCCGGCCCGGGCGGACTGATCATGGTGGTATAAGCAAATGGCATCCCTTTTTGCAGGAACCGGTTCACAGGGAGAGGCATTTAAAGCAAACGGCATCCCTTTTTGCGGGAGCCGGTTCACAGGGAGAGGCATTTGAAGCAAATGGCATCCCTTTTTGCGGGAACAGGTTCACAGGGAGTGGCATTTAAAGCAAATGGCATCTCTTTGCTGGAAAAAAGAGCTGTACACACTGCAGCTCTTTATATTAGAATAAAAATGTAAGCGCTTACATCGAAGGGGAGAATGAAATGCGAGCAGAAAACACGGGGCGGAGCGACCGCGAGAAGTACCTGGATCTCCTGGGGGAGAAGTACCCGGAGCGGGAGGACATCTGCAGGGAGATCATCAATCTGTCCGCCATCATGAACCTGCCCAAGGGGACGGAGCACTTCATGAGCGACCTGCACGGGGAGTACGGGGCCTTTCTGCACATCCTGAACAATTGCTCCGGCGTCATCAAGGAGAAGGTGGACACCCTCTTTGCGGAAGCGCGGTCGCCCCAGGAACGGCGCGAGCTTTGTACGCTGGTGTATTATCCTGCTGAAAAACTGGCTCTGATGCGGGAGCAGAACGGGGACCGGCCGCTGCCTGACTCGTGGTACCGGTCGACGATTGTGGACCTTGTGGCGCTGGCGAAATTTCTTTCGTCCAAGTACACGCGCTCGAAGGTGCGGAAGGCGATGCCGCGCGACTTCGCCTACATCCTCGACGAGCTCATCCACGAGCAGAAGGACGAGGACGACAACCAGCTGAGGTACCACGAGGAAATCTACAATACCATTCTCGCCCTGAAAAACGGGGATGAATTCATTGAGGCGCTGGCATCTCTCATCAAGCGGCTGGCCGTCGACCACCTGCACATCGTCGGCGACATCTACGACCGCGGCGGCGAGGCGGACCGCATCATCGACCTTCTGATGGACCACCACAGCCTCGACATCGAGTGGGGCAACCACGACATGCTCTGGATGGGGGCAGCGTGCGGCAACCGCGCGTCGTGCGCGAATGTCGTCCGCGTCAACCTGAAATACCGCTCAACGCGCATCCTCGAAAACCGCTACGGCATCTCGCTCAGGGCGCTGACCATCTTCGGTCTCAAAAATTATCCTGCAAAGGACCCCGTGGAGGCTGCATTGCAGGCCATCTACGTCATCTGCCAGAAGCTCGAGGGGCAGGAAATCCTGCGCCACCCCGAATACATGATGGACAGCCGCCTTCTCCTGCACCGCATCAACTTCGCGAATTCGACGATCGACCTCGACGGGCACATCTACAGCATCGACACGGCGCTGTTTCCGACTGTTTATACTAATATAAATGCCTCCGCGGATACGTCCGCCGGCCTTGCAGGAATTGCGGCAGAAGGAGATGGCAGGTCAGCCGGAACCGGAAATGCGGCAGCAGGAGCCGGAAGCGCAAGCACGGCAGCATGTGGAACAGCTGGTTCCGGAAGTGCAGGCGCAGGTGCCGGAAATCAGGCGTATTCAGGAATTCCAACAGATCGTGCTGAGATAGAGAAATATTACGAACTGACGCCTGAGGAAGAAGAGATTGTGGACGACCTGACGCGGGACTTCGTCCAGAGCAATGAGCTCCATCGCCACATCGACTTCCTCTACGACGTCGGCTCCCTTTACCTCGTTTACAATGGAAACCTCCTCTTCCATGGAGCCATCCCCATGGATTCCGACGGGAATTTCCGCATGCTGACGATTGACGGGAAGCGGTGCCAGGGACGCGAGCTCTACGATATGGCGGAAGCGAAGGCCCGGCGGGCTTTTACAGACCGGGCAACTCCCGACGACATCGACTTCATGTGGTATCTCTGGGGCGGGGAAGCGTCGCCCCTCTGCTGCAGGCGACTGAAAACTTTCGAGCGGAACTATATCAGTGACAAAGAGACCTGGAAGGAAGAGACGAATCCATATGACCGCCTGAAGAATGACAGTGTCATCTGCGACCGCGTGCTTCGCGAGTTCGGCCTCTATGAGAAATATTCCCACATCATCAACGGGCATACCCCGGTGAAGGCCATCGCCGGTGAGAAGCCCGTCAAGGCGGACGGCCGCCTCATTGTCATCGATGGCGGCTTCTCGAATGCCTACCACAAGACGACAGGAATTGCCGGCTACACCCTGATCTTCAACTCCCACGGGCTCCGGCTCAAGGCCCACCAGCCTTTTGAAAGCGTCGAGGCCGCCCTTGCCGAGGACAAGGACATCGAGTCCGACAGCGAAATCACCTGGGTTGCCCCGGAGCGGATCTACGTCAAGGACACCGACATCGGCGCCGGCATTGCAGAGGAAATCGCAGATTTGAAGAGGCTGCTCGAGAGGGAAGAATAGCAGCAGCGACTTGCTTATCAGATATCGATTTCCAGCACGATCGGGCAGTGGTCTGCGCGGGGGCCGGAGGAAAGCATCTCGGAGCGGGTGACTGCGGAAGCCGCGCGGTTGCTGACGAGGAAGTAGTCAATCCGCCAGCCGGCGTTGTTGGCTTTCGCCTGGCGGATTCGCTGGGCCCACCAGGAATAGAGGCCGGGCTGCCCGGGGTGGAGGGCACGGAAGGTATCCGTGAAGCCTGCAGCAAGAAGGTTTGAAAAGCCCGCCCGCTCTTCATCCGTGAAGCCGGCGGAGAAGTGATTCGTGACCGGGTTCTTGAGGTCAATCTCTTCATGGGCGCAGTTGAAGTCGCCGCAGGCGATGACCGGCTTCTTCGCATCAAGCTTTTTGAGATACTCGGTGTAGCGCTTGTCCCATTCCTGCCGGTCGGAAAGGCGCTTCAGCCCGTCGCCGGCGTTCGGAGTGTAGACGGTGTTGAAATAGAAGCTGTCTGTCTCAAGCGTGATGAGGCGGCCCTCACTGTCCATGGTGTCCGGCGCGCCGATGACGGGAAAGTCTGCCTTCACGGACGCATCTTCCCGGAAGAGCATCATCGTGCCGGCGTAGCCCTTGCGAGCCGGCGGGACAGAGCTTACAAATACATAGACATAGCCGGGGAAGCATTCTTCAAAAGCCGCTTCCTGCTTGGCATTCATGCCGGCCTCCGGCAGCTTCGTCTCCTGAATGGCGAGAAAATCAGGTTTCTCCGCCATGATTGTATCAATCACATTTCTTGTCAGCTCCGCCCGGTCAGACGTTCCGGTCAGGGCCGCATTCAGCGAGTCTATATTCCACGAAACAAATTTCATATTTCAGCGTCCTTTCCTGTTGAAGGGTTTATGGGGGACAAATGCAAAATCCAGGCTTATATTTCCAAAACTCAGGTGTCCGAATGGGACAAGCCATTTCATATAGGGGCTAAATGCAAAACCGCGGAGTATGTTTCCAAACCGGGTGCCCCGATGCGCCGGCGGCAACTTTACATAGGGGACAAATGCAAAATTCCAGTATATATTTCCATCACTTAAGAAGAGACTACACGCAACGCGTGCTGCACTTGACCGGGCTGCGGATATCATAGGGGTTAAATGCAAAACCGCGGCGCATATTTCCAAATCAAGCGCCCCGTCCCGCCCGCGGCCGCTTTGCGTAGGGGACAAATGCAAAAATCCGCGGTCATTGTACCATTTCGCCGGGAAAAAGAACAGGCGCGACGGCCTGTACCCCCTGTTGAACAGAAAAAGACTTGCCGATTTAGGATATGACATACTACACATTGGCATCCGGCTCAAAGAGGAGAGGGAATGCAGATGAAGGCGATAATAATTTCACAGCTCATCGGCATGACAATCGCCTATGCTGTCCTGATGCTCGCTGTTCCCGCCATGGCTTTTGACAGGAGGCTTTCCGGGCACCGTGTCATGGAGCGTTTTTTTCTCTGCCTCGTGACCGGGAATTGCTATGTGATTCTTCTCGTCCTGCTTCTCTCGCTTTTCCGTATCTGCAATGCATTTACCCTGCTGGCGGGGCTCTTGCTGCCCCTTTTCATCAGCTGGAAGCGGCACCCGCTTTTTCCCCTGAGGGAAAGGCCGGGTATCTCGCTGAGCAGTTCCGCCGTCTGGCCCGGGGAACCTACGGGGCGAAGAGTTTCTGGACGTGGTTCTTTTCCTCCATAGGACGCGCAGTCAAGGCGTATTTCTTTGATCCCATCGGAAGAGTGGTGAAGAGGAATCGCCTGAAGACAGCTCTTCTTGGGATTCTTCTTGCCGCAACGGCTGTCGTCTTCGGGCGGCAGGCGCTGACGGTCTACGGCTATTCTGCGGCGGAAACCCTTGTACTGAACGCCCATGTCAATGCCCTGGACAGGGGCTCGCTTCTTTCAGGAGGCTTCTATTTCCGCGGTTTCCCTGCTGTGATCCTCACCCTCCACAAGCTCTTTGGCATCCGCATCTTCACCCTGATGCGGCTTTTCTGCTTCGTGACGGCATTGCTTCTTGTCACGGGTATCTACTTCCTCCTCTGCCTTTTGATCCGGAACTGCGCCGTGGCCTTCGCACTCGCCCTCGCCCCGGTGGCTGCCGCCTTCCTCTTCCCGGACCGTTTTCCCGGCAGCCTTTTCTGCACGCTGCCGGGAGTGTACGGGCTTGCCTTTCTTCCGCCACTCATTTGGTTCGCCATCCTGTATTTCCGGCAAAGGCAGCTTCTCTATCTCTTTCTCGCCGCCGCAGCCATCCTCTTTCTGGCCGGTCCTTCCGCTCCCACATCCGTGCAGCCGCAGGAGACAAATGGTGCTATAAGCTGTTTAACAAATATCCTGAATACGGAAGAAAAGAATACGTGGACGGTCGTGTCTGCCGGCGACGAGCGGGAAATGATCCACACGGACGGCAGCCATGTCGAAAGCCTGGACTTTCTGGAAGCCGTGGAAGACACCGCTTCTGCAGAGCTCCTCTATATCCCGACGGAGGATGTCTTCTTCTTCATTGAGAAGCGTCCCCTTTCCGGGGAAACGCAGGGACTGCGGGACGCGTTTACGAAGACCGGTGCAGAGCGGGACATGATCTCAGAGAGCGACGCCGCGCAGACATTGGACTATTCCGCCGGGAGTGAAAATTACAAGGGGAGTGCGCGGAAGATACTTATGGCGAAAATGTACGCTTGGGTGCAGAAATATCAGGAGATGTTTCCTGAATCGTGCAGCGCCTGGTACGAGGACGATGAATTCCTCTGCGTCCGCGTGCGGCAGAATCCCTACCGCCTGCAAAATTTTGACACAGGTTTCAGTTACAATAATGGGGAATGAGTCGTTTATGTATAGCAGAGTGGCAGCAAAAGCAGTGAAGCAGCCGCGCGGTATAGCGTGCGAGATGGCTATGGCTCCTGGCACTCAGCAGAATTGACGGAACGGTATTCGGTACAGGAGGGCCTGAACAAATGAATATTTTGCTTGCAGGCGGTCCCTGCACCCTCATGAACCGGCTGATCATCCGCTGCAAAAAGGAAGGGCATCGGGTATTCCTCCTGACGGGGGACCGCTTCCGAAAAGGAAGGCTACGAGCGGGTGTACGAGCACTACGACTTCCCGTATGAGAGCGCCAGTCTCGCGGAAATATTTGACTCCGCCGCGCCGGACGTGACGATTTACCTTGGCGCATTTGATACAAATTATTCCTGGAAAAATGAAGAGACGGATTCGGCGGACTTTGTCTCCGGCACCGTCAACCTCCTCGAGGGCTTTGCCCATCGGGGAAAGGGGCGCTTCGTCTACCTTTCTTCCGATGCGGTCTTCGGCGGCGACCACCCGGCCGGCTTTCCGGAGGAAGAACCGAAGGATCCTGCAACCCCCTATGCCATGGCCGTTTCCCAGGGGGAGGATCTCTGTGGAAGCTATGCGAAGAACAAGGGGCTGGATGTCTTCTGCCTCCGTCTCTGCGGCCTCTACAGCATTCCGAAGAAGACGGAAGACTGCACGGACAGGATTTCCGCCATGTGTCTTGCAGCGCTGCGGGATGGCTTCATTGACGTGACGCCGGGAAGGTCCTTCACCCTGCTGGCTCTCGAGGACGCCGTGCAGTTCATCTGTCAGGCAGCTTTTGCGGAAGCGCACGAGCGGTCCGTCTATCAGATTTCTTCAGGTACGGCAGTCTCTGAAAAAGAGCTCGCAGTCCTTATTCAGGAAAGCTTTGCTTCTCCGCAGAAAGCTGCGTGGAAAGGAACTTCCGGCGGAACCTCCGAAGCAATTCCTGTGTCCGGTGAAACACACAAAGCCATTCGCAGGGCAGGAAAAACATCCGTCGCGGTTCCCCAGACGATCCGCATCGTGGAAAAGGGCGGGAGCGGACGCGGCAGCTTCTCTGTCGTTCCCGGAAACGTTGCCTTTCAGCAGGAATTCGGCATCAACCGCCTGCTTCCTGCGGAGGAAGGCGTGCAGCGGACGGTTTCCGCAATGCTTTTGCACGAAGCCGTCTTCATGCAGGACGTGGAGGAGAAGGCTTCTCTTCGCGGCCGGATGAAGAAGGGAGCGGGCCTTTTCTTCAAGGCGCTCGTTCCCTTCCTCGAGAATGCGGTCTGCTTCATCCCCTTCTTCCTCCTGGACCGGTGGGCGGAGGGCAGCGCCTATTTCTCCTCCTTTGATTTTTCCCTCCTGTACGTCGTCCTCTTCGCCTGCGTCTACGGGCAGCAGCAGGCCGTCTTTTCCGCGGTTCTTGCGGCGGCAGGCCGCTTCCTGTCTATGCTGCCGGATAGCCGGCCCCTGGCGGTGCTTTCCGATTACGGCACCTATGTGTGGATTGCCCAGCTCTTCATTGTCGGCCTGGCCGCCGGCTGGCTCCGCGACCGCCTTTCGCTTCAGAAGGACGAAGCGGAAGAGGACTACGAGTATATGGCCGGCCAGCTCACGGACATAGAGGAGATCAACAAGGTCAATGTCCGCGTCAAGGATTCGCTGCAGATGCAGATCATCAACGAGGACAACAGCCTGGGGAAGATCTACGAGATCACGTCCGCCCTTGACAAGTACAGCGCGGACGAGGTTCTCTTCTACGCCGCGGAAGTGCTTGAAAAAATAATAGGAACGCCCGACGTCTCCATCTACCGGATCGCGGATAGCGAATACGCGCGGCTTTTCACGGCGACCTCGAAGAAGGCGCGGAAATTCGGAAGCGTCATTCACTATCGGGAACTAGGGGAGCTTTCGGACGCCGTGCAGAAGAAGCAGGTCTTCATCAACCGTGAGCTCGATCCCTCCCTGCCCATGATGGCGAGCGCCATCTACGAGGAGGACGAGGTCCGCTACCTGCTCATGATCTGGACGCTGCCCTGGGAAAAGATGACACTGGGCGAATCCGACCTCCTGGCGGTGACGGGTTTCCTGATCCAGAACGCAGTCCTCCGCGCCGACCGTTATCTCGAGGCGGTCCGTGCGGAACGCTATATCGACAGCACACCGGTCATGAAAGCGGGAGCCTTCCGCGAACTCGTGGCCTCCTACGAGCGCGCGAAGGACAAAAACCTCACGACCTACACCTTGCTTGTCTTTTCGGGGAGCGGCGACATTCTTCTCGCTTCCTGGAAGGCGCTGTCGCAGAAGATCCGTCCGGATGACTACCTGGGCCTCACGGAGGACGGCACATTCGTTGCCCTCCTTACAAATACGGACCGGGAAGGGGCCGGCATCGTCATCTCCCGCTTCGAGAACGCAGGTTTCTCCTGCCGCCTCGCAACGAAGGAGGAAATATACAGTGACTGACAGGGCAGGAATCATATTTTTCCTTGTACTTTCCGGCAATGCCGCAGGTGTTCTCGTATACGGTCTTTTCTGCCATTTCAGCAGGAAGGGGGAGCATGCGGGCTGGGGACTCCGCTGCGCCATTATGCTGCTGATTCCGGTACTCGGGCCTTTTTATTATTTTTGTACCTGGCTTTTCGGCAAGGCTTTCTTCAAGAGGCCCATGGACTTCGACGCCATCAGGCCGGAGAAGGAGAAAAAAGAGGCGCCTTCAAAGGCGAACGAGGAAAAGGAAAAGAATATGGTTCCCCTCGAGGAAGCTATGGCGGTGGCGGAAAAGTCCGAAAGCCGGGTTCTCGTCCTCGACATCGTGCGGCGGGACATCAGCAGGTCATTGTCCACGATACTTTTGGCCTTGAACTCAAGCGACAGCGAGGTCGCCCACTATGCGGCGTCCATCCTGCAGGACTCCCTCGGAACCTTCCGGGAAAATGTGGACCGGATGTGGAACATGATCCTGGACCTCGAGGCGGGCCTCGTCCTTGCAGACGTTCCGGAAAAGGGGCTCGTCTTTTCAACGGAGGAGAGGGAAGAGGCGGAACGGAAGGAGAACCGCCACCGGCGCGTCCGGGCGGAGAGCCCGCTCAGGGAGTACCTCAACGGGCACGTGGCTCCGCTCAGTATATGGAAGGACGAGCAGGTACAGCGCAGGGAGCGCCTCACGCAGGAGATGGCCCTCGCCCGCGAGCTCATCACCGACATGGGGGCAGTCCTCCGGCAGAAGGTTTTTACGGAGCCCGAGCAGAAGGCCTTTCTCCGGCAGATGGAGCTTCTGATGGAACTCATCGACTTCCGCGATATTGCGGGAGCGGAGGAACTCAACGCAGTCTGCACGGAGGAAACGCGGGCCGGAATGTACGACGAAGCGGATGTCTGGTGCGGCCTGCTCCTGCAGCTCTATCCGGGTGAACTCGATACCTGGAAATGCGCCCTCCGCCTTTCCTACACCAGGGGCGATTACGCGACCTTCCGCAGCCGGATGGAGGAGCTGAAGCAGTCGGATGTGGAGCTCGATGAGGAAATGATCGGCAGGATCCGCTTTTTTCAGCGGCAGCAGGGGGATTAGGGCATGATTACAAACCGGAAGCTCATCAGCATTCTCACAATTATAGCCGTGCTTTTTCTCCTCTTCCAGGGCACCCTTGCCTTCCGGGAGAGCCTGAATCACTATGAGAATAATAATTTCCGCGTCGATACCGGACTCATGGCAGCGGATGCTCCCGCCCCGGAAACTTTTGCCCCGGACCACCGGGTGCTCTTTTTAGGCGACGGGGAAAGCGAAGAGGCAAAGACAGTTGAAGAGTGGGCCTGCTATGTCCGCTATACCTTTACTGCAGTTTCCGGTGAAGAGGGGCTTCTTGCCCTGAATGCGGCCATCCCGCCCTTCGTATGCGTGCAGGGGAGTGTCCTCACAGAGGAAGAAATTCCGTATCTGCAGAATATGACAGCAAACGGGATCCATCTCTTTTTCACGAGCCTTCCGGATGCGGCTTTTCTTTCTTCCCACGCAGACCTGATGGACCTTCTGGGTATACAGGAGGTGCGGGCGGAAGAGACGGCCCTGTCCGGCGTCCGTCTCTACAACGGCTTCCTCCTTGGCGGGGAGCGGGTTTATGAAGCGGAGAAAAAAGAGGAGCAGGAAAAGCAGGATCTCACGCTGACGGTTCCCTGGTACGTCACCGGCGCCGGAACGGAAACCTATATGAACGGGCTTTTTCCGGAGAAAGAGATGAAGGCCCTTCCCGAAGAGACCGCGGACGAGCTCCTGCCTGCCCTGATCTGGCGGCACAGCATCGGCAGCTCAAGGGTTTTTGCCGTGGCAGGTGACTATATGGAAGACCGGCAGATCGGCATCGGCCTTCTTTCCGCCGCCCTTTCCCGGACGTCTTCCTATGCCATCTATCCTGTCATAAACGCCCAGGAGGTCACCCTCATCTCCTTCCCCACAGCGGCGAATGAGAATGAGGAAGTGATGCGGCAGGTCTACGGCCGCAATATGCTGCAGGCGGAAAGCCGCCTGGTTCTGCCGCGAATCGAATCCCTGGGCCTGCAGAAGGGGTATTCCTTCACGGGCGCCTTCGCGGTACGCCTTCTCCCGGGGGAAGGCGGCTACGAGGCGGGCTGGGCAGACACCTTCCTGAGCACCATGAATGAGATGTCCTGCGAGCTGGGGCTTTCCTTCGTAGAGGACGATTCCCTTTCACTTGCCGAAAAGGCGGCGGAAACCCGGGACTTTCTGCAGAGCCAGGGCGTGACGTATGAGATCGGAAGCACTGTCGTGAAGCCATCCGACTTGACGGGCGACACCGCTTTTCTCGATGATGAACTTTTTTCAAAATCTGCAGACAATCTCCTGCGCTTATGATGGCGCCTTTCCGATGGCAGGCTACCTGACGGAGGAAAAACTGACGGAGAAAAATCTCACCATTCAGCAGATGACGCAGGACGCTTCAAAAGCGACATACAGGACGGACCTGGAGCTCCTCGGAACGGAGACGGCCCTTGCCTGTGCAAACTTCTCCATGGATATTACATCCTCCCTTCTGCCGGAAGCGGAAGAGGATCAGTGGCAGCGCAAGTCAAAGGCCATGTTTGATCATCTGAATACTGCCCTGGCTCCCTTCGGGGACTTCGCGCAGACGACGCTTTCGGAAGGGGATGCGGCAGTCCGGCGCTTTGCGGCGCTGAACTACACGGACAGCAGGGACGGGGACACGGTGACACTTTCCATTTCCGGCAGGAACGGGGAAGTCTGCTTCCTCTTCCGAACGAACGGAGAGGACGTGAAAGCCGTCTCCGGAGGGAGCTTCACGATGTTGGAGGACGGGGCGTACCTCATCTCGGCGGAGCAGGATACGGTAAGCATTGATCTCACCCGGGAAGACATTAGTCATAAATGAGATAAGGGGGCGCGCGCATGAAAATCTGTATGATCGCAGAAGGCTGCTACCCCTACGTCGTGGGCGGCATCTCCTCCTGGATGCAGAGCCTGATCAAGGCCTTCCCGCAGAACGAATACGTCCTGCTCACCATCATTTCAAACCGCGAGCTCTCGGGAAAGTTCGTCTACGAGCTGCCGGAAAATGTGACCGGCGTCTACGAGGTATACTTGAACGACGTCGAATGGGACGGGGAAAATGGGCGGCAGCGCCGGAGAAAGCGGCTCCCCGAGAAGGACTATATGGCCCTGCGGTCCCTGATTCTGAACCTGCGCGTGGATTGGGACACGATCTTTGACCTTTTCGCCGGCAAAAGGATTTCCGTGAACGACCTCCTGATGGGACCGGACTTTCTGAAGATCTGCACGGAGCTCTACGAGAAGTCCTATTCGGAAATCGTCTTTTCCGACTTCCTCTGGACCATGCGGTCCATCTACCTGCCCCTGGTTCTTGCCCTGGAGTCGGACCTGCCGCAGGCGGACTGCTACCACTGCATCGCAACGGGTTACTCCGGCGTCCTCGGCAGCATGGCGGCCCACATATACGGAGGCGGCCTGATCCTGTCCGAGCACGGCCTCTATACGCGGGAGCGGGAGGAGGAGCTCATCAAGGCGAAGTGGGTGCAGAACACCTACAAGGACATCTGGATCGACCAGTTCCGCAAGATGTCCCAGCTCGTCTACGACCGGGCGGACGTCGTGACAAGCCTCTTCGGCCACGCGCGGGAACTGCAGATCGAACTCGGCTGTCCGCCGGAGAAGGCTTTTGTGACGCCGAACGGGGTGGATATTTCGCGCTTCGCGGACATCCCCGGCAAGAGGGAAGAGGATGAGCACTATATTAATATGGCGGCCGTACTCCGCATCACTGCCATCAAGGATGTGAAGACTCTCATTCAGGCCTTTGCCTTCGCAAAGGAGCAGGTGCCTGAGCTGAAGCTCTGGATCATGGGGCCGGAGAGCGAGGACACGGTATATGCCGCCGAGTGCCACGCCCTGGTATCTTCCCTGCACCTTTCTGACGTCGTGTTTACCGGCCGGGTGAATGTGACGGAATACCTGGGGCGCATGGATTTCACCGTGCTTACCAGTATCAGCGAAGGCCAGCCCCTCACGGTGCTCGAGGGCTTTGCAGCCCACCTGCCCGCCATCACGACAGATGTGGGCTGCTGCCGGGAGCTTCTCTACGGGGGCAGGGGGGATGACCTGGGTACAGCCGGCATCCTCTGCCACATCATGAACATAGGTGAGATTGCAAACGCCATGGTGGAGCTTGCCACTCATCCGAAGGAGCGCGAGCAGTACGGGGAGACAGGATACAGGCGCGTGACGCAGTATTACCGGGCGGAGCAGCTCTACGAGCGCTACGGCATCATCTACGACTTCGTGGAGAAAAAGATGAAGCGGACCCGGGCGAAGAAGGAGAAATAATATGGCAGGAATCGGCGTGACCTTGAACCGGCTGTTTGAGAAACCGTCGCTGACGCGGCACGCGGCCGGCTTCGTCTACAGCATCCTCGTCACGGTGGCCCCCATGTTTCTGGTCATCGGGACGATTATCCTCTCCCAGTGGGCACTGAATTATTCTGATGTGGACTATGCGGCCCGGGAACTCTACGGGGACACGGTACTCTACATCTTCATCTTTTCTTTTCTTGCGACGTCGCCCTTCAATACGGTTCTGTCGCGCTACCTCGCCGACGCCGTCTTTGCGGAGCGCTACGACGACATCATGCCCTGCTTTCACATAGGGCTTCTCATCAATACTGTTTTCGGCGCTGCGGTAGCCCTTCCCTTCTGCATTCACGAGTACGTCGTCGGGCAGGTGCCCTTCTACTATGTCTTCACGGGCTATTGCGGCTTCATGGCAGTGCTTCTCGTATTCTACTGCATGCTCTATCTGTCGCTGACGAAGGACTACGTGCGGATGACGGGTTACTATGCCATCGGGATGGGAGTGACTTTCGGACTGGCCCTCTTTTTCAACAAGCTCCTGAAGTGGGAAGTGACCTACAGTCTTCTTCTTTCCATCGTCGCCGGCTTCGCGGTCATCGCCTGCCTGGAGACAGCCCTGGTACAGGCCTATTTCAAGGGAAACAGCAGAAACTACCGGCCGGTGCTTTCCTACTTCCGGAAATTCTGGCAGCTCTGCGTCGTGAACTTCCTCTACACCCTGGGCCTCTACATCCACAATTTCGTCTTCTGGACGACGGACGATCACGTCATCACGGCGGGGAGCTTCGTGACAAATATGCCCTACGACCTTGCCACCTGCCTGGCCATGTTCACGAATATTTCCGCCACCATCATCTTCATCAGCCGGGTGGAGATGGGCTTCGAAGGCCGCTACCGGACCTACTCCGATTCCGTCAACGGCGGCCGCTGGCGGGACATTTCCCTGGCGAAGAACCGCATGTTCCGCAGCCTTTCTGAGGAGCTGCTCGGCCTGGCCAGGGCCCAGTTCATCATCACGGTCGTCGTCTTCCTCCTCTGCCAGGTGCTGCTGCCCCAGATGGGCTTCGGCGGAACCACCATGAGGATCTACAGCCTGCTCTGTGTCGGCTTCTTCGTCCTCTTCCTCATGTATGCGGAGATCCTCTTTCTCTACTACTTCACGGACTTTTCGGGCGCGATTCTGACGTCGATCCTTTTCTGCGGCGTAACCCTCGTGGGGAGCATCTGGTCGACGCATCTCCGTACGCTCCGGTCAGGCAGCCTTGAAGGAGAAAGATGCAGGAAGCGTGCGTGTTTACGATTTCAGCAAGCTGTCCGATGTGTTCGCGGACTTGATCAATGTTCTTCGGCTCTGTCCTATCCGGCGTTCCGTCTGTGTCGTAGAGAAAACGCACGATGAGGTCGGTATGATTTTTCTCTGCGGCGGAAAAGATTGTGTCGATCTGTTTCAAGGCGGCCGGACTCAGGCCTTGCCCTGCGTGGGCTTCACATCCGGTTGGTGCTTTACTCATGCTTTGTATTGCATGACTTTTTTGCGTTGTGACCTCTTGACCTGTTCCTTCCCCTGCATAGTTTTTCAGATTGATCTCAAGCAGCAGAAGGGAGTCCGCCTGCGGATCTAAGAATTTCGCAATCCATCCATGGACGTCGGCTGATTCTTCCGGCGTGTAGCAGAGAACGCGGTACCAGCCGCAGCAGGGATTCTTCAGAACTGCGGGAGATTCAGTGAAATTGGCGGGGTGGAAGTGAAATGTTTTCATGAGTCTTTTGAAGGGGAAGGACACATAAATAGGGGACAAATGCAAAAAGCAAGCAAAAAGTTCCAGGTCAGCCGCTCAGGCCGGGCTTCGGCTGCATTTAGTAGTGGACAAATGCAAAATATCCGCTTCTATTTCCATCTTCCAAAGCAGCAAACACGCAATGCGTGCAGTGCTCTGAGCATGCAACCGCTTCAATAGGGGACAAATGCAAAAATTCGGCATATATTTCCAAACCAGGCGCCCCGGCTTGCCCGCGGTCAATTCCAGTAGGGAACAAATGCAAAAATCCGGGATATATTTCCTAACCAGGCGCCCCGGCTTGCCCGCGGTCAATTCCAGTAGGGAACAAATGCAAAAATCCGGGATATATTTCCAAACCAGGCGCCCCGGTCTGCCCGCGGTCGGATTCAGTAGGGGACAAATGCAAAAAACTTTGCTGATTTCCCCGCGACAGGACCGCGTGGCGCTCCAGAGGATGCCGTCTGCTTAAATGCGGATACATTCTACCATTTGTACTTCTGAAATGATAGAATAGCTACATTGTGCCGTAGTAAAGCGGCGGCTGAAAAACGGCGGCGCGGGTTGGCACGATTTGCGAGGTTTTATATCTGCCTCGCAAATCGTGCCCGGAGGCGCCGCCTGAAAAAGGAGAGCTGTATGAAAGAACTGATGCTGGGGAACAAGGCACTGGCCCGCGGACTCTATGAGGCCGGGGTGGCGCTGGCCAGCTCCTACCCCGGAACGCCTTCGACGGAGACGACGGAGGAAGCGGCGAAGTATCCGGAAATCTACTGCGAGTGGGCGCCGAATGAGAAGGTGGCCATGGAGACGGCCTGGGGGGCCAGTGTCGCGGGAAAGCGCAGCTACTGCGCCATGAAGCATGTGGGACTGAACGTGGCTGCGGATCCCCTTTTCACGATCTCCTATACGGGCGTCAATGCAGGCATGGTAATCTGCGTGGCGGACGACCCCGGCATGCACTCGAGCCAGAACGAGCAGGACTCCCGCCACTATGCGATTGCGGCGAAGATTCCCATGCTCGAGCCCTCGGATTCCGCGGAGGCGCTTTCCTTCACGAAGAGGGCCTACGACCTGTCCGAGGAGTATGACACGCCGGTTTTCATCAAGATGTGCACGCGCGTTTCCCACTCCCAGTCCATTGTGGAGACGGGCGAGCGGAGCGAGCCGGAGCGGAAACCCTATGTCAAGAATTTCGAAAAGTACGTGATGGTCCCCGCAGCAGCGAAGAAGCGGCACCCGATTGTGGAGGAGCGGACGCGCCGTCTGACGGAATATGCGGAGACGACCGACCTCAACCGTGTGGAAGAGGGCGGCGACAATTCTTTAGGAATCATCTGTGACTCCACGTCCTACGAATACGTGAAGGAAGTCTTCGGAAACCGGGTATGGGTTTTGAAGATCGGCCTCGTGAACCCGCTTCCCGTGCAGAAGATTCGCGACTTCGCGGCGCACGTCAAGCGCCTCGTTGTCGTGGAGGAGCTCGACCCCGTCATAGAAAATCACGTCCGCTCGCTCGGGCTCGCTGTCGAAGGCAAATCCCTCTTTCCTGCGGTCGGCGAGTTTTCCCAGGAGATGATTGCGGAGGCCCTCGGCGAAAAGCCGGCTGAATCGTGCACCCCGATTGAAAATCTGCCGGGCCGCCCGCCGGCTATGTGTTCCGGCTGCCCCCACCGGGGACTTTTCTATGTTCTGAAACAAAACAAGTGCACGGTGATCGGCGACATCGGCTGCTATACGCTCGGGTCCACGCCGCCCCTTTCCGCCATTGACACGACGCTCTGCATGGGGGCTTCCGTGTCCGGCCTCCATGGCTTCAACAAGGTCGGCGGGAGTGAGTCCGAGCAGCACACGGTGGCGGTCATCGGCGACTCGACCTTCATGCACTCCGGCATGACCGGCCTTGCGAACATCGCCTACAATCAGACGAATTCGACTGTTGTCATCCTCGACAACTCGATCACCGGCATGACCGGCCACCAGCAGAATCCGACGACGGGAAAGAATCTCTACGGGGATCCTGCCGGAAGGATTGACCTCGAGGCCCTTGCCCGCGCGATGGGAATCAATCGCGTCCGCGTTGTCGATCCCTACAATCTCGCAGAGACGGATGCGGCCGTGAAAGAGGAGCTTGCTGCGGCAGAGCCCTCCGTCATCATCAGCCGCCGTCCCTGCGCCCTTCTCAAGGAAGTGAAGAAAGGCGTGCCTCTCGTTGTCGATCCGGACAAGTGCATCGGCTGCAAGTCGTGCATGTGTCTCGGCTGCCCGTCTATTTCTTTCAGGAATAATAAAGCCGTGGTCGACGACACCCAGTGCTTCGGCTGCAATGTCTGCGCGGAGCTGTGTCCAAAGGACGCTTTTCGCGCAATTTGAAAAGAGGGACAAGGGGGACTGTGCCGAAAGTCCTGAGTCTTTGACGAGGGACTGTAGGTGCTGTCCCCTTGTCCCGGGGAGGAATATATGATTACAAGTATCATGATAGTAGGAGTCGGCGGCCAGGGCTCCCTCCTTGCGAGCCGCGTCCTTGGCAGGGCGGCCCTCGACAAGGGATACGATGTAAAGGTGTCGGAAGTCCACGGGATGAGCCAGCGGGGCGGATCCGTTGTGACCTACGTCCGCTTTGGCGACAAGGTAGCCTCTCCCATTATTGATAAGGGCGGGGCGGACTATATCATTTCCTTTGAGCTTCTCGAAGCCGCCCGCTATGTGGGCTTCCTGAAACCCGGCGGACAGATTGTGACGTCATCCCAGCAGATCGATCCCATGCCGGTGGTGGCGGGAACTGCGGAATATCCGCAGGGGCTTGTTGAAAAGATGACGGCAGCAGGAGCGAAGGTGGATGTCCTTGATGCTTTGAAACTCGCGGAAGAAGCAGGCTCCATCAAGGCTTCGAATATCGTCCTGATGGGGCGCTTTTCGAAGTACCTGCCGGAAATCTCGAAAGAAGAGTGGCTTTCCGCAGTGAAGGCCTGCGTCCCGGAGAAGTTTCTTGCACTAAATACGAAGGCCTTTGAACTCGGGCTTTTTGCGTGAGGGAGCATCAGGGAAACACATGAATTCGGGCCTGTGACACAAGATACTCCGCGATATCCGGCGCTTTATATTCGTCATGGGGAAAATGTGTTTTGGCAGAAGGTGAAAAAACCTTCACGACAGGCCGGTTTTTTCGTATAAAAATTGTCTTGTTTTCTCATATTTGTTCGATTAGAATACGCACACAAAAGAAAATTCTCAAACGGCAAAGGCGCCGGCGGACTTCCTTCGGGGAGGCCTGTCGGCGCTTTTTTTGCAGGTTCGCGCGGGGAAAATCCGGGCGGCTCTGCTGCAGACGGGAAGGGTTTCCTGTCCGCATGGAAAGGGTGTGGTGATTTTTATGGCAGATGCGGTATTCACGGAAGAAAAAACCGTAGAGAAGAAAAAGAAGAGGCGGGAGACCGGCGGCGCGAAGCGGTCGTCCATCTCGAAAAAACTGCTTCTCACGATTGTGCCGATGGTGGCGATTGCGATTGTCATCATTATCCTGATCGTCATCACCCAGTCGGGCAGCATCATCACAAGCCTTTCAAATCAGGCTCT
>OMTX01000007.1 GCA_900314085.1 uncultured Lachnospiraceae bacterium | reverse complement strand
GCCGCCCTTTTCGCTTTCTTTTGTATTTCCTGCCGGTGTGGTATAATCATTTGGCTTATGTGTTTTGATATGTGGCGTCCGCCCTGCCGGCAGTTTTGCAGGCACGCAGCGCGTATATATTATTCTAAAGGAATATTGATTGATGACGATTGATGTGGACGGTTTTCCCGTGGCCTATACTATAGCCGGTCCGGGGGACGCGAAGACGATAGCGGTTCTTCTGCAGGGCTGGGGGACGGACTACCGTGTCTATGATTATATTGAGGCGTGTATATGCGACCGGATCCGGCTCGTTCGCTTCGATTTCCCGGGCTTCGGGGGAACCCCGGAACCGGCTGAACCCTGGAACGTGGGGCAATACGCGGACTTCTTCTGTCACTTCATGCAGGCTCTCGGCATCAAAAAGGCTATCCTGATGGGCCACTCCTTCGGCGGCCGCGTCATCCTAAAGCTTGCAGGAAATGAGAAAACACATCGCCTGCCTTTTGAAATTGCAGGGATTGTGCTGATCGATGCCGCCGGCATCCGGGCAGAGCAGACGCCCGCCCAGAAGAAGTCCGTCCGCCGCTTCAAACGTTTGAAAAAGTTCTTTGCCATTCCGCTTGTCCACTGGTTCGCACCGGACGTCATCGACGAGTGGCTGAAAAACCAGGGAAGCGCCGACTACCGCAACGCTTCGCCCGTGATGAAGAAGGCCATGGTTATGGCGATTTCCGAGGATCTCTCGGATCTGCTTCCGAATGTACAGGAGGACACCCTCCTGATCTGGGGTGACCGCGATACGGCAACACCCCTCACGGATGGGCAGAAGATGGAAAGCCTCATCCCGAATGCGGGGCTTTGTGTCATTGAAAACGCAGGGCACTTTTCCTTTGCGGAGCAGCCGGCGGTATTCAAGAGTATTATGGACAATTACTTCAAATGATCGATATTTCTTACATTCTGGACATCATCTATATGGTGGAAGGCTGCTGCGCCCTGGCCGTGATCTTTCCGGCGACGCAGTACGTCCTCCATATGTTTCAGCTGAATGGCTACAAGCCCGGCGAACAGCGGATCTGGCTTCGCACCAATGCGTCCCGCTTCCGGTTGACCTGCGCTCTTGGCTGGATCGGCCTTGTCCAGCTGATTCTGATTTTTGACGCGGCGCTTCGCGGCTATCTGACGACGCCTGTATATTTCGTGATTACCTGTATTTTTACGGTTTTGCTTGCAGGCTTTTCCTTTGCGGCTTACCAGGCGGCGGCCTACACGGAGAAGTACTTAAACAAGAAGCCTCTGGTCTATACCCCTCGGGTGAAGCGGCTGACGGTCATCTATATTCTTCTGATTGTACTGATCACCTGCATCATGGCACGCATTGCGTATGCATGGATGGACTATTACCAGGCGTGGCCCCGGCCGGACGGGGAATTCGCTGATTTGAAGCAGCTGCCCTTGCGTCCGCCTTTCGGATCGCTTTTTGATTACGACACGGCGGAAGCGGACTGGAGCGTGGCCCTTTGCAGCGCCTCCTCGATGCTTTTCATCCTTATCGGATTGGCTCCGTACGTCATCCTGCTTGCCAATCTTTGCGCGGCGCCGATTGAGAAGACCATCAATGATAATTTCATCGCCGACGCGAAGAAAATTCTGGCCGCCCACCGGGCGGCCGGCATGCAGGTCATCGGCATCACGGGCTCCTATGGAAAGACGTCCGTGAAGTTCTTCCTGAAGGACCTGCTGGGCACGGAGTATAGCGTCTGCGCGACCCCGTCCTCCTTCAATACCCCGATGGGCCTGGTGCGAACCATCCGTGAGCACATGAAGAATTCCGACCGTATCTTCCTGGCGGAGATGGGTGCCCGGAACGTGGGCGATATCAAAGAACTTACGGACCTCGTGGAGCCGGACTGGGGCATCATCACATCCGTAGGTCCCCAGCACCTTCAGACATTCGGCTCCATCGAAAACGTGCAGAAGACGAAGTTTGAGCTGGCGGATGCTGTAGCGGCGAAGGGCGGGAAGCTCTTCGTGAACGGGGACAACGACTATATCCTGGATGAACTGCCCCGGCACGCGAACCGGGACGTCGTCATCTATACGACGCGGCCGGAAAATGAGATAGACGCATTGCGTGCGGAACTTTCCGTACAGAAATCTTTCGCTGCAAGTGCTTCTGATGCTGAACCTGCTGATGAAAATGAAACAGCTTTCAGCGGAAAGGCAGGAGCGTCCGGTTCGAAAGCAGGAGCGGAATCCTTTCTGGAGAAGAATGCCCGGAATGTGCTTATATACCGGGCTTCCGATATCACCTCCGGCCGGCACGGGACGACATTTACGGTGACGGCGCCTTCGGGTGAGACCTGTTTCTATGATATGGGACTCATCGGTTCCTATAATGTCATCAATGTGCTCGGCGCCATTGCCGTGGCGGCAGAAGAGGGCATTCCTCTTGCAGAGCTCCGTATTCCTGTCCGCCGCCTGACGCCGGTCGAGCACCGGATGCAGCTCAGGGCAGCAGGCCCCAATGCCACAATCATCGACGATGCCTACAATTCGAACCCTGTCGGCTCAAAGGCGGCAGTGGAAACGCTCGGAACTTTTGCTGACGGGATGAAGATCATGATCACGCCCGGCATGGTGGAGCTCGGGGCAAAGCAGGCGGACTACAATCACGCCTTCGGCGGCTATGCGGCGGAGGCCGGGCTCGACTATATTCTGCTTGTGAAAGGCGGAAGCTCCCTGGGCTCGAAAAACTGCGAGGCTATTTCTGCGGGAGCCCGGGAAAAGGGCTTTCCCGCTGACAGAATCACAGAATTTGACAGCTTCAAGGATGCCTACGGTTATGCCATGACGGGCATCCGGACAGACGCCCACCGGTACGTCCTTTTGGAGAATGATCTGACGGACAACTACTAGGACCGAGGGGGGACGACCCCCCCAAACTGTGAAGCCTTACCCAAAGAGGGAAGGTGAACGGGGGACGAAGTTTGTTTTTGACTTGCTTTTATCTTCCGCCGCCGGCTGGACGGGGGACAGAATGCCAAACCCTTGAAGAATTACCCAAAGAAGAAAAACAGACGGGGGACAAAATTCCAAAATAGAGAAATTAAACCTAATGTGATAGATAGTTGGCATTTTATATTAGTCATGAAAGGATGAAAATAATGAGTGACAGGGAAAGCGGAAAGCTGCGAATTGCGGTCCTCTTCGGGGGACGCAGCGTGGAGCACGAGGTGTCGATCATCTCGGCGCTGCAGGCCGTGCAGAATATGGATACGGACAAGTACATCATCACGCCCCTCTATATGACGAAGGATGCTTCGATGTATGTCGGTGAGGATATCGGAAAGATTGAAAGCTACAAGGATATTCCGGCCCTGCTTGCCCGGTCGACACGCGTCATCTTCGTTCACGAAGCAGACGGCGTTTACCTGACACCCTATCCTGCGAAGAAGGGCGGACTCTTCGGAAAGAAGGACGCGTATTCGGATCCGATTCCTGTCGATCTCGTCTTTCCTGTCGTCCACGGGACGAATGTCGAGGACGGAACCCTGCAGGGCTACCTCAAAACCATAGGCGTGCCTTTCGCAGGCTGTGACGTCACCCCTTCCTGCCTGGGTATGGACAAATATGCTTCAAAAGTAATATTAAAGGAAAACGGGGTGCCGGTACTCGACGGCTTCGTCTATACGCTTTCTGACTACGCTGACATGGAGAAGCTTCTCGATTCAATCGAGAAATCCGTCGGCTATCCTGTCATCATCAAGCCCTATGACCTCGGGTCTTCCGTCGGCATCAGCGTGGCAAAAGACCGGGATGCCCTCGTTGAATCGGTGAACGATGCCTTCCGCTATGCCCGCCGCATCATAGCAGAGCACGCTATTACAAAGCTTCGTGAGATCAACTGCGCCGTCCTCGGTGACGATACTTCCGCAGAGGCCTCCGAATGCGAAGAACCCTTCCATACGGCAGATATCCTTTCCTATGCGGACAAGTATGAGGGGAATGGCGGGACCAAGGGGGCCAAGGGCGGAAGCACCGGATCCCAAGGCGGTGCCAAGTCCGGCTCCATGGCGACTTCCGTTCAGCGGAAGCTGCCGGCAGACCTTTCCCCCGAGCAGAGGGAGGAAGTCCGCTCTATGGCGGTCAAAGCCTTCCAGGTTCTCGGCTGCTCCGGCGTGGCGAGAATTGATTTCATGATCGACGAAGAGACCGGAAAGCTCTACCTGAATGAGCTCAATACCATTCCCGGATCGCTTGCCTTCTATCTTTTTGAACCACTTGGCATTCCGTACAAGAAGCTCATTGACCGAATTGTGGATCTCGCCATGAAGCGGACACGGGAGGACGAGGCCCTGACATTCTCCTTTGATACCAATATTCTTGCCAACGCTTCCTTTGGCGGGGTGAAGAAGTAAAAAACGTTTTGGCTGCAAAGCTCCACCAAAGCAGTGTATGCGGTTGGGCATGACATGCCGGCTTGCTGCAAAGTTCCACCAAAGCAGTGTATGCGGTTGGGCTTAACTTGCCGATTTATAACAAAGCTTCACCAAAAAGAGCAGGAACAGAGGGAGGCTGAATATGAAGAAAAGAAGACGTTTGCAGGCGGTTCTGCTGGCAGGACTTCTGGCTCTGTCCGCTCTTGGCCTTTCTGCTTGCGGGTCAGAGGCGAAGAAGGATGAGGCTTCTTCTGAAGGGACAGAAGACTCTTCTGAAAAGGCTGCCGGCAAAGCTTCCGCAAAAGGTGCGGGAGCAGACAAGAAAGATGATTCTGCAGAAAGCGCCGTCCCGACAGACATCACGGTTACTCTGAATGAGACGAATTCCTGGTCGGACGGCAGCGGAAACAATGTCCAGTACGACATCACGGTGGAAAACGGCGGGAATACGGAGATTTCAGACTGGTCTCTTGATATCGAGGTTCCGGACGGCACAAGCATTGCCCAGTCTTGGAATATGACGCCTACACTTTCCGGGGCGAAGCTTTCAATTGTGCCGGCGGACTACGCAAAGACAATTGCCCCGGGGCAGGCCTCGCAGGGGCTCGGCCTCATTGCCGTGACGGCCGGCGGTTGGCAGAACTATTCGATTTCCTATACGGAAGGCGGGGAGAAGCTTACTGCAAAGGGCGTCTCCGGCAGCGCTGCGGTCATCGGCGACGGAGCGGTCCTCTCCGCGAAGGCGGACGGACAGGCAGAAAGCACGGATGCTTCCGGAACAGCAGGCGGCAATGCGGGCTCGGCCCCGGCCTCGCCCGCTTCCGGCATCGCTTCTTCCGGCAAGGCCGGCACGTCGTCTAAGAAGGATACATCCGCCGGCAGCAGCGCATCTTCATCCAATGGAGGCAGCAGCGTGAATGTGACAGCAGCAAAGGGAATATCCGCGCTTTCCGTAAAGGGAGCCCACCTCGTGAACTCGAAGGGGCAGCAGGTTCGCCTTTTCGGACCTTCCACCCACGGCATCGCCTGGTTCCCCCAGTATATCAACAAGGCAGCCTTCCAGACCTTCCGCGATGACTGGGGGGCGAACTGTGTACGGCTTGCCATGTACACGGCGGAATCCGGCGGCTACTGCGCCGGCGGGGACAAGGCAAATCTCAAAAAGCTGATTGACAACGGAGTTTCCTACGCAAGCGCCCTCGGCATGTATGTGATCATCGACTGGCACATCCTTTCCGACGGCAATCCCCAGACGCATCAGGACGAGGCAATTGCCTTCTTTGACGAGATGTCGAAGAAATACGCTTCCTGCCCCAACGTTCTCTACGAAATCTGCAACGAGCCAAACGGAGGCGTTTCCTGGTCCGGAAACATCAAGCCCTATGCGGAAGCCGTCATTCCGGTCATACGGAAGAATGCTCCGGATTCCGTCATCATCGTCGGAACGCCGACCTGGAGCCAGGATGTGGACAAGGCGGCAGCGGATCCGCTGAAATTTTCAAATGTAATGTATGCCTTCCACTTCTATGCCGGCACCCACAAGGACGACCTGAGAAACAAGGTGGACAAGGCGGTGGCCGGCGGCCTCCCCGTCTTCATCACGGAGTGCTCCATCACGGATGCTTCCGGAAACGGGGCCTGCGACAAGACTTCGGCAGAGGCTTGGAAGGCCCTGATCGAAAAGGACGGCCTGTCCGTAATGGAGTGGTCCCTTTCCAACAAGGCGGAGAGCTCGGCCATCCTCAAGTCCTCCTGCAAAAAGACGTCCGGCTTCACGGAGGGCGACCTCAATGAATCCGGCGCCTGGTACCGGGTAATGATGCGGTCCTTTGCAGGAAAGTAGAACGACACACGTAATGCGTGCCAGCCTGTTCGCCCCGCCCAAGTGGCCGGAAAATATTATCCATATATGACTAATCTTTTCCGAAACTCTGCCGAAATTTATAGTGCAGGGCGGAAAGAGCCCGGTCGGATGCGGTCTTCCGAAATTTTACGGAAATTTCAGATTTTCCCTAAAGATTTCCGGGAGGACGTCCGATATAAGCAGTGAAAACATTAGAATATGTTTTCAGAGAACACAAAAACCCAGTATTTTCAAGGAAGAAAGGAGAGTGCCGCGATGCGTGTTGATGCGTACAATGCCATTTCTCAGGTATATTCCGCAAAGAGACCGTCCGGTGTGAAATCCTCGAAAGAAGTCTCTTCCCCTTATGCCAGAGACGAAGTCCAGATTTCATCATTCGGCCGGGACTTTCAGGTCGCAAAACAGGCAGTCGCCGACGCTTCGGATGTCAGGGAAGATGTTGTTTCTGAAATGAAAGCCAAATATTCCGGAGATGTCCAGGTGGATGTCGACGACTTTGCGAGCGTACTTCTGCAGAAGTACAATCAGGCTTTTTGAGGAAGGCAGCTTTTTTGACCAGTTTTTGAAGCAGAGGAGATATCGGTTTGGCGAGTCTTGTGGATGAACTGCTCGAGACCCTGGCGAAGGAGAAGGACGGCTATGACAGGCTGTACGACCTCGCTGACCGGAAGAGACAGGCTGTGATCAGTAGAGATATTGACAGCCTCACAGATCTTTCGGACCGGGAGCAGGAGATGAGCGACGAACTCAAGCGCTTGGAAGGGAAGCGCGTATCCGTCATGAAGGATATGTCCGTCGTTCTCGGCCATGAAGATGAAGCCCTTACAGTGACCGGTATCATAAACCTCCTCGGCAGACAGCCGGATGAACAGAAGGCCCTGACGAAGGCCCGGGATGCGCTTGTTCAGAGCGCCACCCGGATGCAGTTTCTGAATCAGCAGAACAAGGTCCTTCTGGAGCAGGCTATGGAGATGGTCGATTTCGACCTGACCCTTTACAAAAGCATGCGACAGGCGCCGGAGACCGCAAATTACGGCAAGGATGCTGTGAGCACCGGCGAATTGCTCGGAGGCGGATCCTTCGATTTCAAACAGTGATTTTTGTTTGAGGGCGCGGTTATTTCTTTGAAATAACCGCGCCCTCTTTGTCTTCTTTTGGAAAATGCCGAAAACATATTGTGGAACGGAACTTTTGATTTTCTGAGGTATGCATTATGGCAAACGGTTTTGGAAGCTTTTACGTCGGTTCGTCAGGACTCCGGGGCGCGCAGAACGCCTTGAACGTCGTCGCGAACAACCTCTCAAATATTGACACGACCGGCTATGTCCGCCAGCGCGTCGCTTTCGAGGACAAGGATTACAACACCTTTGCCAATGCGGCCGTCAGCCCCCAGCGGGCCGGCCTGGGCTTAAACATCGGCGACGTCATTCACGCCCGCGATGTCTTTCTTGACCGGGCCTACCGGACAGAGAACGGGCGCCAGTCCTTCTACCAGGCGAACTATGACGCGGCATCGGAAGTGGAAGTCCAGCTGCAGGAGACGACGGGCCAGGAATTTTCCGACGCCGTGAAGGACCTCTATGAGGCCTTTGCGGAGTTTGCGAAGGACCCTTCGGCAGACGTCAATCAGAACCTGGTCGTCCAGAAGGGCCAGCTCTTCATCTCCCGGGCCAAGGCCGTATACGACGGCCTGAACGCCTACCAGACGAACCTCAATACAAAGATCAAGGACGATGTCGACCGGATCAATGAGATCGGGAAGAATATTCTCGAGCTGAACAAGAACATCCAGCGCATCGAGGCCGGCGGCGTCGAAACAGCCATGCAGCTCCGCGATGTCCGGGACTCCTACTTAGATGAGCTTTCAAACCTCGCAAAGATCGAATATTCTGAGACCTACGACGGCATCGTGAAGATCAAGATCGAGGGCGTGGACTTCGTGACGGAAAATATGCAGTTCGAGCTGGCATTGAAGCAGGACGACAAGACCGGCTTCTATGACCCTTACTGGAAGCAGCTGTCCGACCCTATGCGCGACGACTACGCCTATGTTTTCAGTACATCGGAAAGCGATGCCTCGGCGGCCATTCCCCAGGTTGATCCCCTGCGGAACACGGATATCGGCCAGATCAAGGGCCTGCTTCTTGCCCGCGGCAACGCCGTATCCACGTATTCGGACATCGAAAACCTCCTGGAATACGACTACGACAACGGCATCGGTTCATCCGTCCTCATGAATTCCGAGTCGGAGCTCGACAAGCTGGTGAACTATATGGTGACGAAGGTGAACAACCTCCTGTCCCCGATCACGCAGATTTCCGACTACGGCAAGTACGATATCCAGGGCCTGCAGAAGTCGATGGCTGACGTTGTCAAGTACGGCTCTGACGGCAAGCCGGAGAAGGATTCCGAAGGAAATGAAATGCACGTGACCGGCCTCATCGGAACGAACCCCGATACGGGAAACAAGGTCACAATCACGGCAAGCACCTGGATCTTCGACGATTCGGATCCTGCCCTGGGGAGCGACAGCGAGGCGCCGACACGCGAGCTGTTTTCGAGAAGCGCGACAGAGCGGTATACAAAGATTACTCTTGACAATCCCGTGACGGTCAAATATACGGACCACGACGGGAAGGAACAGGAGAAGGAAATCAGCGAGCTCTGGGTCTACAATGACGAGGACAGGAAGGACACGGACACCCTCTACACCCTGGGCAGCCTGGTGGTGAACCAGGACCTGATCGAGAATCCCTCCCTCATTCCCCACGTGAAGGAGAACGGCAACATCGACTACACGATGGGCGAGGATATCTACACCCTCTGGGAGGACAAGTCCTATTACCTGAATCCCGGAGACGAGACGCCGACTTCCCTCATGAACTTCTACAACAAGTGGGTGGGCGAGCTGGCAACGACAGGCTCCATCTACAATACGACGGCTGAGAGCCTCTCCACGACGCGCGACTCCATTGAGGCCTCCCGCCAGCAGGTCATCGGCGTCGGCTCGGACGATGAGCTTTCGAATATGATCAAGTACCAGAACGCCTACAACGCCTCTTCCCGCTACATCAACGTCGTTTCCCAGATGATCGACTACCTGCTCTCATCCCTCGCGGGTTGATAGCCGATAGATACTAATGTAGAGCATATAGTTTGGTGAAGGCTCTATATTATTCATAAAAGGAGAAATGCATGAGCTCCCAGTTTTTCGGCCTTGAAATCGCCCATACCGGCCTGACCGCCTTCATGGCGTCCATCAATACGACGGCGAACAACGTCTCGAATGCCAATACGAAAGGCTATTCAAAACAGAAGGTCACTCTCGAGGCGCAGACGGCCCTGCGGGTTTACCAGAAATACGGCTCGACTTCGACCGGCGTTCTGGCGACGGACGTGAAGCGGGCGCGCGACGAGTACTATGATCAGAAGTACTGGGACAATCAGAAGTCATATGGCTACTACGACCGTCTGAACTACTATATGCCCCAGATCGAGAACTACTTCGTGGACAATGCGGCAAATCCCGGTTTCTCCACCCTCTTCGGCAATATGTTCAACTCCATTGACTCCCTGGAGAAGGATGCCGGCAATACCTCCATCCGTACCCAGGTTGCGTCGGATGCGGAAAAGCTGACGGACTTCTTCAATAGCACGGCAAATCAGCTTTCCGAGCTGCAGGAGTCCGTGAACGACGAGATCAAGTCGACAGTGGACCAGATCAACTCCATCAGCAAGAAGATCTCCCTCCTCAATAAGCAGATCAATGTCATCGAGCTGCAGGGCTCGAGCGCAAATGACCTCCGCGACTCGAGAGACCTTCTTGTGGACGAGCTTTCCCAGATCATCCCCGTGACGGTGACGGAAGCTCCGATTGTGAACTCAAACTATCCCGATATGAAGACCGGGGCCACGTCCTTCACGATCAAGGTCAACGGCAATATCCTCGTCAAGGACAAGGACGTGAACGAGCTCGAGTGCGTTACCCGGGACGACAAGACAAAGATCAACCTCGACGACATCGAAGGCCTCTATGACATCCGCTGGAAGACGACGCAGGCCACCTTTGAGCTGAACGGGGACAATGCGGACGGCCGTCTCAAGGCCCTCTTCATGATCCGGGACGGAAACGACGAGGGAAACCTCAAGGGAAAGATTGCCGGAACGACGACTTCCTCCACGGGAACGAAAATCCCGAAGACCTCGACGTCGACGGCGATTACGATTACTCCCTATGACACCAGCGTCACGGACATCGCCTCCATGAACATGCCGGAGCAGGGACAGATTACAATTGACGACACGAAGTATTCCTACAGCGGCTTTGATTTCGTCACGGACAACGACGGAAAGGTCGTGTCCTATACCTTCTACCTGACGACGCCCATCGATGCGGCAAAGCTGGCCAAGGCGTCCGGCGGGGAAGCGGTTGTGGGGCAGAGCGTGAATTACAAGGGCATCCCCTATTACCAGAACCAGCTCAACAACTTCCTCCGGAACTTCGCAAAGGCATTCAATGACATCGAGCTGGCCGGCGCCGACCGGAACGGGAATCCCGGCCAGGTTTTCTTCGTGGCGGATGACAAGAATGTATATGACGACGAAGCGACGGGCGAGATCAAATTCACCTGGGACACGACAGCCGGCATGGTGAAAGGACTGACGGATGACAGTGGGAACACCCCCAAGGACTCCCTGGGCAAGGAAATTCCTGCAGTCGATGCTGACAAGTACGGTAACTACACGGAAGTGAAGACCGGCGGTGTCGGCAGCTTCCTTCGGAAGAGCACGAGTACCTCCAGTACCTACTACCGGCTGCGGGCTTCGAATGCAGACGTCAGCGATGCCGTGAAGAGAAATTCCGCCGTCATCTCAACGACGTCCTATTACGAAATGGCGGACAAGTGGGACGGTTCCGACCCCCACGACAGCTTAGACAGCGATGTCACCGTCTATAAGCTCGACAGTGAAGGAAAGAAGACCCATCTCAACAAGGGCGTCGACGCGGCGGATCTCGTGACGAAGCTGAAGGAGCTCGAGTCCGGAAAGAAACTCTTCCGGGGCGGCGGGGCTGACGACTTCCTCCAGGTCATCTATGCTGACATCACCGTGGATACCCAGGAAGCCTCCATTTTCAACGACAACTACACGAACATCCAGAAAGAAATCGATACCCAGCGCCAGTCCGTTTCCGGCGTCGATGAGGACGAGGAAGCCCTGGATCTCGTCAAGTTCCGGAACGCGTATAATCTCTCGGCAAAGGTCATTTCCACTCTTGCCGAGATGTACGATCAGCTTATTTTAAATACCGGTGTGTAATATTTATTAGTCATATCTATCCATAGCCCATAGGGATTTGGGCCTTTCCGTTTGCGGTGCAGGGAAGCACTTTCGAAAAGCGGAAAAACTCCGATATATTTATCAGGGAATATTTTTCCTGTCGGAAAGGCGGCAAATTCCATGGCTATGCGAGTCACGAATCACATCATAATGAACAACGCCAACACCAATATCAATGCGACAAAGGTGATGGTGGACAAACGCAATACCCAGATGACGACGCAGAAGAAGATCAACCGGCCCTCGGAGGATCCGGTGGTCGCTGTCCGGGGTCTTCGTCTGCAGACCTCACTCAACAAGGTCAACCAGTATTACGAGAAGAATATTCCCGATGCCGAGAAGTGGATGGACGTGACGTCTTCCGCCCTTTCCAATATGGAAGCCATGATGAAGGACATGCGGACTCTGGCCGTTCAGGGCGCCCAGGGCACATTGACGGAGTCGGACCGGAATACCATCCTCTCCCAGCTCAAGACCCTGCAGCAGCAGATTTATCACGAAGCAAACGCCGACTACGCCGGCCGGACAGTTTTCACGGGCTTCCGCACGGACAAGGACTTAATCTTCCAGGAAGATGAGACGGACACCGCTTACCGGATCAAGCAGAAGATGTCCGGCAGTGATCTCGTGGAGAGCCGCTTCTATTCGGGCGAAGTGACGGTGCCGAAGACGGCGGATTCCATTGCCGCGACGGATACGATTCCCGACGTGAAGGAATCGACCTATGACCGCCTGCGCTTCCCTTATGATGATATTGAGAATCTGAACGGCATCTCCCTTGAAAACCCTACCCGGGTATCTGTCTACAAGCTGGACACGAACGGGGAAAAGATTCCCGTCAAGGAGAATGGCAAGCTCACGGATCCCGTCCGCTATGAGACAGAGGAGATTACCATCGGAACGGTGTTTGTTCCTGATCCTACCGATCCTAACAATACGACTTCTGCTGAAGTGACAGAAGATATTGAGAATGCACTGACGAAGAAGACGACATCTGTCACCTATCAGAAATACAGTCTGACGACGAATAATCCGATTCAGAAGAATCCCAATCTAAAAATTGCTGATGACGACGATGAGACGAAGAAATATATCCTCGCGGAGGCAGGAACGGGAACCGAGGAAAGCATCTACACAGCTGCAGGTTCTACGACCGGCCGCCCGGATACGAATGTCTATGTCTTCGACAACGAGGACGACTGGCTGGCCTGGTCCATGGGACAGACGCAGAAGGACGAAAAGGGCAATGACGTCAATCCCGACAATATGAAAAAATATGTCGGTGACTACGACATGGTCATCATCAAGGATACCGGCGACATCGTCTTCGGAAACAAGATCTCCGAGGAGATGAAGCGGGACGCAACGACCATCGACTTCGACTACGACAAGACCGGCTTCAACAAAGGCGAGCTTCGGCCTGAATATTATTATGACTGTACGATGACGCGGGACAAGGGTACGCCCCAGGAGATCTACTACCAGAAATACAATGAAGACGGCTCCACCCGTTACTACGACATCAACTATACGGTGTCTGCCAACCAGGAGCTGCCGGTGAACCTCGAGGCTTCTGATGTCTTTGACGCTTCCATCATCCAGGACATCAACGATATGCTGTCCTCTGTCAACGCTTCCATTTCCGCCCACAAGAAGGTCGATGACCTGACGGCGATGATGAAGGAAGAGCGCTACGCGGACGAGGACTCCCAGAAGAACCTGCAGAAGTGGCTCGACGCGGCAAAGAAGGAAGCGACCTACGCCGACGACAATCTCGACAAGCTCTATACGACGGTTCTCGGCAACTGTGATACCTACGACAGTGAGATCAACCTCGCTGTCACGAAGCTCGGCTGCCGCGGCGACCAGCTGAAGATGGTAAACGACCGGATGAGCGAGCAGCAGGAGACGATCCAGTCCCTGCAGTCATCGAACGACGACCTCGACCTTTCGGACATCATCATCAAGTATATGGCGGCCTACACCGCCTACCAGTCGTCCCTGCAGGCGGCAGGCAAGCTGGGCGAGCAGACACTTCTGAACTATATCTGATAAGGCTTTTGCATTCCCGGAGAACAGGTGCAGGCGGTTTTTCCTGCAGCAGGTTTTCCTTTTGCATAGCGGAAGAATGTAGTACAATATTTTCATGTGGCAGTCCGGTTTGGCGGCTGCGAATACTTCAAGGAGGATTACAAAGGTGGAAGTTACAACCAGGCTTTTCGGAAAGATCGACATCGACGACAGCAAGATCATCACCCTCGACAAGGGCATCATCGGTTTCCCGGATCTGAAGAAGTTTACCCTGATTTTCGACAGCGAGAAGGACCAGGACGGAACGCCCGGCATCATGTGGTTCCAGTCCATGGACGAGCCCCAGTTTGCCATGCCTGTCATCATCCCGAACTACGTCGTTCCCGATTACAACCCGATCGTAAACGACGAGCTTTTGGACGGCCTCGGGGAGCTTAATGAAAAGAACCTCTACGTCATCACAACAATCTCCGTTCCCGAGGACATCACAAAGATGACCGTGAACCTGAAGGCACCCCTGATCATCAATACGGACACCCTGAAGGGAGCCCAGATCATTGTCGAGAACGAAGACGCCCTTGTGCGCTTCCCTGTCTATGATATTCTGAAGGCTGCAAAGGAGGGCAAGGACTGATGCTGGCATTGACACGAAAAAAAGACGAATCATTGATCATCAACAATAATATCGAGGTGACGGTCCTTGAAGTCCGCGGCGACCAGGTGAAACTCGGCATCTCCGCTCCCAAGGAAGTCCCGATCTACCGCAAGGAAGTCTTCCTGCAGATCCAGGAGGAGAACAAGGCAGCCCTCGGCGCAGAGAATCTCGAGGCTCTGAAAAAACTCTTCTGAAATTGTACTTTTTCGAAAACAATCACAAAAATCCCCCTTCTTCCCCTGCGGAGAAGGGGGTTCTTTTTCTTTTATGACTAATATTTTTGCCGGGGCATCCGATAAAAGTTATAGAAAATGATAAAAAGCAGAATGCCATTCTGCTTTAATGTTTAGCATTCTCCGGATGAAAGGTCCGGAGCACATGGAGGTGTTTTTCATGGATGCATTGAACACGAGCTACAGTTACACATCGCAGGCACAGGGAAGTACAGCGGGTGTACAAGGCAAAGCAGCACCGGAGCCGATTCCGGAAGAGGCGGCCGCAGAGGTTGCTTCCCAGAATATGCAGGTTCAAAACCCCGTTGCTTCCGATACAGCGAAGAATGATGCGGAAGGCTCTGACAAGCAGGCTTCCGACAAGCAGATCGAAGACGCTGTCAAGGCAATCAACAAGCACGCGAACGGGACCGAGGCCATCTTCGGCATCCACGACAAGACGAACCGCGTGACAATCAAGATCGTCGACAAGAAGACGAAGGAAGTCATCAAGGAGGTTCCGCCTGAAAAGACGCTCGACCTCATCGCGAAGGCCTGGGAGATGGCCGGCCTTATCGTAGACGACAAGAGATAAACGGCTCCCCGCCTGATGTGAAGGCGGCAGCAGAATATACGCTTTACCTTATTTTCAGGAGGAAATGATATGCCTATCCGAATGACAGGTATGGTATCCGGCCTCGACACCGAATCCATCGTATCCGCCCTCGTATCTTCCTATTCGACGAAGACGGAAAAATACAAGAAAGCCCAGACGAAGCTTTCCTGGAAGCAGGACGCCTGGAAGTCCGTCAATACCGACGTTCACGATCTTTACAGCCTGGCCGGCCAGCTGAAGTTTTCGTCTGCCTATTCTCTGAAGAAGGCGACGATTTCCGATGCGACGAAGGCCACGGTTACGGCGGACGGGTCGGCTGCAGCCGGCACCCGGAAGCTGAATGTCATCTCCCTGGCCCAGTCCGCCTATATGACGGGCGGCATTGCCACAATGACAGAGAACGTCACGGACGAAGACGGGAATACCGTTAAGGACGACGACGGCAATATCAAGACGAAAAAGGGTACGATCAAAAAAGATACGATCCTTACAAATATCGATGGCTTCAAGCTGGCGACGGCAGAAGGGGCGACGGAGTCGTCGGGTTCCTTCAAGGTGACGGTCGGAAGCGGCGACGACGCCAAGACGGCGACGATCAAGCTCGGCTCTACTTCGAAGGTTTCCGACATTGTCTCCCAGCTGACGGCAGCCGGCCTCAACGCTTCCTGGGACGAGAATCAGCAGCGCTTCTATATCAGCGCGAAGAATTCCGGCGCTGATGGGGATTTCAAAATCGAGTCCGACGGAACGACAAACAGCGATACAAACCTGGAAGCGCTTGGCCTGACCACTACAGCTACGGACACTTCCAAGCAGGCCAATGTCATCGCGGGCAAGGATGCGGAGATCAAGCTGAACGGGGTTACCTATACAGGAAAGACGAACCAGTTCACGATCGACGGTCTGACCATCAATGCGACGGCAGAGACGGGCGACGGTGACGACAAAGCGGTTTCTGTTACGACGTCTGTCGACAACCAGGGCATTTACGACAAGGTCAAGGACTTCTTCAGCAAGTACAACGAAGTCATCAACTCCATCAACAAGCTCTACAATGCGGATTCTGCCAAGGATTATGAGCCTCTTTCCGATGACGAAAAGGCGGCGATGAGTGATACGGAAGTTGAAAAGTGGGAGTCGAAGATCAAGTCCGCCCTTCTCCGGAAGGATACGACGCTTGGCGGCATCATTTCCACGATGTCGAATGCGATGAGCGGCGTCTTCACTGTCAACGGAAAGCAGATGTCCCTCGTTTCGGACCTCGGCATTCATACCCTGAGCTATTTCTCTGTCACGAAGAACGAGAACTATGCCTTCCACATCGACGGCGATGCCGACGACGAGTCCGTTTCCGGCAATGACGACAAGCTGATGGCAGCCATCAACAAGGATCCGGACGCGGTCATTGATTTCATGAAGGCAGTGACCGGCAAGCTCTACGACGAGCTCGGTTCCAAGATGAAGTCGACGACGATGAGCTCGGCCTACACCATTTACAACGACAAGGAGATGGCTTCGGAGTATTCCGACTACACCGACCTCATCAGCAAGTGGGAAGACAAGCTCGAGGATATGGAGGATTCCTATTACAAGAAGTTCTCTTCGATGGAGTCCGCCCTCTCGAAGCTTCAGAATTCGACAAGCTCCATCACCGGCATGCTTGGTTAATTCATAATTAAGAATTCATAATTCATAATTGCAAGTTGAGAGGTTTTTAATTATGCATTATGAATTATGCATTAAATCAGTTCCAGGGAGGGAAGGAGAGAAGGACTATGGCACTTCAGAACGGTTACGCGCAGTATA
The DNA here is from genome assembly GCA_900314085.1 of uncultured Lachnospiraceae bacterium. GTDB lineage: Bacteria > Bacillota > Clostridia > Lachnospirales > Lachnospiraceae > RUG306. The sequence goes on along the minus strand of OMTX01000007.1, from coordinate 4,337 downwards.
AAAATTCAAAGCTCATGACGGCATCGCCTGCAGAGCTTACCCTGATGCTCTATGAGGGAGCCATCAAGTTCTGCAACATCGCCATCGTGGCCTGCGAGAACAAGGACATCGAGAAGGCGCACAACAATATCCGGAAGGTTGACCGGATCATCGAAGAATTCCAGCTGACTCTCGACCACAAGTACGAGGTTGCGAAAGACTTCGATGCGGTGTATTCTTATCTGAGACAGCGGCTTCTCGAGGCGAACCTCAAGAAAGATCCCGAGATCCTGGAGGAAGTCCTCGGGCATCTCCGCACGATGCGGGATACCTGGAAGGAAGTCATGAAGCAGACGAACAATGGCATGAGCGTGAACCGCTGACAGCAAAAATCCAGGCTTCTTTGGAAGGGACGGCCCGGACGGCAGCAGAAAGCGGCAGGAGAGCATTGTGGCAGACAGCGATTACGTACAGATGCTGAAGGAGAGCCTGGAGAAAAAGGTTGCTATCCTTCACGAAATACAGCGCCTCAACGCGGAGCAGGGGCACATCCTGACGGATCCCAATGCGGATCCGGACGACTTCTCGGCAAATATCGAGGCCAAGGGAGCTCTCGTCGATCAGATTACAGAGCTCGACAACGGCTTTGAGATCGTCTTTGAGAAGGTGTCGGAAGAACTGCAGAACAATCGCCAGGCTTACCGGGATGACATCCTTCGCATGAAAGAGCTCATCACCGAGATCACGGATCTCACGGCGGAGGTCGAGCGGGAGGAGCAGCAGAACAAGTCCCTTGCAGAGAAGAAATTCGCCGACATCCGGTCAAAGGTGCAGAAGGTACGCAAGAGCCAGAAGGCGGTCACGAACTACTACCACACCATGATGAAGACACGCTACGAGGATCCCCAGTTCATGGACAAGAAGAAATGAAAACACCGATGTGATATGATGGAGCCGCAGGACGAAATGCCCTGCGGTTTCTTTGTGTTGCGGTTATGGCCGGGCAGAGCAGCAAAGCGGCGGCAGGCTTGAGGAGAGGCCATGGGAGAAAAGGCAAAACACTTCGTCCTCATTCGGGGACTTTACGACACCCTCGACCTCTTCTCGGAGGAGCTGGAGGCAGCCCTGAAACGGCTCGGGCACAGCGTGTATGTCCTGAATGCGGTTGCGATGGAGCGGCAGCTGCCGGGACTTTTGGAGCTGGCCGCGACGAAGGGGGTCGATTGCGTGATCGCCTTCAACAATCTCGCTTACAACCTGGGCACGAAGGAGGGCGGCAACCTCTGGGACGCAATGTCGGTGCCCTATGTTGACATCCTGATGGACCACCCCTTCCACTTCGACCGGGCTCTGCAGAATATGCCCGCCGATGCGCACCTCTTCGTCGTCGACCGGAACCACGTGGACTATGTGAAGAAGTATTATACTAATATAAAGCGCGTCTCCTTCCTGCCCCACGGGGGCTGCGCGAATGCTATATCTTCCCTCCCCGATGCGCCCCGTGACATCGACGTTCTCTACGCCGGCGCCCTGTCGCGGGTTCTGATCGAGCAGCTGATCCCGGATTTCGACGCCATTACGGCCTTTGACGGGGCAGCCTTTTCCGGCCGCTGCCTGGACCGGCTGATCTCGGAACCGGATCTCACGACGGAGGAAGTCATCCGGCAGGAGCTTGCAGAGGAAGGCCTGGCAGGCCTTTCCCCGGAAGAGGAGCGGCAGTATATCACGGACTTCCGCTTCCTCGACGGCTTTGCGGTCTCCTTCTACCGGGAGAACGCCGTGCGAAATCTGGTAGAGCACGGCATTGATGTGACAACTCTGGGCGTGGGCTGGGAGCAGTGCGAGTGGGCGGACAACCCGCATCTTCACATCGCGGGAAAGGTTTCAGCAAAGGAAGTTTTCTCCTATATGAGGCGGGCGAAGGTCGTGCTTTCCACCCAGACCTGGTTTAAGGCCGGGGCCCACGACCGGATCTTCAACGGGATGCTTTCCGGGGCAGCGGTTGTGACAGACACTTCGACCTACCTGCAGGAAGCATTGAACAGCACGCAATGCGTGCTGTATAATCTGACGGAAACGGGGCGCCTGTATGAGCGGGTTTCCGCCCTTCTTAATGCGGACGGCGCCCGCCGGGAACTGGCAGCGGCCGGGCAGGCGGCCGCCGCCGCGAACCACACCTGGGAAAACCGGGCGGACGAACTCCTGACTGAACTTGCAGATGCAGGTGTTTGAAGCACGGCGGCAGCGCTGGAAGATGCCGGAATCTGAACCTGCCGCCCAATACAAAGCTGCGGGAAACGGCGCGCATTATATTAGTCATGAAAGAAGAATGCCATGAGCAGAAAAATCCTCTTCTACCGGTGGAAGGCGTATAACTACCTCGACATCCGCCAGGCCTTCAAGTCGTTCGGCTACGAGGTTGACGAGATCAGCCAGAAGCTCGAGAGCTACGACATCGACCGGGCCTTCGCCGGGGAATTCGACCGGACACTGATCAAGGGGCAGTACGACTTCGTCTTCACCGTAAACTATTTCCCGGTGATATCGAATGCCTGCGAGCGGCGGGGCGTGCCCTACGTAGCCTGGACCTGCGACAATCCTCTCATCTCTATGTACCATAAGTCCGTCTTTAACGACGTGAACTTCATCTTTTCCTTCGACCGGACGAATGTTGCGGAGTTCAAAAAACTGGGGGTGGAGAAGATTTTCTACCTGCCGCTTGCTGCGAATCCCGACCGCCTGACGAAGGCGGCGACGGCGCCGGTGCCGGAGGGAGTTGATCCCGCCCTCTATGAAAACCACATCTCCTTTGCGGGATCCCTCTATGAGCGGAACTCCTACGACAAGATCGAGCCGCAGCTTCCTGACTATCTCCGCGGCTACTTCGACGGAATTATGACGATGCAGTCCGACCTCTTCGGATCCAATATGCTGTCCGAGTCCCTGACGACAGACGTTCTCGAGCAGGTGTCCGAGTACTTTACCCTGAAGAAAACAGAAGGGTCTTTCTCGGATCTGGCGCTCGTCTTTGCAACGACGGTTCTCGGCTTCAAGACGGCCCAGATCGAGCGGACGCGGGACCTGATGGCGCTCGCAAAGACCGGCATTCCCGTTTCCATCTATTCGAATTCGGATACGTCGGATCTCATCGGTGTTCAGTATAAGGGCGGCCTCGAGTACTGGACGGAGCTTCCGAAGATGTATCGGAACACCCGCATCAACTTAAACTTCACGATTCCCAATATTGCATCCGGCATTCCTCTCCGCGTCTTTGACATCATGGGGGCGGGGGGCTTCTGCCTCACGAATTTCCAGGCAGAAATTCCGGAGTATTTCACGGACGGGCAGGACATCGCTGTTTTCTACGGGATGGAAGACCTCGTTGAAAAGGCGAAGTACTATGAGACCCACGACAGCGAGCGGGAGGTCATTGCGGCCCGCGGTATGCGGAAGATCCGCGAGCAGCATACGGTCGGCCAGCGGATTGCCCGCCTGCTTTCCGTTATGAAGGAGAACAGCTGATATCGCCATACGCAATACGTGCTGTATTTTTTTAGTACAATCGTTCGCAATTGCCTATGGCGGAGCGCTTGTGGAAACTTTACACATGCCGAAAACAGGCCGTTTACGGACTGTTCGCAAGGCAAAGACACCTGTACGGCCTGCACGCAAAAAAACTGTTGACACGGGGAAGGTTTCCGCTATAATGAAAAAGTCGGTCAGGAGGATGTGTCCTGCCGGTGAAGAAACAGTAAAAAGTCTGAGATGTCCATGATGGCCTTCGCGGATAGGCTTTAAAACAGAGGTTTGCTTTGTACAAGGGGGTGCAAGAGACTTGTCTCTGCACTCCCTTTTTAGAACTTTAATTCTTTATCGGATGAAAGCGTTAAAGCATTTCTTCCTATTAGAAATACATTTTTAGGAGAGCAGCACCGTGGCAAAGTACATTATCAAAAGAGTCCTGTTTGCAATTCTTACGATTTTCATTGTAAGTCTGATCACTTTCTTCGTCATGAATATGGTGCCGGGCGGTCCTTTCAACAAGGAAAAGGCCGTTTCCCAGGCCGTCCTTGACGAACTGAATGCCCGCTACAATCTGGACAAACCGGTGGGAGTTCAGTATGTGCTGTATATGAAAAATATCCTCCACGGCGACTGGGGCGTTTCCTTAAAGGACGGCCGTGAAATCTGGCCGGACATCAGCTCCCGTTTTGCCGTATCTGCAAAACTCGGCGTTTCTGCAATTGTCCTCGCCCTGATCCTCGGTGTCATTCTGGGTTCCGTTGCGGCCCTGACCCGGAACCACTGGCCGGACCGCCTCATCGTCTTCCTGACGACTCTCGGTACCGCAATGCCAT
>OMTX01000126.1 GCA_900314085.1 uncultured Lachnospiraceae bacterium | reverse complement strand
AGCACGGCATGAACGTCTACAACCTGGTCCTGATGAAGAACTTCTTCGAAGGCATCCCCACATCCCTCTATGAGGCGGCTGAGCTCGACGGCTGCAGCCCTATGGGTATCTTCTTCAAGATTGTCCTTCCTCTCTCGAAGGCAGCGCTCGCATCCATCGGCCTGATGTTCGCCGTTACGGTATGGAACGATTACTCCACCGTACAGATCTACATCACGGATCCTAACCAGGTCAACTTCCAGTATCAGCTCCGTGTCATGATTATGGACGGCGATACGCCGACGACGGCCTACCGGGTATCGCAGGATACGCTGTACTACGCATCCATTGTGTGCGCGATCCTGCCCTTCATGGTCGTATATCCTTTCCTGCAGAAGTACTTCGTTACCGGTATCAATGCAGGCGCCGTTAAGGAATGAGATTTCGCCCTCACGCAGGGGCTTTTAGCTTGCGCCGCTTTCATCGGCGGCGCAAGCTCTATGTTTATAGAAATGAAAAGAATAATATGGCTTGGTGACAGCACCGTCACCTACAACAAAATTTCGACCTATCCCCAGACGGGGCTTTCCCAGGGGCTGCTCTGGTACCTTAAAGACGATGTCTTCCTCCGGAGCTTTGCCATCAATGGGCGGTCGACGAAATCCTTCATCGAACAGGGAAGGCTTGACGAAGCGGATTCCTATATCGAAGCGGGCGACCTGGTCTTCATTACCTTCGCCCACAATGACGAAAAGAAGGAAGATACTCTTCGCTATACGGATCCCGATACGACCTTTAAGGAGAACCTGAAGCGGATGATTGCTGTTGCAAAGAAGCACGGAGCATATCCGGTGCTCTTTACCCCGATTGCCCGCCGTCTCTTCGATGCGGAAGGCAACTTTTTGCCGGGAAGCCACGGTGTTTATCCGGAAAAGATTCGGGAAGTCGCAGCGGAAGAGGATCTTCCCCTTGTGGATCTGACGGCTGCGACGGAAAGCTACCTGACATCCGTCGGAGACTTCGCTTCGCGACCTCTATATGTATTTCCCAAGGACAATTCCCATCTGCAAATGCAGGGAGCCGTCACCTACGCAGGATTCATAGCTGAAGCGCTGGCTTCATTTGGAAGCCCCTATTCGGACGTACTTGCTGCCCGTGACGCAAAGGGAACAGATGAAGACGGCAAAGCACTTCACGGTACCTATGTCGGAGCGACGGCAGGAAAAGCCGGAGCAGACAGCTCCGGAATGGATGAGAGCCTGCAGAAGGCAGCTTTTTCCGCTGAACCGGAAGACTAGAAATTTGTACGTACCCGGGAGAAAATATTAGTCATGTTTGAAAAGGATTTGAAGTCGACTGACGAACTCGCCCAGAAGTACATAGACAACTACAAGAAGTACCGGGGGAAGCCCCTCCGGGTTCTTCTCGGCTTCTACAAGGGGCAGTACCACAAATTCCTGCTGTCTGCCTTTTTCTTTCTGATCAAGCATTCCCCGGCTTTGTTCAGTTCCCTTCTGATTGCCAATGTCATCAACGGTGTCCTGGCGGGCGGGGAGACAGCGAAGCACGCGATTTTTGTAAACGTCCTGATCTGGCTCATTCTGCTTTCCGTCCACCTGCCGGCCAACTATATGCACACGCGCCTCCGGTCCGAGGTGACCCGGTCGACAGAAGCAGGGCTCAGGGCAGCCCTCGTGAAAAAGCTGCAGGAGCTTTCCATTCCCTACCACACGCGGTCCCAATCCGGACGGCTCCAGTCGAAGATCATCCGGGATGTGGAAGCGGTGGAAACCCTTTCTTCCCAGCTCTTCATCGGTGTCCTGCAGATCGCCATCAACCTCGCTGTCATGCTGGGCATCACGGCCGTGAAGAACAAGCTGATTTTTGTCTTCTTCCTGCTCGTATCACCGGCAGCATCGCTTACCATCATCGGTTTCCGGAAAAAGATCCGGAAAGAAAACCGGTCATTCCGGATGGAAATGGAGCAGACATCCGCTTCCGTCATGGAAATGGTGGAGATGGTGCCTGTCACCCGGGCCCACGCCCTTGAAAACGTCGAAGAGAAGCGAATGGGAAAGCAGCTGAAGAGGACGGCGGAATCCGGCTACCGGCTTGACATGGTCCAGTCGAATTTCGGCGCTGTCGGCTGGGTGATCTTTCAGGTCTTTCAGGCCATCTGCCTTCTTTTCACCGGCTTCATGGCCCTCCGCGGAAAGATTCTTGTCGGTGACATCACCTTCTACCAGTCGTCCTTCACGACGGTTGTGAACCAGGTGACATCTCTGATGAACCTTCTTCCCATCATCACGAAGGGACTTGAATCCGTTACGTCGGTCGGGGAAGTCCTGATCTCTGATGACGTGGAGGAGAACGAAGGAAAGGAGAAGATGACCTCCCTTTCCGGAAATTACGATTTTGAAAATGTTTCCTATGCCTACCCCGGCATGACGGAGGATGTCTTAAAAGGCTTCTCCATGCAGGTGAAGGCGGGAGAAACCATAGCCATCGTCGGCGAGTCCGGATCAGGAAAGTCTACGATTCTTTCCCTTGTCATCGGCTTCATGCTGCCGACGGAAGGAAAGCTTCTTGTTGACGGAAAAGATATTACGGGACTGGATCTTCGGACCTACCGGCAGTTTCTGTCTGTGGTGCCCCAGATGCCGGTTCTGTTCACGGGAACCCTCCGGGACAATATTATTTATGGCCTTTCCGATGTTCCGGATGAAGAAGTCTGGAAGGCCTGCGATGCCGCCAATCTCACCGCCATGGTGAAGAATCTGCCCGACGGACTCGACTCGATGATCGAAGAGCACGGAGCCAACCTTTCCGGCGGCCAGCGGCAGCGCATTGCTATCGCCCGGGCTCTGATCCGCGATCCGCGTGTCATTATCCTCGATGAAGCGACATCTGCCCTTGATGTCGTATCGGAGAAAGAAATACAGGAAGCCCTGGGCCGCCTCATCAAAGGACGGACGACCTTCATCGTCGCCCACCGCCTGTCGACGGTCAAGGATGCGGACCGCATCGCCGTTCTCGACAAGGGGAGAATCGTGGAAGCCGGCTCCTATCAGGAGCTGATTGACAAGAAGGGCGCTTTTTACAATATGGAAAAGGTTCAGATGACGGTTCAGGCCGGCAGCTGATTTTGGAGGTTTTTATATTTTGGCCGGAGGCGGATTAAGCTACGACAGCCCCTTTATGCGGGCCTTAAGCGTACTTGGGGATCTCATGATCCTGAATATCATTACCATCATCTGCTGCGTTCCCATCGTGACAGCCGGGGCGTCGTTTACGGCGATGCACTATGTGCTTCTGAAGCGGGTGCGGGGCACGGAAGGCTACATAATCAGTACCTTCTTCGATGCGTTCAAGAAAAATTTAAAGAAGAGCATCCCCATCTGGCTCATCATGCTGGTCGTTTACGCGGCGCTATTTGTGGATTGGCGCATCATCCGCATGCAGGGGGACGAGTTTCCCGGCTGGGTGATCATCGCCCTCTATGCCGTGATTGCCGTCGTCTATGTGATTTCCCTTTTTGTCTTTCCTGTGTTTTCACGGTATGACAATACGATTTACGGGACCTTTAAGACGGCCTTTTCGACAGCGGTTTCCGGATTTCCCTTCCGAACCATCCTGGCAGCGCTGGTTTTTGCCCTGCCCTATGTGATGCTCTATTTCATGGGATATTCCGTGATTCCGATCTTTCTCGCCTTCTGCTTTTCGGGCCCCGGCTTCATCCGGGCCGCCCTCTACAGCGGAATCTTCATGGGCTATGAAGGAGAGGAGAAGCCGCACCGGATGAGAAGGGGAAAGAAGAACAGGGAGAATACGGATGATGAAGACTGAACTCCCCATTCAGCTGGGGCTGCGCCTGCACGATAGCGAAAATGTGCCTTTTGCTGAGCGGCTTTCAAATGTAAAAAAACAGGGCTTTTCCTGTGTCCATATCGCCCTTTCAAAAATCGACGATCTGCCTTCCAATTTGGAAGCGCTTACACCGGGGTATGCCCTGTGGCTTAGAAGACAGTTCGCGGATGCCGGCCTTTCCGTGGCCGTCATCGGGAATTACCTGAACCTCGCGAATCCGGATGCAGCTGACATGCAGGGCATCCTGAAGAAGTACGAGGCCTACGCCCGTTTTTCCTCCCTGCTCGGAGCGGGGGTGCTCGGAACCGAAACCGGGGCGCCGAACCGCAAGTATGACTGCACGGACAGGGAAGCCGTCCGGAGTGAAGAGGCTTACACCCTTTTCAAAAATAATTTAAAGCAGGCTGTTTCCTACGCCGGGAAGTATGGAATCACACTGGCAATAGAGCCTGTGTACAAGCATACCATCTGGTGCCCGGCCCGGGCCCGGAGGCTTCTCGACGAGATCGGGTCCCCTAACCTGCGTATCATCTTCGACCCCGTGAACCTCATCGATCCGGAACTGACGGAGTCCCGTGATGAAGTGCTTGGCGAGGCTATGGACCTGCTTTCTGAAGAGATTGCAGAAATCCATCTCAAGGATTATATCCTGACGGAAAATGCTGACGGCAGTCACGCGATGAAAGCGGTCGGCTGCGGAAAAGGCTGTATGGACTATACCGAAGTCATCCGCTTCGCGGTGACGAAGAAACCGTACATACAGGCGACGCTTGAGAATACGACTCCGGACGATGCAGAGGACTGCCGCCGGTACATAGAAGACATCGAAAGACAAGTGCTGAAAGAGGAAACGAAGGAATGAACGAACAGCTGAGGAAGGATTTAAGCGCCTACTGCGACCTCATCCTGGAAAAGTCGACTGCAGAGAAGCCCTTCTGGAACAAGGAAGTTGAGCGGTCGGGAAAGCAGAACAAGTGGAATTACATTGACGGCTGCATGATTAATGCTGTCCTTTCCCTCTATGATCTGACCGGGGAAATCCGCTATCTTGACTTTGCCGTATCTTTTGTCAATGCTTTCATTGACGAAGACGGGAATGTACGAACCTACAAGATTGAGGACTACAATCTCGACAATGTCTGTGCGGCGCGGAACCTCTTTTTCCTGTACGATCAGACCGGTGATGAGCGCTACCGGAAGGCCATGGATCACTTCCGTGAACAGCTCGATGCCCAGCCCCGGACGCAGGAAGGAAACTTCTGGCACAAGAAGATCTATCCCAACCAGGTCTGGCTCGACGGCCTTTATATGGCACAGCCCTTTTATATGGAGTATGGGAACCGCTTTGAGAAAATGGCAACCTGTCCGGACGCCATCCGCCAGTTCAAGGCGGTGGAAGCGCATATGAAGGATCCGAAGACAGGGCTCTACTACCACGGCTATGACGAGTCAAAGGAAATGTACTGGGCGGATCCCGTGACGGGCTGTTCGAAAAATTTCTGGCTCCGGTCCTTAGGCTGGTTTGCCATGGCGCTTGTGGACACGGCGGATGCCATTCCGGAGACTCTCTATTATGAAAAACGGTATCTGATGGGGATGCTGAAACGCTTCGTTGATTCCATCCTTCATTTTCAGGACGTAAGCGGCATGTTCTGGCAGGTTGCCGACCAGGGGGGCAGAGAGGGGAATTACCTTGAAACTTCCGGTACGGCCCTGATTGCCACCGCCATTCTGAAGGGTGTCCGCCTGGGCTTCCTGCCGGAATCCTACGGGGAGTTCGGAGAGAAGGCCTTTAACGGCATTATTGAAAAATACTTCTCCATCGGAGAGGACGGCGACATCAATCTCGGCGGCATCTGCCTCGTGGCCGGCCTCGGCGGAGCAAACCATCGCGACGGGAGCTATGAATATTATATTTCAGAACCTGTCGTGGAAAATGAGTCGAAAGGGGTAGCGCCTCTCTTCATGGCATATACCGAGATGCTCAGAAGGGAAGGACAGGAGAAAAAAGCCTTATGAAATTTTCGGTGATCCGGACCTATACCCGGGCAGCGACAATTGAACTTGAATCCGATACGCGCTACGTTGCGTCGGAAGGAGTAAGCGTCATATTAAACGGAGAACCCGTAATGAGCCCTTCCGCCAATGTCTTCACCCTCTTTTCCCTGGAACCGGGAACGGCCTATACCTTGGAGGTGACCGGACCGGACGGGCAGAGGGACAGCGCATCCTTTTCCACGAAGGAAGAGAGCGTTTTCATCAACGTGAAGGATATCGGAGCAAGCGGAGACGGACAGACCGACGACACGGAGGCCTTTTCCGCAGCCATTGCCATGTGTCCCGAAGACGGCACCGTCTATGTTCCGGAAGGGATATATTCCGTGCGCCCCCTTTTCATGAAGAGCCATATGACGCTCTATCTGGGAAAGGGTGCCCGTCTCCTGGCATCCTCCCGGCAGGCGGATTATCCCGTGCTTCCGGGCATTGTCCGAAAGACCGGGAAGTGGGAACAGGAGGATAATTTCGGCTCCTGGGAGGGCAACCCCCTTGACCAGTACGCTTCCCTGATTACTGCACTGAATGTCTGTGACTTCGACCTCATCGGCGAAGGCACGCTCGATGGAAACGGGGAAGCCGGCGGCTGGTGGTCTGACCCCAAGCACAGGCACGGTGCCTGGCGGCCGAACATCGTATTTTTAAACGGCTGCAGCAAGGTCACTCTCTGCGGGGTGACCGTGACGAATTCTCCCTGCTGGACCATCCATCCCTATTATTCTGATGACGTGTCCTTCATCAATCTTTTCATCAAAAATCCGGATGTCTCACCGAATACGGACGGAATCGATCCCCAGTCCTGCCGGCGGGTGCTGATCCTCGGAACGAAGATTTCCGTCGGCGATGACTGCATCGCCATCAAGTCCGGAAAGCTCTATATGGCGACGGCTCACTTCCGGCGGACGGAAGATGTCTGTGTCCGGAACTGCTATTTCGAACGCGGCCACGGCGGCGTCACCATCGGAAGTGAAGCAGCGTGCGGTGTCACGGATGTGCGCGTATCGAAGAGCATTTTTAAAGACACGGACCGGGGGCTTCGCATCAAGACGCGGCGCGGGCGGGGAGAGAAGTCTCTCCTTGACGGGATTGATTTTTCAGATCTTACGATGGACGGGGTCAGGATGCCCTTCACGGTGAACATGTTCTACTTTTGCGATCCCGACGGGCACACGCCTTACGTCCAGGACCAGAAGGCGCGGCCGGTTGATGAGATGACGCCGGCCATCGGTTCCATACGGATTTCCCATGTGGACATTGAGAACGCCGACGTTGTGACCGCCTGCGTCTACGGCCTGCCGGAGAAACCGGTGGAAGAGGTTTCCGTAGAAAATGTGAAAGTTTCCTATCGGCCGCCGGCAGAGCGGAAGCCGGGGCTTCCCGTGATGATGGACGACTTCCCGGAAATGGTTGGCGCAAGCCTTTACATGAATAATATAAAGCGCCTGCGTATCAAAAACCTTTCGGTTTCCGGGAAAGACGTGCGAGAGCCTGAGCTCCTGCATATCGGGACACAGGAAATCGCCGGCCTTTTCATAGGTCAATAAAAAAGACAGCCCGGCGGACAGCACGGAAACGGGGTTCCCGCGGCCGGATGAAAAATGTCCGCCTGACAGATATAGAGAAAAGAGCATAAGGAGGAAAAGAAAATGGAACTTCGCACAGCGTGCTCTCCGGAGGATTTCAAGCACTACACCACGGAGCGGCTGAGAAAGGAATTCCTCGTGGAAAAGATCTTCTTCGAGGACGACATCAAGCTGGTCTACAGCCATATCGACCGCATCATCTTCGGCGGCGCTATGCCGGTAAACAAGGAACTTGCCCTGACAGCCGGTGATGAGCTCCGGGTGCCCCACTTCCTGGATCGCCGCGAGCTTGGCGTCATCAATATCGGCGGTAATGGAAGCATTGTCTGCGACGGAAAAGAGTACAAGGTGGTTTCCCGTGACGGCATGTACATCGGTATGGGAACGAAGGACGTAGTCTTCAAGAGCGATGATCCGAAGAACCCTGCCAAGTTCTACCTGAACTCTGCTCCCGCTCACCGGACCTGCCCGACTGTCCTCATCAAGCGGGACTGCGTTGCGGGGGAGGGCGAAGTCGTCATCAAGCCCGAGAACAAGAAGGAACTCGGCACCCTTGAGGACTCGAACCACCGCACAATCAACAAGTACATCCTGCCCGGCCAGGTAGAGTCCTGCCAGCTCGAGATGGGACTTACCCATCTCGAGCCCGGCAGCGTATGGAACACGATGCCCTGCCACACCCACGACCGCCGCATGGAGGTTTATCTCTACTTCGACCTCGGCGAGGACGATTACGTGATGCATTTCTGCGGCGAGCCCACAGAAACGCGGCACATCATCATGAGAAACGAGCAGGCAGTGATTTCTCCTTCCTGGTCCATCCACGCAGGAGCCGGAACCCGCGCTTATACCTTCATCTGGGGTATGGTCGGCGAGAACCAGGACTTTGACGATATGGACGATGTAGCAAACAAAGACTTATTGTAAAAAAGAAAGGACAAAAGAAATGGCAGAAGATTTTCTTCAGAAGTTCGCCCTGACGGGCAAGGTAGCCTGGGTTACCGGCGCATCCTACGGCCTCGGCCTTGCATATGCGAAGGCGTTTGCAGCCGTCGGCGCAAAGATCGTCTTCAACGACATCAACCAGGAGCTCGTAGACCGCGGCATGAAGGCCTATGAAGAGGCCGGCATCAAGGCCTACGGCAAGGTATGCGACGTCACGAACGAAGAGCAGGTTACTGCTTTCGTCAAGGAAGTTGAGGAAAACGTTGGCACAATCGACATCCTCGTAAACAATGCCGGCATCATCAAGCGGATCCCCATGGTTGAGATGTCAAAGAAGGACTGGGATCAGGTCATCAGTGTCGACCTCACCGGACCTTTCGTATGCTCGAAGGCTGTCCTTCCTTCCATGATGAAGAAGGGAAGCGGCAAGATCATCAATGCCTGCTCAATGATGAGCGAGTTCGGCCGTGAGACTGTATCCGCTTATGCAGCTGCCAAGGGCGGCCTCAAGATGCTGACACGGAACATCTGCTCCGAGTATGGTCAGTACAATATCCAGTGCAACGCCATCGGACCCGGCTACATTGCAACGCCCCAGACCGCTCCCCTCAGAGAGCGTCAGGCCGACGGCTCCATGAATCCTTTCGACCGCTTCATCCGGTCCAAGACTCCCGCACAGCGCTGGGGCCATACGGAAGACCTCATGGGCCTTGCTGTATTCCTTGCATCGAGCGCATCCGACTTCATCAACGGCCAGGTCATCTATATTGACGGCGGTATCTCGGCTTACATCGGCCAGGATCCCTCCAACCTCGATGAGAGCAAGTTCGCTGCAGAAGCAGAAGAGAAGATCTGAATATTATCCTTATTGATAGCACGAGGGGCTGTGGAAACACAGTCCCTCTTTTTGCGGTACGGCCCTTTCTCCGGCGGCTCCCTGCCTTGTTTTCAGAAAGGCCGTGCGGCAGCTCGATCCTTCAGGCCCTCCTCCCCGAATTATGACGTACCTTGCAACAGCCTTCGAAAATGTGACTCAGCAAGAGCCGGCAGATCGGATCCCGCGGAAAAGAAGGGTACCCCGCCGGTCGCCAGGCGGTCTACGGACCGCTCGCGGCGCCCGTCTGGGCACACCTTCTTTTTCCTGCTTACTTTTACATCAGGCCAGGCTCTTATATACTCACATTTTCTACAGGCGAGTTTGGCTTCTCAACGAATTTCCGCGACGGACCTTCAGGAGTCTCGTGCCTTCGGCTTCCCCGGAAGCCTTGCTGACCGGCAGGAACGCGCCGGGTTCCGGAACCTTTCGAATGGAGATCATCCTTTCGCTCCACCGCAGTTCTCAGCAAATGGCAGGCTGCTATCTTCGGCAACAGCAATCATATCAGTGCCACGAACATCCAGACACATAGATCTTTCCGGAAACTTATTTGTACCGTAAGGGATGTTCAATTGATGCTTAGAATTATACTGGCAAACGCGTCACACTGAATATCAGCAGCAAATAGCGCAACCTGGAAATACGGCCAGAAACGTGACTGGCGCAGCAGCCGGCGCGAGCCTGCCGGTCAGCAAGAATAGTGCGCAAGCCGCAGGAATCCCCCTCGGAGGAGGCCGGCCAGAAACCGCTCTATCGGCCAAACCGCTCCGGCACTCACGGATTCGCAGGGCAGACGGTGTGGAAACAATACGGTAGCAGAAAAAAGCCCCTCATCGGGCGCCACAAGCGGTCCGTAGACCGCCAAGGCGTCCGGGAGGGACTTTTCTTCTGCGGACGAACTCCGTATGCACTGCCCGGAGAAGACGTGAGCATACGGAGCATGAATTCCACCAAAGGAAAAATGCAGTATAAAGGCCGATGGCCGAGGGGGTTCCGATACCGGCCTTTCTGGGAGGAAGGCGGACGAGCCGCCGGAGAAAGGGCCGATCCATCAAAAAAGGAGCTGCGGTTCTCACCACAGCCCCTTGTCCATAATCAGTTGGATTTCTTATTTCTTCTTTGCGGCTTTCTTTGCCGTCGTTTTCTTTGCAGCTGTCTTTTTGCCTGCCGATTTCGTCTTCTTCGGCTTCTTTGCTGCAGCTTCCCGCTCCTGTTCCTTCAGGGCGCGGACCTTGATGGGCAGGCCGAAGAGGGTGATGAAGCCTTCAGCGTCGTGGTGATCGTAGAGGTCACCGGTGGTGAAGGAAGCGAGGGATTCGGAGTAGAGAGAGTAGGGAGATGTCGTTCCGGCCTTGATGATATTTCCTTTGTAGAGGATCATGTTTGCCGTGCCCGTGACATTTTCCTGCGTCTTCTCGACGAAGGCCTGAATGGCTTCGCGGAGGGGAGTGAACCACTTGCCCTCGTAGACGATCTGGGCGAACTGGCTTCCCAGTTTCTTTTTCATTTCCATGGTTTCGCGGTCGAGAATCAACTCTTCCAGCTGGTCGTGGGCGGCCATCAGGATCGTTCCGCCGGGAGTTTCATAGACGCCGCGTGACTTCATGCCGACAACGCGGTTCTCGACGATATCGATGATACCGATGCCGTTCTTGCCGCCGAGCTTATTTAATTTCCGGATGATGTCAGCGACGGACATCTGTTTTCCATTGACGGCAACGGGAACGCCCTTTACGAAGTCGATGGAAACTTTTGTCTCCTTGTCGGGCGCCTTTTCAGGGGTGACGCCGAGAACGAGGAGGTTGTCGTAGTCAGGTTTGTGGGCAGGATCCTCAAGGTCAAGTCCCTCGTGGCTGATGTGCCAAAGGTTCCGGTCGCGGCTGTAGGAGTGATCGGCAGAGAAGGGAAGATGGATGCCGTGGGCCTTGCAATAGTCGATCTCGTCCTGTCTGGACTGCATCGTCCACTTGTCATCCCGCCAGGCAGCGATGATCTTGAGATCAGGCGCCAGCGCTTTGATGCCGAGCTCGAAACGGATCTGGTCATTGCCCTTGCCGGTAGCACCGTGGCAGATGGCGGTAGCACCTTCCTTGCGGGCAATTTCGACAAGGCGTTTTGCAATGCCGGGGCGGGCCATGGAGGTGCCGAGCAGGTAAGCGTGCTCATAGACAGCGCCGGCCTGGACGCAGGGAACGATATAGTTGTCCGCGAAGTCGTCTGTGATGTCTTCGATGTAGAGCTTCGATGCGCCGGAGAGCTTGGCCCGCTCTTCGAGGCCGTCGAGCTCCTCCTCCTGTCCGCAGTCAACGCAGCAGCAGACGACGTCATAGTTGTAGTTCTCCTTGAGCCAGGGGATGATTGCTGTCGTGTCGAGTCCGCCTGAGTAAGCCAGAATTACCTTTTCCTTTGCCATTTCTTCTTCCTTTCTTCTTTTGGAAAAAAATCCGGGCGGAGAAGTAAGCACCCGTCCCTATTCTTCTTGCGGGAGAGCCCCGCAATCCTTACAGCACAAAAACTCTCGTCTTTGAGAGGCTGTGTCTGCATAACTTTCCTTATCATACACCAGTCCCTGCACCGGGGCAAAATTTTTTTGCTGAAAATTTCTTCCAAAAATAGGAAAGAAACAAGAAAAAGTTTCTCCATAAACGGTTTTGTATATATTTTTCCTTTTGTTATAATGAGTAAGTTTAGTGATTAAAAGTGATTTACGGA
Organism: uncultured Lachnospiraceae bacterium; assembly: GCA_900314085.1. Taxonomy (GTDB): domain Bacteria; phylum Bacillota; class Clostridia; order Lachnospirales; family Lachnospiraceae; genus RUG306. The sequence goes on along the minus strand of OMTX01000126.1, from coordinate 13,737 downwards.
AAGAGAGTTCAAATGATACGAGTCGGAATTGTCGGAGCGACAGGCTACGCCGGAGCGGAAATTGCGGGAATCCTCCTTTCCCACCCGGAAGCCCAGGTCGTTTTCTACGGATCAAAGTCTTATGCAGGCCAGAGATTTTCGGATATCTTCGGAAACTTCCGCGGCCTGATTGAAGAGAAATACGATATCTGTCGGGAGCCGGACCTCTCCGTGATGGCGGAGGAGTGCGACGTCATCTTCACGGCAACGCCCCAGGGCTATCTCAGCGGCGTTCTGACGGAAGAAATACTTTCAAAGGTAAAAATCATCGACCTTTCCGCTGACTACCGTTTGAAGGACATAGAAGTCTATAAGCAGTGGTACAAGGGGATAGAACGAAATGACGATCCCGGACTCCTTGCTGAAGCGGTCTATGGTCTTTGTGAAGTGAACCGCGAAGACATCAAAACCGCCCGCCTCATCGCAAATCCCGGCTGCTTTACGACCTGCTCCATACTTACGGCCTATCCGTTGGTAGCAGAGGGACTTATTGATCCCGATACCCTGATCATTGATGCAAAGTCCGGAACGAGCGGCGCCGGCCGCGGAGCCAAGCTTCCGAATCTCTTCTGTGAGGTCAATGAATCCGTCAAGCCCTACGGGGTGACCACCCACCGGCATACCCCTGAAATTGAGGAACAGCTCGGGTACGCCAATGAAAAAGCCGGCGGCGACGGAAGTCCTATTCTCATCAATTTCACGCCTCACCTCATTGCCATGCAGCGGGGCATTCTCGCAACGGAATATGCTTCCCTTCAGGAAGTCACCCTGCCGACCGGAAAGACGGTTCTGCCGGATGACGCCATGATTCAGGAGACTTACGAAAAATATTATTCTGATGAAAAATTCATCCGCCTGCTTGGTGCAGGTGTCTGGCCGGAGACCCGCTGGGTGGAGGGATCGAACTTCACGGACATCGGGTTCAAGGTTGATCCCCGGACGCATCGCGTCGTAATGGCCGGTGCTCTTGACAATCTCGTTAAAGGCGCTGCCGGTCAGGCCGTGCAGAATATGAATCTGCTTGCTGCCCTGCCGGAGACCATGGGGCTTATGAAGGCCCCTATTTTCCCGTAAGCATTTTTACGGTGGAGGGATAGCCCTTGGCTTGTCCTTCCGCTTTTAAAAGGAGACTGCATGCAGAATATCAGCATCCGGACAATGGAGCCCGAAGACTACGAGGCAGTGCACGCCCTGTGGATGACGATCCACGGGTTCGGAATCCGTACAATTGATGACTCGCAGGATTTTGTCACGCGTTTCATCCGCCGCAACCCGACGACGTCCATTGTGGCGGTGAATGAGAATAATGAAATCGTGGGGTCCATCCTCTGCGGGCACGACGGGCGGAACGCCTGCTTTTACCATGTCTGTGTGGCAGAGGCTTTCAGGCGGCAGGGCATCGGCCGGGCGATGGTGGCAACGGCCATGCAGGCGCTGAAGGACGAACACGTAAACAAGGTCACCCTCATCGCTTACAAGAATAATGAAATCGGAAACCTCTTCTGGAACGGGGAGGGTTTCGCAGAGCGCGAAGACGTGAACTATTACGAGATGCCCTTGAATGAGGCAAATATTACGAATTTTAACGCTTGAAAGGTTTCCGCCCTCCCGTCAGGAGCCGGAAGCCATGCAGGCTTTATATTAGTCATAGAAAGAAGGAATGTGCGATGAAGAGAGTTGAAGGCGGTGTCTGCGCACCCCTCGGTTTTTCAGCGGCTCACTGTGCTGGCCATATCAAATACGAAAACAGGAACGACTGCGCCATGATTTTTTCTGAGGTTCCCTGTACAGCAGCAGCGACATTTACGACAAATGTTGTGAAGGCGGCGCCTGTACAGTTCGACCGAAGCATCGTTTCCTCGGGAAAGCCTGTTTCCGCTGTCGTCGTCAATACCGGCATCGCGAATGCGGCGACGGGGAAGGAAGGACTTTCCATCTGTGCAGAGGAGGCGGAGGCAGCAAAGAAAGCGCTTTCTCTTCATGATTCCGAAGTTCTTGTGGCGTCGACCGGCGTCATCGGGGCAAGGGTTCCGCTCGACCGCATCATCACGGCAATAGACGACATGGCCGGAAAACTGATGCGTTCTGCAGAGGAGGCGGCGGAGGCTTCCGAGGCCATCCGGACGACGGATACCCACGGAAAGCAGATCGCCATTTCCTTTGAGATTGGCGGAAAGACCGTGACCATCGGAGCCATGGCGAAGGGATCCGGCATGATCCACCCCAATATGTGTACGATGCTTTCCTTCGTGATGACGGACTGCGCCATCTCGAAAGAACTGCTGCAGGAAGCTCTCTCCGAAACGGTCGGTGATTCCTACAATATGATCTCTGTCGACGGAGATATGTCTACGAACGATACCTGTATGCTGCTGGCCAACGGCATGGCAGGAAATGCAGAGATTACGGAAAAAGAGGAGGACTATGAGGCCTTCCTTTCCGCCCTCCGCATCGTAAATCTCCACCTGGCCAAGTCCATGGCGGAAGACGGTGAGGGCGCAACGAAGCTTCTCGAGTGCCGCGTCATCCATGCGGATACGAAGGAGCATGCGAAGATTCTGGCGAAATCCGTCATCGAATCGAATCTTACAAAGGCAGCTGTCTTCGGAAATGATGCGAACTGGGGCCGCATCTTCTGTGCCCTCGGCTATGCCGGTGTACCCTTCAATCCGGATATCGTGGATATCTGGTGTGGAAGCGGGCTTTCCATTTCTGAAGAAACCGACCTCCTTGCTGCCGGCGAAAAAATCCCGGAAGCCATGTCCCTCCGCCTTGTGGAAGACGGGCTGGCGACAGGCTACGATGAAGGCACGGCGACGGAGATGCTGAAGAGCCCGCATGTCGTGGTGACCTGCGACATGAAGGCCGGAGAGGCTTCCGCGGAAGCTTTCGGCTGCGACCTGACGCACGAATATATCAATATCAATGCGGACTACCGGTCGTAAGGACGGCAAAAAGGGCGGCGGATTTTTGCTCCGCCTATGTTCTACCTATTTTGTAAGCACTTTCATAACGGGAGGAATGTTTTGGCAGACCAGGCACATTACTTCAAAGACAGGGTACTCGATTCGGAAGAGATGAAGGAGATCCAGGCCAAGGCTTCGGTCCTGGTGGAGGCTCTGCCCTACATCCAGCGCTTCAACCGGAAGATCATCGTCATCAAGTACGGGGGATCCGCCATGGTGGATCCTGAGCTGAAGAAAGAAGTCATTCGCGACGTTACGCTCCTGAAACTCGTCGGCTTCAAGCCCATCATCGTTCACGGGGGCGGGAAGGACATAAGCAATTGGGTACGGAGGGCAGGCGAAGAGCCCGTCTTCATTGACGGCCTCCGGAAGACGGACGACCTCTCCATGGAAGTCGCGGAAATGGTCTTAAACCGCATCAACAAATCCCTGGTTTCAAGCGTTGAGTCTCTGGGCGTCCTGGCAGCCGGTGTCTCCGGCAAGGACGGCAACCTCCTCACCGTAAAGAAGCAGTATTCCTCTACGGGGCAGGATATCGGCTATGTCGGGGAAGTCGAGGCAGTGAATCCGAAGATCCTCTACGACCTTCTGGAAAAGGACTTTCTTCCCATTGTCTGCCCCATCGGTCAGGATGAGAATTTCCATACCTACAATATCAATGCGGATGATGCGGCCTGCGCCATCGCAAAGGCCGTCCATGCCGAGAAGCTGGCCTTTCTGACGGATACACCCGGTCTCCTTCGGGATGTGAAGGACCCTAAGTCTCTGATCAGTGAGCTCACCGTTGACGAGGCAGAGAGCCTGATTGCTGACGGAACGATCGACGGCGGCATGATTCCGAAAATCCGGAACGCTATTGATGCCGTGGAAAACGGGGTATACCGGGTGGCCATCCTCGATGGCCGCATCCTTCACTGCCTGCTGCTGGAGATCTTCACAAACTCCGGCATCGGAACGGAAATCCTGAAGAGCCGGGATGAGGAAACTCCGGAAATGTAACGGTTTTCAGGAAACGGATTTTGGCAGCAGGAGAAGAGCTGCAGAGTCAGGACAGGAGAGAACGCATGGGAGAGAAGACGACAGAACTGATGGCAAAAGCCGATGAACACCTGATCCGGGTATATAACCGCTTTCCGGTTGCCTTTGCCGGCGGGAAGGGAATGATGCTCGTCGATGTCGAAGGAAAGGAGTACCTGGACTTCGCTTCAGGTATCGGCGTCAATGCATTCGGTGCCAATGATGAGGAATTCACGGACGCCATCTGCGACCAGGTGAAGAGAGTTTGTCACACGTCGAATCTCTATTATCATGAACCTTTGGCGGAAGCAGCGCAGCGTCTTTCAGAGGTATCGGGACTCGACAAGGTTTTTTTCACGAACTCGGGAGCCGAGGCCATCGAAGGGGCACTGAAGACAGCAAAAAGATATTATTATAATCGGACGGGAAAGAACGACGACGAGGTCATTGCGATGCGGAATTCCTTCCACGGCCGGACGGTCGGCTCTCTTTCCGTCACGGGAACGGACGCCTACCGCAACCCCTTCTACCCTCTGATGGGCGGCGTTTCCTTTGCGGACTTCAACGACCTTTCCTCCGTCGAAGCAGCGGTCACGGACCGGACATGCGCCATCATTTTCGAGCCCCTGCAGGGGGAGGGCGGCATTCATCCGGCGACGCAGGAATTCATGGACGGCGTCCGGAAGCTCTGCGACGAGAAAAATATATTACTAATATTCGACGAAATTCAGTGCGGACTCGGACGTACCGGCTCGTTCTATACCTTTCAGCAGTACGGGGTAAAGCCTGACATCCTGACGACGGCGAAAGCCTTAGGCGGCGGACTTCCCGTCGGTGCCTTTGTCGTGACGGAACAGGTCGCTGCGAACTCCCTGAAGCCGGGTGACCACGGATCGACATATGGAGGAAATCCGCTTTGCACGCGGGCTGTGGCCGAATCCCTGAGGCTGCTCTCGGAGAGGAATCTGCCGGGACATGTCAAAGAGACGGCTCCCTACTTTGAAGAGAAGCTTGAAGAACTGACGCGGAAGTTTTCCTTTGTGAAAGAGTACCGGGGGATGGGCTATATGCAGGGACTGGAGCTTGATGCTGCGGTTTCAGCCGGCGCCGTTGTGAAGGAAGCCCTGTCCCGCGGGCTCATATTGCTTACAGCGGAAGGGAATGTCGTCCGCATGCTGCCGCCGCTCATTGCACAGAAGGCGGATTTCGACCGGATGGAGGAAATTCTGTCCGGGGTGCTTGCGGATTTTGCGAAATAATTTTTTAACCCTATTGTAATATTTCCTCCGTTCCATTAAAATATAACCGCCTATCCGAAGCAGCGGCACTTCGATGATTGAAAGAGGTGCTGAATGGGCAAACATTTTTCATGGAAAGCAGTGGCGGTTTCAGCTGTCCTGTGTGCATGTCTTTTGGCAGGCTGCGGGAAAACATCCTATCTGCAGGGGAGCGGGGAATCCTATGCCGCGGAAGAAGATAGCGGGAAGCAGGCGAAGGGTTCGTCTTCCGATGAATTTCCGGCAAGGGATACAGATATTTCCGGGGAGGCTTCTGCAGAAGAAGCAGGGGATACCTCGGAGGCATCTTCTGCAAAGGCGGACACTTCCTTTTTCGTAGAAGCAGCCGGCGCGGTTTCTTCTCCCGGCGTCTACCGGGTTCCTTCCGGTTCCCGTGTCTTTGAAGTCATTGCGCTGGCGGGCGGCCTCCTGCCGGAGGCGGATACGTCGGACATCAATCAGGCGGCGGCTGTCACGGACGGACAGAAAATCTATATCCGCAGGCAGGGGGAGGAAGCCCCGCCGGCGGCTTCAGTTTCTTCCGTATCCGGACAGAATGCCGGCGGGCTCGTCAATATCAATACAGCGGATGCAGCTGCCCTGATGACGCTGCCCGGTGTCGGCCAGTCCAAGGCGGACGCTATTATCAGCTACCGGACGAAGAACGGGCCATTTAAAAAGACGACGGATCTGAAAAAGATTTCCGGCATCAAGGACGGGCTCTATAGCAAGATTGCAGACAAAATTACGGTATAAGTCTGCCGAAGAGTGAGAGCGCCAATAGCAGTGTGAAATTCTGCGGCAGGCTGAAGCTCTTTATATTAGTCATAGAATGGACAGACCATGGCAAAAAAAGTACTTGTAGTTGATGATGAAAAACTGATCGTCAAGGGCATCCGTTTTTCCCTGGAGCAGGACGGTTTTGAAGTCACGTGCGCCTACGACGGGGAAGAAGCCCTGAAGTGCTGTGCGGAAACGGCTTTTGACATGATTCTTCTGGACGTCATGTTGCCGAAGATGGACGGCTTTGAGGTCTGCCAGCGCATCCGTGAATTTTCGACTGTCCCGATCATTATGCTGACCGCCAAGGGCGATGATATGGACAAAATTCTCGGGCTCGAGTACGGGGCGGACGACTACATCACAAAGCCTTTCAATATTCTCGAAGTCAAGGCCCGCATCAAAGCCATCATGCGGCGGAGCGGGACAAATGACGACAAGGAGAGCGACGCCATTATCCGGGACGGCGATGTGAAGATGGACAGAGATTCCCGCCGCTTCTATATCGGCGACAGGGAGATCAATCTCACGAGCAAGGAATTCGATATGATGCTCCTTCTGGTCAGACATCCCAACAAGGTCTATAGCCGCGAGGCCCTGCTGACGGCGGTCTGGGGAGAGGACTATCCGGGGGATGCGCGGACGGTTGACGTCCATATCCGCCGCCTTCGCGAAAAGATCGAGAAAAATCCCAGCGAGCCCCGTTATGTCCAGACGAAGTGGGGCGTCGGTTATTTCTACAAGCCATAAGGACTTCCTGTCTTGAAAAAGAAGAAATATTCACTTGTCAATATTTTTCACAGCCTGCGGATGCGGATTTTCCTTCTCGCATTCCTTCTTGGCACGGTTCCGTGCTTTATCCTTTCCTACGGGCTTTCCTATGTGTATGAGCAGGAGACGCTGAACAGCAACATCCTGCGCGTATCCGGCGAAGCCCAGATTCTCATCAATGAGATTGTTACGAGCGGCTATCTCACAAATCCTAAGGACGATACCGTAAATATTACCCTGGATTCCGTGGCCCAGTCTTTCTCCGGCCGCATTCTGGTCATGGACAATACCCTGCGTGTCGTCAAGGACACCTATTCCCTGTATGAGGGGAAAAGCATTGTCTGGGATATCGCTGTCAAGGCTTCCATGGGGACAACGGCCTTTGAGGAAGACACGGCAAACAACTTCCTGACGGTTGCTGTTCCGATCAGTGCTTCAGCAGAAAAGTCCGGCAGGACTTCCGGTGTATCCGGCAATGTGACGGGAGCAGCAAATTCAGTCTCTCCGGTAAATCCCGCCAATGATGCGGATTCCTACGGGGTGATCCTCTTCGTGACGCCCATCGACAACAGTCTCATGAACAAGGATGAGCAGGGAGCTTTCATTATTTTCTTCCTCTTCATTGATGTCATTCTGGCTTTCCTGATTTCCTTCTTCATGTCCCGGCATATGGTTCGGCCGGTCACCTCTCTTGCCAGGTCCATCAGCGACGTCGAGAAGGGCTTTGTGGAGCCCCCCCTCTCTGAGAACCGGTCCGCGGAGACGGCCAGGGTGGAAGCTGCCTTCAATAGCTATGCGGAAGAGATGAACCGGCAGAACGCATCCCGGCAGGAATTCGTGTCAAACGTGTCCCACGAGCTGAAGACGCCGCTCACCTCCATGAAGGTGCTGGCGGATTCACTGAACGGCATGGAGGATGCGCCGGTCGACCTCTACAAGGATTTCATGGAGGACATCACCGGGGAAATCGACCGGGAGACAAAGATCATCAACGACCTCCTGACGCTCGTCAAGTTTGACAAAAACCAGGGTGCGCTTGAAGTCAGCCAGGTCCGCATCAATGAACTCGTGGAAAGTGTCATGAAGCGGATCCGCCCCATTGCCGAAAAGGCTGAAGTTGAGCTGGTGCTCGAGAGCTTCCGGCCTATTACGGCGGAGGTTGATGAGACGAAGTTTTCCCTTGCTGTGTCAAATCTCGTTGAGAATGCCGTGAAATACAACAATCCCGGCGGGTTCGTCCATGTCAGCCTGAACGCCGACCACCGCTATTTTTACCTGCACGTCGAGGACAACGGTCTCGGAATTCCGGAGGAGAGCATTCCGCATATCTTCGAGCGCTTCTACCGGGCGGACAAGTCCCATTCGCGGGAAATAGGCGGAACAGGTCTTGGTCTTTCCATTACCCAGAATGTCATCCGTATGCACCGAGGGGAAATCAAGGTGACAAGCAAGCTGGGCGAAGGAACCCGGTTCGTTGTCCGCATACCGCTTAAGTATATTGAAGGGGAGGAAACAAGATGAAGAAGTTCAGTAAATCTCCTGTACCTTTCCTGCGAATATGGGGCGGAAGAAAAAGCGGAATGCCGGGAAAGGCAGTTTTTCGCCTTTCCGCTGTCGTTCTTGCCCTGCTTCTCATGCTGCCGATGCTTTCCGCCTGCGGAAATACAGAGGAACAGGAGGGGCAGACCATATATTGTCTTTCTGCAGACGAAACAAAAATTGTTACTGAAAAACGGGTGATAGAGGAGGCGGGCAATCCGGACAGTCTGATTACCGCCCTTTTAAAGCAGCTTTCCGCTACGCCGGAGAACGGGGATCTGAAGGCTGCCCTGCCGGATTCGGGCTGCGTTTTTGATGCCGGCCTGGATGCGGAGAGCGGACAGATTTCCGTCTATCTGACGGGAAGCTACACGCTGCTTTCCGGAAGCAGGGAGACGCTGGCACGTGCCTGCGTGGTAAAGACCCTGCTCGGAGCCGTGCCGGACGCCCAGTCCGTCATGTTCTTTTCCGGAAATGATCCGCTGACGGATGCGACAGGCCGGACCATTGGCGTGATGACAAAGGACACCTTTGTCGGGGACTTCGGCAAAGATCAGGCAGAGCTTCAGAACCGGGATCTGACGATTTATTACGCGAGTGAAGACGGAGAGAAGCTCGTTCCCCTTCCCCGGAATGTACATTATTCATCCAATACAAATATCGAGAAACTCGTCATAGAAAATCTGGCGGAGGAACCGGCCGGGTCGGAAGCCCGTGCTGTATTTACCGACCCGTCGGAAATCCTGCATATCTCGACCACAGATGGCATCTGCTACGTCGATCTTGACAACAACTATTTCACCCAGGCTTCCAATGTGACGGCGAACGTCGCCATTTATTCCCTGGTCGATTCCCTGTGCGCCATCGACTCCATCAACAAGGTTCAGATCACGGTCTATGTCAGCGGAAAACCAGTGACAGGGGACGGAACCTATTCGGGGCTCTATGAGCCGGATATGGAACTCGTCGCTTCTGAATAATTATCATTTTTCTAAGGAATCATCATGGAAAAGAGAATCCTGTTTTCAGCAGGTCTTCTCTTTCTTCTCGGAGATCTTTTTGCCCTGCTTCCGGCGGTGTCGGGAGGCGGGGCAGCGGCTGCGGCAGCCTTTTCACTCATTCTTGCCGCTTTTGTTTCCTGTTTTTGTTTCAAGGGGAAAAGAAAAAGGGCAGCAGTCCTTCTTCTTTTTGTACTCATATTTTCTTTTCCGGCAGGATTTTTCAGGGGACTTCTGTCCCTGCGGCAGGAAAGAGGAATTGAGGCGTTTGTCGGTGACAGGGAGCAGTTTCACATCCGGGGGAAAGTGGAAAAGAAGACCGAAAAGAACGGTTACATCGAACTTTGCCTGAAGGACTGTGTGTCGGAGGAGGGAGAGAAGCTCGGCCGGATTTCCCTTGCCTCTGACCGGGAACTTCCAATCGGTACCATGACCACATTCTCCGTCTCGAAAGGAAAAATCCGGGAACGGAGGAATGACGGGGGCTTTGACGAGAGGACTTATCTCCGGTCAAAAGGGATTTTTCTCAAGCTGAGGAATCCGGATTTTGAGAAAGTGGCCGTTCCCGCATTTTCTTTCGGCGAATTCTTCTATGGAATCCGGCAGAGAATTGCAGCGTTCTATGAAAGAAATCTGCCGGGGGAGGAGCCGTCCGTGCTGTCTGCCATGGTTCTCGGCGACAAGAGCGGGATGGATACGGAGGTGAAGGACCTCTTCTCGGCAGCAGGAATTGCGCATCTTTTGGCAGTGTCTGGCCTCCACATCTCCCTTGTGGCGATGAGCGTATACAAGCTCCTCCGGAAGCTGAAGCTTTCATTTGCCGTTTCTGCTGCCGGGGCGATTCCGGCCGCGTTTTTCTACTGCCAGCTGACGGGGGCTTCCGTCTCCGGGATGCGCGCCTTTCTCATGTTTGCCATCTACCTTCTCTCCCAGGTCCTCGGAGAGGAATACGACATGCTGACGGCTATCGGGGTAGCGGCTCTCATTATCCTGTTGAGAAATCCTTTGGCCGTATTTGATACGGGCTTTGTATTTTCCTTCGGGGCGGTAACAGTGGTTGCTGCTGCGGCGGGGCCGGTCGGAACGGCCTTTGACCAGTATCTTCGCTACCGGCACCGGACGGTTCACGGGTGGGAGCCATCCCTGTCCGAACGACTGGCCTCTTCTGTTCTTTCTTCCGCTGTCGTCTGCTTCGGGACGCTGCCCCTGGTGGCGTCCGTCTATTATATTGTTCCCACCTATCAGATTTTCTTAAACGTCCTCCTCATTCCCCTGATGTCGGTGCTTCTGCCGACAGCTCTCATTGCCGGCATCACATCACTGCCTTTTCTTCTGTTCCCTTCCCATCTCATCATCTGGTTCTATGAATTTATGGCAGACCGGTCCCTGAAGCTGCCGTTTTCCCGCATCGTCACGGGGAAGCCTTCCCTGTTCCGGATTGCTCTCTACTATCTGTTCTTTGCATTACTAATAAAGTGCCTCCTCCTTCTCTTCGAAGCCCTCCGGAGGGCGGAAGACCGGGCAAATACGCATCCCGCGCGGAAGAAAGCGTATCTGAAGTATCTGCCGGCTGCCTGCGGGCTGACAGTTCTGCTTCTGCTTGATATCCGGACAGCCCCGGAGAAGACGTTCTCTTTCACAATGGTCGATGTGGGACAAGGGGACGGGCTCTATCTGTCCGCCCCGGACGGAACACAGATTTTCATAGACGGTGGCTCAACGGATGAGAAAAACGTCGGGAAGTACACCCTGCTTCCCTTCCTGCGGTCGAGGGGCATCGGGACCGTCGACTACTGGTTTATTTCCCACACGGACGCCGACCATCTGAACGGGGCAGTTGAAGCCATGGAAGACGGGATGCGGGTGCGGCACCTTGTCTTTGCGGAGGGCGTTGTTCGGAATGAAAACTTCGAAAGCCTTCTTGCTGCGGCGTCTTCCTGCGGGGCGGAGATCTCCTATATGAAAAAGGGGGACCGGCTGGTCTGCGGAAAGAAGGAGCCTCTCGTCCTGTCCTGCCTCTATGCCGGAAGCAGCGATTATGAAGGCGATACGAATGCCAACTGCCTGGCCCTGTGGATGGAATATGAGAATCTCGCCATACCCCTGTGGGGAGATCTGGGGGAAGAACAGGAGGAGAGGATTCTCTCAGACCGATGGGCACGAAGTGTCGTGGAGGGCGGTGCGGCAACGATCGGAACAGGCGGCCCTGTCTCCGGGAAAAACGGCCGCATCGTGGCTTTAAAGTGCAATCATCACGGCTCGAAGGGCTCGAACTGTGAAGATTTTCTCGACGCGCTCGCCCCTGCGCTCGCGCTGGCTTCCGCCGGTGAAGACAATTCCTACGGCCATCCCAACAAAGAAACAAAGGAGCGCCTCGCGGACCGGGATATCCCCCTCTACTGCACGATTGAGTGCGGGGAGATTGACCTTGCGATGGAAGAGGGGAAAGTGAATGTGAGGTGCCCGTATAGAAAGGACAATAGCAAATGATTAATAATAAAAATGTATCCATTATTCATGATTCGAAAGGCAAGAACGTTGTCCTTATCAATGATATCCGTTTCAGGGGGAAGCGTTCAATTAACTGGGATGACGTTGATTTTGATGAAAAATTCTTTGGAAAAGAGACGGTGTTGCCTTATACTTATGAAAGTATTTTCAATATCGCCGGAATGGAAAAAGCAATGACCACACTCGATACCGACATCAAAACGAAGACCTTCCGCCCCATGTATTTGCTCTACGGGCAGGAAGCTTATCTGAAGAAAAATTACCGGAACCTGCTTCTGAAGGGCCTTCTGCCGGAGGGAACCGAAGGCAGCATGAACTATACTGCCTACGAGGGAGCCGGGCTCGATGTGAAAGAGCTTATTGCCCAGGCGGAGACAATGCCTTTTTTCGCGGATTACAGGGTTATTCTCGTGGAGGACAGCGGGATTTTTTCCAAGAAGGGGCGGAAGGAAGACAGGGATGCCCTGGCGGAATACCTGGCTTCCCCGGCAGAGACCTGCCGCTTCATCTTCATAGAAAACGAAGCGGTCAAGACCTACAAGGTATATAAAGAGATTGCGGAAAAGGGGCTTGTCCAGGAGCTGACAGCCTGGAAGGGCGATACCCTGAAACGGTGGATCCTGAGCCGGATCGGAAGGAGCGGCCTTCAGATTACAAATGACGCCTATACCGAGTTCTGTGCCAGAACTTCCACGGGCACAGATGCTTCGGACACGATGACCATTATGGACAATGAGCTGGAAAAGCTCATTTCCTACTGTGCCGACAAGAAGACGATTGAACTTTCCGACGTGGAGGAAATCTGCTCCGGCCAGGTCAATTCCAAGGTCTTCTCCATCGTGGATGCCATTGCGGATCGGGATGAGAAGCGGGTGATGAAGATCTATACCGACCTTCTCATTTCCCGGGAAGCTCCCGTGAAGATTATCTCCCTCATAGAGCAGCAGTTCCTGCAGCTTCTGAAGACCGCTTCCATGGTGCAGAACCATGTGTCAAGTCAGGAGATGACGGAGGCGCTGAAGCAGGACTGGATCGTGCGGAAGAACCGGGCTCTGCTTTCCCGCATTTCCGCACAGGAGGTACGGAAAATTCTGAGCCGGGCAGAAGACTACGACTACCGGATCAAGTCCGGAAAGATGGACGAACAGGTCGCCCTGGAGTCCCTGCTGGCGGAGGCCGTGCGGCGCTGATACGATAGTGCTTCTTAACAGTTTTTCACCGGCCTTCCCGAAACGACGCCGCTGCCTAGGAGACAGAAAAAAGAGCCCTGCGGAATGACGGTTCCGCAGGGCTCTCTATTTCAAAAGAATATGGCGATCGATCACTCCATAGAGTTAACGATCTTTGCAAGACGGCTTACCTTGCGGGAAGCGGTGTTCTTCTTCAGAACGCCCTTCGTGGCAGCCTTCTCAATCTGGGAAGTAGCGCCGGCAAGAACCTTTGCAGCCTCTGCCTTGTCGCCTGCTGCAGCGGCAGCCTCAACCTTCTTGACTTCTGTCTTCACGCGGGACTTAACGGCCTGATTTCTCTCGGCGCGCTTTGCCTGGGTAACGACACGCTTCTTTGCGGACTTGATGTTTGCCATCAGAATACCTCCAAAACATCGGGCACATCTAAAAACAGATGTGTATTGATTTGTGATAAACAAAAACTGCGCCGGATCCTCACAAACAGCCGCATTTGAAAGAACCCTTCCGCGCTACCGCCGTAAAAGCTTCCCGAGACACGGGTGAGACGCTTTTACACATACCCATATATTTTATTTGTCGGGCAGGAGGTTGTCAAGGAAAAAACAACTGTTTCGGGCGTTCCAGACGTTTGAAATATTTCTCTCAAAGT